>DUFF01000072.1 GCA_011174815.1 Dehalococcoidia bacterium | reverse complement strand
GGACGGAAAAGCAGCTGACCATCAAGGGACACATCAGCGGCCCGGTGAAAATCGCTTTAAACCTGATGGAAAACAAACTGGTGGATGTCAGGCCACTGATTTCCGAGATTATGCCTCTGGAGGATGCACAGAGAGGATTTGACTCAATACGGAGCGGACAGAACATCGCTGTTCTGCTGAAACCTTAAAAGCCGGTCTGGATAACGTCCAATTTGAACTTTGGTTAGTTTAAATATGCATAATCTATTTTTCTTTTGGCGGCTGCATAAGCTCTATTGAGATGCCGTCGGGCCCTCTGAGGAAGCAGACACCCCACCCCACGCCGGCCACGCTCTGACCTCCCCAGTACGGCGGATTGACGAACTTCATCCCTCTGGCACTGAGGTCATCATACATTTTCTGGATATCATCCACCACAAAGGAAATATGGGGCACGCCGGGATTGCAGGTTCGCAGGTCCAGCTTAGTTCCCCTGGGATTCAGGTATTCGATTACCTCAAGGTTATTGCCATCGGGGAGCCTGAACAGGCAGAGACGCAGTGATACATCCGGTATGCCCAAGATTATCTCCGGCCGTTCTCCGCTGGTCTCGCGCACTTCTGTCGCTTCCAGACCCAAGAGGTCATGAAAAAAGTGCCGGGCTTCATCCAGATTGCTGACCGTTAGACCAAAATGCTGTATGTACTTGACCATTTTGCCTCCTACATTTTTCTTCTGGCGCGGCGTTTCGGCTCCTTCGGTGGCAGCGAGCGAGTGTATTTATAAGCGCGCTCAAGCCACCCCTGGAGTACTGCCTCATCCTTGCACAGCGCCCCGGACAGGGCGATGTATTCTCTCATGACCCTGCCCGGCATCGGCTCAAACGGTTTTGCCTGTGTATGCGTGGCAAGGATTTCACTACGGTCCAATTCTGAAAGGCGAAGTATGATGGTGCGCTGATGAACCCCGGCGAACATGTTATTGTTGATGAAAAAGGTTGGCGAGCCGAACATGTATTTACGTTCGCAGCTGTATTCCGCCAGTGATTTTTCAAGCAATCTGATAAGCTCACTATCAGCCTTTTCTCAAGTCATACTTCCTCCTTCAATAAAAACAATGATACGGCCTGTCCCGGCGCCGTCCAAGTAATTCTAATCTGAATATTGTATAATAGGCAAGAAAGCAATTGCAGCCTACAGCCGCGTGATATCGATATGAAAGGAGTCGAATAAGGATGAAAACCTACCGTATCAGGCCGCTTCTCCTGACGAAGATGGAAATAGACCTGGGAATTCTACTATATCGCTATCGCTACGGGGAAAAATTCATGTCCCCCGCCTACTCCTGGTATATCGAAGGCTCCGACCAGCATATTCTGGTCGATACCAGCACGGATGCTGAACTGGCCACGGAATACCGGGGTTTTCCCGCGGAGAAGGTCATGTCATTTGAAGAGGCGCTGGCCGGTCTGGGGCTGAAACCTGATGATATAGACCTGGTCATTCAGACCCATCTCCACTGGGACCACTGCGCCAATACGGCAAAGTGTACCAACGCCAAGGTGCTGGTAAATGAAACTGAGCTGCATTTCGCTTTTTCTCCCCACCCGCTCACCGGCCTCAGCTACCGGAAAGACCTGCTCAAGGACCTTAACTTCGTGCTGATTGACGGCTACCATGAGGTAGCTCCCGGCATTGAGATCATCCCCGCCCCCGGCCACTCCCCGGGCACGCAGGCGGTAGCCATCAATACCGACAAGGGCAAAGCTATAATCACTGGCTTCTGCTGTGTAAAGGAAAATTTCTATCCTCCGGAAGAACTGAAAAAGCTGATGCCCATAATCACACCCGGAACTCACACTGACACCCTCGCGGCCTACGAAAGCACCCTCCGTATCAAAGGGCTGGCCGATATATTGATTCCGGTACATGACCCATCGTTTGCCGATGTTACCAGCATTCCTTAAAAGTCTCTCAATTTCAATAATAAACGAGGCAGGTAAAAATGGGAAAGGGTACGTTACACAGGCTTGAACCGAGGATATACAACTACACTTTTGGACCAAACGACCCAGCTCTGACGGTGAAAAGCGGCGACACTGTCGTAGCGCCTACGCGCGATGCAGGTGGTTTCAATGAGAAAATGGAGCCCATGCCCGAAGAGATGAAGCAGCACAGCGTCTCGACACTTCTCTGCGAACGAAACCCGCAGGTCGGCCCCGTTTATGTTGATGGAGCGGAGCCCGGCGACACGCTGGCGGTAACCATCCAGCGGATAAAGCTCAACCGTGATTACGCCTGGTCGAGACACCGCTCCCATTTCGGCAGCCTGACCGGCGAAAGCCCGGGCAAACAACTGTTCCTCAACGACCCGATACCGGAGGCCAAATTCGACTGGCAGCTGGACCTGAAGAAGAATACCGGCACTCTGGAACTGAAATCGAGCCGACAGAAGCGGATTGAGATACCGCTGCACCCGTTCCTGGGCTCCATCGGGGTTGCCCCTCGCTTCGGCCGCATCGAGACTTCGCTCGTGCCCGGCGAGTTCGGCGGCAATATGGACTGCATCGAGACCAGAGAGGGCACGGTACTGTATCTGCCGGTATGGGTGCGGGGCGCTTACTTCTCCTTCGGTGATGTCCACGCCGCTCAGGGTGATGGCGAGCTCTGCGGTGTGGCGCTGGAGACCACCGCCGAGGTCACGGTGAAGCTGGACGTGGTGAAGGGGAAAAGCATTGACTGGCCCCGGCTTGAGGACGAGACGCATATTATGACCACGGGCAGCGGCCAGCCGCTGATGGACTGCGTGCGCATCGCTACGGTGGAACTGGTCAAATGGCTGGTCGATGACTACAGCTTCGAGAAATGGGAGGCCTTTCAGGTCATATCCCAGGTGGGCACTTTCCGCATCGGCAACGTCGTCGATCCAAACTACACCGTGGTCGCCAAGTTCCCGAAGAAATACCTGCCTGCCTGAATTCCAGACCTGAGAAGGCCAGCTTGACAAGACCGCGAGCAAGGGAATACGATTTATTTTACTTGCAGGGAAACATTTTAAGGAGGTTATGCCTTAGAGATGGTTGCCAAAACAGATTATTCGCAGGAATTAGTCAAGAAACTGGAGGATATGGCATGGCAGCTCCGCATTGATATTGTTGAGATGACTCATTGTCGGGGTTCGGGTCATCCTGGAGGTTCGCTCTCACCTGCGGAAATTATATCCGTCCTTTTTTTCCATCACCTGCAGCTCGACCCCAATAACCCAAAGTGGGAAAACCGGGACCGCTTTATCTTGAGCAAAGGCCACGCCTGTGCCATTTTGTATGCGGCACTGGCACGCCGGGGATTCATGCCCCTTAAAGAGCTCGAATCCTGGGGCTGCATCGGCAGTTGTTTGCAGGGACATCCGGACCGACAGAAAACGCCCGGCGTTGAAATGACCACCGGTTGCCTGGGGCACGGTATCAATATCGCTGCTGGACTCTGTCTGGCGGCAAAGCTCAAAGGTCTCGATTTCCACACCTATGTACTGCTGGGCGATGGCGAACTGCAAACCGGCATCCTGTGGGAAGGCGCCATGCTGGCGTCAAAATACAAACTATCCAGATTAATCGCCATTGTTGACTATAACGGCGTCCAGCTGGACGGCACCATCGAAGAGATTATGCCCCTCGAACCGTTAAAGAGCAAGTGGGAAGCATTTGGCTGGGCCGTTCTTGAGATTGACGGCCATAGCGTGCCCGAAGTACTGGGAGCTCTGGACAGGGCTCGCGCCAACGGCAATAAGCCTACGGTGATTATCGCCCGTACGGTTAAAGGCAAGGGAGTTTCCTTCATGGAAGGAAAAGCCGCCTGGCACGGCCGGGGCATCAATGATGAAGAGTACCAGCAAGCAATGGAGGAGTTGAAGCAAAATGTTTAAGCTAGATAATACCCGGCAAATATTCGGAGAGGCACTGGCCGAATATGGCGTTAAAAACAAAAAAGTCATTGTGCTGACGGCTGATGTCTCTGCCTCCGTTATGACCACCTTTTTCGCGCAAAAGAATCCGGAACGCTTTTTCAATGTGGGGATTGCTGAGGCCGGGATGATAGATACCGCCGTTGGTTTTGCCCTGAGCGGCATGGTTCCGTTCG
The DNA here is from genome assembly GCA_011174815.1 of Dehalococcoidia bacterium. GTDB lineage: Bacteria > Chloroflexota > Dehalococcoidia > Dehalococcoidales > RBG-16-60-22 > E44-bin89. Next base: position 27,377 of record DUFF01000072.1, on the reverse strand, counting down.
CCAACACCTTCGCCGCGCTCCTCCTACGGGCCACAGAACAGGTCAGGACATGCGTTGCCTACGCCAACACCAACGTCAAAATAATCGGCAGTTTCGCCGGCCTTTCCGACGCCAAGGATGGCGCCACCCACCACTCCATCATGGATATCGCTGTATTCCGCGCCATGCCCAATATGACCGTCATCGTGCCCTCGGACAGCATTGAGGCGAAGAGGATGATACCACTGATTGCCGAGCACGAAGGGCCGGTCTACATGCGCATCAGCCGCGCTGAGATGCCCATCCTCTTTGATGAAAACCACAAGGTGGAAATCGGCAAAGGCACCATAATGCGTGATGGGAGCGACGTCACCATAATCGCCAATGGTCATCTGCTCAGTCGGTCACTCGAGGCTGCCGACCGATTAAGCTCCCGGGGAATAAAGGCAAGAGTGATAAATATGCACACCGTCAAGCCTTTGGATATGCCACTGCTGAGAAAATGTGCCCAGGAAACAGGCGCCATTGTTACCGCGGAAGAGCACTCCATAATCGGCGGTCTGGGCAGTGCGGTGGCCGAGGCCATCGCGGATGAAATCCCGGTGCCCGTAAAAAGGGTCGGAGTCGCGGATAAGTTCACCGAATCCTCCAAAGACTTGGACCCACTGCTCGATAAGTACGGCATGGCCGTTGACGACATTGTCAAAGCCGCTCAGCAGGCGGTGAAACAGAAATAAAGCGAATTCATGTCCGCCTCATCATTGCGACGCAACATGAAACTCCAGCGTCTGCAGCGTGTCGGGCTCGACAACATCCCAGCAGACCAGTCTGGCCTTTCCCTGCACCGCCACGGCAATATCAGCGTATGTCCGGTAATGGCCACGGCGTAGCGTGTAATTATCGAAGAACCACAGCCCGGCCCCGGGAACATCGAAAGCGCAGACGGTGTGACTTTTACGCACCGGCCGAAGCATGGCAGTAAGTAAAACAGGCCTTGATTCCGGCTGCCATTGTTGCAGCAATGCTGCCGCCAGCACCGCGAAACCATCGCAATCGTCCTTCCTCTTTGCCCAGACCGTCTGCGGGTAGCTGATGGCGTCAAAGAGATATAAAGGACCATCCATGGTCCAGGTCACCTGCTTCAGCAAGGCTTCAATTTGTTCCAGGGAATCAGCCGCCGGCAATGCCTGCTTCAGATATTTGGCCTCAAATCTTTTCCGCCGCCATCGAGACCAGCGATACCTCCCCTGCCGCAGCCAGAAAATGAGAAAACGATCCATAAAAGACACCAGCACATATGCTATAACAGTGAGCAAGATAACAACACTGGCAGCAATGAGTGCCCACATATAGCCGGGCATGGCCGGAGACGGCGTTGGTGCCGGTTCGACAACGATTTCCGGCGGTGACGGAGATGGCGGAATCGTTATCGGCGGGAACGGAACCGTCTGTTCCGGCGGCGCTGGTATGCTGATTACCGGCGGTGGCGGGTGCTCAACAATAACCGGCGGCCTTACCTCCAGAGATTCAATGTGAAAGGAGCGGGGCATGGAGCTTATATGCAAGAGCGGCTGCGTGATGCGCACTTTCCAGTAGTAAGTAGTTCCCAAGGAAAAATTTACCCTTCCCACGCCTTCAGCCGCCGGACCAACAGAAAGAACCACCGGCGAACTATCGCTGGCCACGGTGATACTGGTAACCAGCGCCTTGAACTCCTCATCCTGGGCGATAGAAAACTCGTATTCAGTGGCATCGAGCGCCTGCTGCCAGCGGAATGTTACATCTTCAGCAATTCCAGTCACCTGGTTAACCGGGTTAACATAGCCGTCGTCCGGTGCCTGCAGCACCAGCTTGGTCATACTATCATCAATACGATAAAGCCGGTTAGTGCCGTTGGTCTTTATCGTCCACAACCTGCCGCCTGAGCTTAATTTCAGTGCCTGTGGTGAGGCGTTGAAAACAACGTCGGGATCGGAAACATCAGTATCGGCAGTGGTAGCCCTCGACACCCAGCTATTCGACGAATTAGATGCCTCAGCCGGCAAAAGGCACTGCCACAGCCTGCTTTGTTTCTGGCCCGGGTTATACTCGAGGGCGTAGAGCACATTATCTTCCGCGGCCAGTCCGTAAATCCCTCCGTTAAGGTTGCCCTTATAAATATCCGTCCAGCTGGTGCTGCTGCCGAGCTGCCACCGCATGACGTTCTGTCCCCCGCTATCGCTGGCGGCATAGACTATTTTATTGGTGGCAAAATTTTTATCGGGAACAATCTGGACTCTGCCCGCCTCGCTCTGAATCCGCCGCGATATTTCCTTCCATGACGAACCTCCATCCATGGAATAGGCTATACGGCCATTGTTGCTGCCGGCGAGCAGAATATCCTTACCTGCGCTGACAATAGTATGTCCGTTATCCTCACCGAGCTCGGTATCAACCGCCAAGTCCCAGCTCAGGCCAGCCGAATGCGTCTTGGTCACCTTTCCCTCTGTATCGAGCGCATAGGCGACATCGGAGCTTTCCACCGCCAGGTCCTGGACACCGAGCAAGCATATACCTGCTGACCACCCGTTTTCGCCTCCATCGGGGCTATGGTATATTTGATGGCCGCCCTTCTCCGCCAGATAAATCGACTCCACCTCACCGGGCGCAAGCCTTACGATATAGCCAGATGTATCCGTCTGGCTGAGCACACGCTGCCATGATGATGTACTGCGCCACAGACTTAGGTCATCGCCGTCATCGCTTGCCAGGTAAAGGGTTTCACCGTCTTCTGAGACAGCAACATCGCTCAGATTGTCCAAGGCAGTATCAATCATGCTGATATCATTGAAAGCCAGCCCACTATTTCCTGAGATGGCAAAAGCACTCTCGTCGCCCGAAGTTCCCGCCACCACTACATCCCCCACCCAGGCAACGACAACCTTGCCTTCTCCTCCCGGTCCCTTCATCGCGGAATTCGGCCTCAGAGTTGGCGTCCGGGACAGCGGGTTTCTACAGCTGTAAACCCTGTTATCATCAAAAACGCCAGCTACCAGAACCTGACCATCAAAAGCAATGCTATTGATGCTGATTCCATTCGCCAGTGGTTCGCTGGCGGTATCCCTGATGCGGTAGAGGCCGCTGGCGGCCTCATCGCCTATTATTGTCAGGCCGACGAAAGCCAGACGGTTGTCTGCTTTACTGCCAGCATATTCCGGCGCTAAGGCTATCGAAGCGGAAGCAATCTGGCCAGAGGCATCATATTCGAGCAGGGTTACCGGATAGCCGGCAAATCCAGCCTGAACATTCCAGGCTTGAGCGCCGAAGCTGAAAGCCTGCAGATTTGCTTGTCCGTCGCCATCTTCACCAACAGTTATCAGAGCGCCATCTTCCGGGAAATTGGGGGAAAAGGCAAGAGCCCTTACGCTTCTGGCGACGGCGAAACCAGGCGGGGAACTGGTCTCTTTCCACTCCGGTTTCTCCCCATTGATTTCACAGTACCAGACATTGCCCACACCACCAACTCCCTCCCCGGCAACCGCCAGGTAATGCACCCCATTATCTGCTTTCGAAATGGCGATATCGTGAATTTCACCAGCGATGCTGCCATCGCCCCCTTCGATTGCACCCAGAGAGTGCCAGGTCGCGCCGCCGTCAATGGTGAGATAGACCGAGGGGACAATTTTTCTGGACACAGCGGCTACGTCGGCATTATCGGGGGCCACCGCCACCAAGTCGGCAGTGATGAAGACATACTGCGCTTCCCAGCTTGCCCCGGCATCAACTGACTTATAAACGAACCTGTCATTTATGCTGTCGCCCGGCGCAGCGTATATGGCCGTTACATCATCGGCGGCAACCGCCAGATCACGGATATCAACGCCAAGTGGCCCGAGCTGGTAGCCTTCTCTATCGGGAATGGGCACGGCCATCCAGGATGGCGCTGCTGCCGAGGCCGGCGATGACAATGACAACAGGCTGGCCATCATTATGACGACCAGCCCTGCAATTCTCATTATTTTAAAACCCATCGCCCCAACGACCACCTGATTAACAGCGATAACGCGTAGGTCAGATTCTACCGTCGTATCTGCAGAATCTCACGCGCTTCATCAGGAGCTGCTACGTCCAGATTCAGTTCCCGGGCAATGCGCGCTGTCCTCGCCACCAATTCGGCGTTGTTTCTGGCTAACTGACCGGGTGCGTAGTAGACATTATCTTCAAAGCCAACTCGCGGGTTCCCCCCGAGCAGCATGGCCATAGTGGTCAACGATAGCTCAGTTTCACCCCCGGCAGCCACATTGAAAACGCAGCCTTCCGGCAGGCGTTCAACCAGAGTTACCAGGTTCTGCCAGGTTCCCCTGAGCGTTCCCTGCGCCGGTAAGTTCAGTCCGATATCGAGAACATAAGGCCTGTCCACCAGCCCTTTTCGAATGAGGTTTTCCGCCTCCTCAAGGCAGGTGAAGTTCAGAACGGCAATCGCCGGTTTCACACCCAGTTCCTGAGCACGCCGGGCAGTTTCTTCTATCTCCGACCTTTTATAGATAAAGGGCGTTTCCACGCCTTTGACCGACATTATCATCATAAATGTGTTGAGCGATGCCATCTCCGGCCTGAGCTTAAGAGGTGCGATACGCTCCTCATTGGGCAGTGTGGGGCCGCCACCTGTGCTCAGCTCCACAATCAGGTCGCTGGAATTTTTAATGCCTTCGTGTATTTCCCGGAATACGTCCAGGGACATGGTGTTTTTGCCGGATGTGTCCCGTGCGTGTACATGTACAATGGCCGCACCGGCTTCACGACACTGCATCGCTTGCTCGATAATCTCCTCTGGTTGTTCAGGCAGGTTGGGATTGACCTCCTTACCGTGCCCGGCACCGGTCAATGCTGCCGTGATGATGACTTTACGCATATTTAAGTTATCGTTTCCTTTCCAGCTACGAACGGCAGGCGATGCACTCGATCTCAACCACTATCTCCGGCCTGGCCAGCGCGGCGACGATAACCGTCGAGCGGGCTGGTAAGTCCTTGGTGAAATATGTCTTGTACACGTCGTTCATTCTGGGGAAATCTTCCGCCTTTACCAGAAACACGGTGGTCTTGACCACGTCGTCCATTGACGCACCTGCGGCCTCCAGAACCCTCTTCATGTTATCCAAAACCTGTTTGGTCTGGGCTTCAACTCCCTCAAGTTTTTTGCCCTGACCATCGACGTGGCCGACCTGGCCGGAGACAAAAATGTATTCACCCACCTTTATCGCCGGAGAATAGGGAACGCCGGGAAGTGCCGTGGGTACCGTTATAACCTGCTTGGCCATGATACACCTCCTTATAAGTCCCGTGATTTATATTTTCTGACCGGTACGAAATCCCTCACTGATAGCGTCGCGAATGGTCCGCGGTTCAACGCAGTCGCCGATTTGGTAGACTTCCGCAACTTTATCCTTGATTGCATCATAGAGCGTAGTATCTGGCATAGCTCCCGCGGCGAGCACCACGGTATCGGCTTCTACCGTCCTTTCCTCCCCGTCCCGCGTGGTTATGACCACACCCTCAGGGCCGACGCCTCTGTATTTGACCCCGCGGAGCAGCGTAACGCCTTTGTCCAGGAGCCGACTGAGGAAGAAGTCCCTGGTGTTGGGGCCAACACCCGTCGCCATCTCGGGGCCACGTCGCATCACGGTAACCTCCTTGCCCCGGTCGGCCAGGAACTCCGCCGTTTCACACCCTACCAGCTCACCGCCAATTATAGCCACCTTGTCGCCAACCATTGCTTTCTCTTCCAGGACATCTCCTGCCTGCACAACGTTAGCTCTGTCCAAGCCGGGGATATCAGGGACGAATGGCTTAACCCCGGTGGCCACAACAGCTGCATCGGGACTGAATTCCGTAACAGCCGTGGCAGTAGCTTCTTTGCCCAGCTGAACTTTGACGCCGCGTTTCTGCAACTGCGTCTCCAGATATTTATACAGCGGCGCGATCCTATCCTTGTGTGGCGCTACTGCGGCCTGGAGCAGCTGCCCACCGAGGCGTGATTCCTTTTCCCACAGCGTTACCTGATGTCCCCGCAGGGCAGCCACCCTTGCTGCCTCCATACCGGCGGGACCGCCGCCCACGACAAGAACTTTCTTCGGCCTAGCTGCGGGTACAATCTCGCTTTCTTTCTCACGTCCCAGAGTAGCATTTACCGAGCAGCGTATACCCACCAGCTTCGGGTTGCGGAGGTCATCGCGGCAGCCATTACAGATAATACAGGGATTTATATCATCTACCCTGCCCGAGGCCACTTTATTCGCCCACTCCGCATCGGCCAGCATCGCCTTGCCGATGGCAATGAGGTCCGCTTTTCCTTCCTTTAACATCCGCTCGCCATCTTCGGGCGTGATCCTGCCAACAGCGATTATCGGTATAGAAACCGCCTTCTTGATACCTGCCGCCAGCTCCTCAATCACCGCGGAGACAAAAGTGGGCGTGGTACGGTTTGTCGGCGTTTCCGGTCCCCAGGCTGATACGTGAATTGCCACCAGACCGGCGTCCTGTGCCAGACGCGCCGTTTGCTGGGCATCTTCCAGCGTTATGCCCTCTACACCGTATTCCTTGCCATCCATGCGGCACCAGACGGGATAGTCATCGCCAATAGCTTCTTTCACAGCAGCAATGACTTCCAGCAGAAAACGCGCCCGGCGGCGCAAGTCTCCGCCATATTCATCCTTTCGTTTATTCGAAGTCGGCGACAGGAACTGGTCAATGAGATAGCCGTGCGCCCCATGAAGCTCCACGCCGTCAAACCCGGCCTTTTTGGCCCTTACTGCAGCCTCAGCAAAATAGGCCACCGTTTCGGCAATTTCTTCAATCATCATTTCTCTGGGCATCTCGCCGCCGGCCATGGGCAGCGGGGACGGGGCAACGGGTTGCAGCCCACTAAGGGACTCTTTGGCCTGGCGACCGCCGTGGTGGAGCTGAACAGCAATCTTGGCACCATGCTGGTGAACCACATCAACCAGCTCGCTCATCCTGGGAATGAACTTATCATCGCTGATGCCAAGCTGGTTGGCAAAAGCCCACCCATTCCGGTGAACATAGGTCGCCTCAACGATAATCAGTCCCGCGCCACCACGGGCGCGCGCGGCGTAGTAGTTTTTAGTGCGCTCGGTGACGGAGCCGTCATCGCTGGCGTACCTGGTGACCATCGGGGGCATTACAATCCGGTTTTTGAGTTCCATGCGCCCGATACGGAAAGGTTCCCATAGCCTTCCGCTCATAACAGCCTTACCTCCCTGATTTAGCTATTTGATACTATCTTACTTAGGCAGCTGCGCTGCTGCCCATTCAATACCCAGCTCCCCAAGTCTGCCAGGCGTCGGGATACCATTGGGCCAGCCCATCATATCGTAATAAATGGCTTTGCCTTCCTCAAAAGCCTTGGGGTCAAGCGCCACCTTAAGCGGCCCGGAGGGATGGGGTGTAAAGAAGCGCTTGGGCATAGTATCGTCCTTGGTCTTGAAACCCTCTCTCAGGTTGAATACTCGCGCCATGTTCGTGGCCCGCTCCCCCACCTTTAGCAGTTCGAAGAAAGTGGTATCCCAGCCGGTCACCGCCCTGACCAGTTGCGTGAGCCGCTCCATACCCACCAGGCTCAGAGACATGACAAAATAGCAGCAGACAGCACAGTTTAGAAAGTGGATATACTCACTATAATACTTGAGCAACCGGATTTTGGCCGAAGACAGATCATTGGCCGCCATCGGCTCCAGTATACCGAGCGGGTATAAAGCCTCCAGCATTGGGCCCACGTCCGTATAGACCGTATCGTGGATATTATGGCAGTGGTCGGCACCGGTCGGGGATATGGCATAGCCAACGCCGAGCCCCTGTTTCAAACGTGGCTCATGCATTGGCAGTTCCTGCCCCTTGATGTGGAGTGCATACTCCTCAGCGGCAGACCCTATCTTCTTGGCCGCACGGGCTACGCCCTCGGCAAGCGTATCGCCGAAGCCCTGGCGCAGCGCAATCTGCTCGACCATCTGCAACATGGCTTCGGTATTGCCAAAGCGGAGCTCCACTCCCCCGGTATCCTTGGTACTGAGCAGTCCGTTCTCAAAGCACTCCATGGCGAAAGCGATGGTCGCTCCACAGGAGATGCTGTCCAAACCGTAGGCATTTACCATCTCGCCCCCCTTGGCAATAGCCAGCAGGTCAGTGATGCCGCAGTCAGAACCGAGGGCAGCAACCGTTTCATACTCCGGGCCGCCGTATTGCGGGTCGACCACGTACGGTGTGTCCACCTTCACCTCACGTTTGCACTGTACCGGGCAGGCGAAGCACGCTCTCCGTCTGGTCAGAATGGTGTCCTTCATGGCCTGTCCGGTTATCTTATCGGCGCCCTCAATAGAGCCGAGCTGGAAATTACGGGTTGGCAGACCACCCGCCGGGTCGAGGGCAGCGACCACCCGTGCCGTGCCGAAATCATGCATTCCTTTATTGGTGATCGGCGTGTTTTCCGCAATCCACCGGGCAATTTCCTTAAAGGCTGCTGTATCAGCGATTGATACGCGCTGGTGTCCGCGGACGGCGATGGCCTTCAGATTTTTAGAACCCATCACCGCCCCCATTCCAGTCCGGCCAGCAGCGGCATCCAGGTCATGCATGACATTGGCAAAACGGACCAGGTTCTCCCCGGCGGGACCGATGTATGCCACTTTTATCAGTGAGTCGCCAAGCTCATCGCGGATGGCGTTCTGGCACTCCAGCCCCTTCATTCCCCACAGATGGCGAGCGTCTTTGAGCTCTGCCTTGCCGTCCTGAATAAAGAGATAGGTCGGCTTCTCCGCCCTACCTTCGATGATTATGGCGTCAATGCCAGCCATTTTCAGCTCCGCCCCCCAGTAGCCTCCGGAATCAGACTCACCATACCCGCCGGTAAGGGGCGATTTGCCACCCACGCTGTGCCGTCCACAACCCCCGGCCGGCGCGCCGGTCAATGGGCCAGCCGCAAAGATGAGCTTGTTTTCATGGCTCAAGGGCTCAATACCGGGTTTAAGCTCCTTCAACTGAAAATAGCCGATGAAGCCTTCGCCGCCAAAGTACTGACGATAGAAATGGTCTGGATATTCCTCCATCTTGATGCGTCCTGAGGAAAGGTCGACCCTTAAAATCTTGCCGTTGTACCCGTATGGCATCAGTTACCTCCTCGCTGAAAAAATCTCGCCCATTAGTATAAGGCATAGACGGCAAACCCGCAACAATACCGGAAAAATAATGCAAACAAAGATAACCTAACTTGAAGTCAGGTTCAGTAGCCGTGATATAATGAGAAAGTACCGCCTTAGTTGCTAGATTCAGTTTGAGCAACAAGCATCGTCAGATAAATCATAATGTCGGATATAATCAAGCTGCCCCGGATAACCAGCGCCGGTAACCAGGAACTGGAACTGCTCATCCCCGACGACTGGCAAATCGAAACGGCCTATATGTCCGGCAGTGACCGCCCCGCTTTAAGACCGGAGGAGATGAGAGAAGCTCTCCGCAGGCCAATCGGCACTCCGGGGCTGCGGGAACTGGCCAGAGGCAAAAAGGAAGCGGTCATCCTTTTCGATGACCAGACACGCGCCACCAGAGCGGCCGAGATAGCGCCCCTCGTTCTTGATGAGCTGGCCGCGGCGGGCATTCCCGATGACCGGATACGGTTTGTCTGCGCCCTGGGGCTGCACGGCCCGATGTACCGCCGGCATTTTGTCCAGAAGCTGGGCGAAGACATCGTTGCCCGCTTCCCCATTTACAACCACAACGCCTTCGGCAACTGCGTTTACGCCGGCACCACCGCTACCTATGAGACCAAAGTATATGCCAGTGAAGAAGTGATGAAGTGCGACCTGAAAATCGCCATCGGGCTGGTGGTACCGCACCACATCGCCGGGTTCAGCGGAGGGGGCAAAATCATACTGCCCGGGGTAGCCTCTTATGAGACCATCCAGTATAACCATATGATGGGCCACAAGAGCAGGGAAAAGCAAAAAGAGAAGGCCGAAATCGGCATGGGATTATACGACCATAACCCGCTGCGTCGGGACATCGATGAAGCTGCCGGGCTGGTCGGTGTAGACTTCCTCATCAACTGCCTGGTAAACGGTAGCGGGGAGACGGTGGCGCTACACGCCGGTGACCTACTCGCCGCTCACCATGCCGCCGTGCAGGAGGCGAAGGCTCACTACCTGACGCCGGAGGTAACGGAAAATGACATCGTTATCGCCAACGTCTCATCCCCGAATAATGTCACCTCGGTTGGCCTGCTCATCTCCTTTCCGGCGTTGAGCCGCCACGGCGGTGACGTGGTCCTCATCGCCAGCTACCCGGAGGGGCGCGTGCCTCACTACCTCGGGGGGCGCTGGGGGAGAGATACCTGGGCAGCGCAGCACCGGCGGGTGCTGATGCCGGAGCAGGCGCAGCGCCTGCTCGTCTACAATGAATACCCCCATCCGGGCAGCAACTGGTTTGATGACGACGATAGAATCATCTACTGCCGTCGATGGGACGAAGTATTGTCGCTTCTCGGAGAAACACATGGCAATCACGCCAAGGTTGCCTTTTTCCCGAATGCTGATATACAGTATTGTCTATAATACTTTCTCAAGGAGTCGAATATGTCAAATATACTCAGACTGCCGCAACTGGCTTGGCACGGGACAAACGAGCTGGAACTGCCCCTCCCCGATAAGTGGCAGGTGGAGATGGGCTATATGGCCGGCTATAACCGCCCCGCCCTGAGTTCGGAACAGATTCGGGAAGAGATCACCGGGAAGCTGATTGGCACCTCGCCACTGCGGGAACTGGCACGGGGGAAAAAAGAGGTGGCCATCATCTTCGATGATATGACCAGGGTGACCCGAGTAGCGGAGATAGTTCCCTTCGTGCTCGAGGAACTAAATGCCGCCGGCATCACTGACCGCAGTATCCGCTTCATCGCCGCGCTGGGCTGTCACGGCGCCATGAACCGCGTGGACTTTGTGAAGAAGCTCGGCGAGGAGACGTTAGCCCGCTTCCCGGTCTACAACCACAACCCTTTTGCCAACTGCACATACGTCGGCACGACCAAGACCTATGGTACCGAGGTCTATGTCAACGACGAGGTGATGAAGTGCGACCTGAAAATTGCCATCGGCTCGGTCGTGCCCCACCCCAGCACCGGCTTTGGCGGGGGCGGGAAAATCATCCTCCCCGGGGTGACCTCATTTGAGACCATCGAATACAACCACAAAATGTTCCGCCAGGCGCAACTGGCGAAAGGGCCTCAGTACACAGGCCACGGCGTCTACGAGGGCAATCTGGGGCGTCTGGACATAGAAGAGGCTGGCGACCTAGCCGGCCTTGACGTCCTCATCAACTGTATCGTCAATATGTGGGGGGAAACGGTGGCCATCTATGCCGGGGCGCTGAAACCGGCCTATGAAGAAGCGGTCAAGGAAGCCAAGCAGCATTACCTGACACCAAAGCTGGCTGGTAAAGACATCGCCATTGCCAATGCTTTCGCCAAGGCGAATGAGGCCTGGATCGGCATGTCCATCACCTTCCCGGCGCTGAAGTCTGAGGGAGGAGATATCGTCGTTATCGCCAACCACCCGGAAGGACAGGTAACACACTACCTGTTAGGGCCATTTGGAGAAACAATCTGGGGTCCGCTGCGAAAAGAACGAAAACTCCCCGCTCAGGTCAACCGCGTCATCGTCTACTCCGAATATCCCGACCTTCACAGTTGCTGCTGGTTCGGCGGCAGGGACAGGGTAACATATCTGCACCGGTGGGATGACGTGCTGAAGGTACTCCAGGAGAGAAATGGCGACGGTGCCGCCGTGGCCGTTTACCCCAACGCGGAAATCCAGTACCGCCAGTAAACGGGAAGGTAGAAGACAGGCGCTCGTCCGCAGCAACTATCTTTACTCAATATTTATGTGCAGGAATATCCTAGCCAGATAGCCGATGAGGAAAGCCAGCGCTGCCACACCAAGGCTGGCCAGCACCATCTCCGAAAATCGCCTGCGGAAGGAAATCTCTCTGGCCACCGAGATGTAGAAGCTGAACAGGCAGACTACCACAATAGCGTTGCAAACCGTGACCCCCAGCGATAGGTAAACATTCTCAAAGACAAGGTAGGGGAAAAGTAGAAAAATAAAGGTAATGATATTGGCCAGGCCGCCATACATAACTGCCTTGAAAGGGCTGTGGCCGCCCTCGCCCGATTTTGTTCCCAGATACTCGGTACTGGCCACGGAGAGCACCATCGCCGCCCCGGTTATCAAGCCGGCAAGCACAATCAGGTCGGAATCCGGCAGCGCCAGCGTCAGGCCAGCCAGCGTCCCGGTAAGCTCCACCAGCGCCACATTCAGACCGCGCACCATATCGGCGGTGTAGTGGAGCCGCTCCTCGTCAATCAGGCGGATCAGATTCTGCTCGTGTCTGTGCTCATCAGCGGCAACGCTGGAGGCTTCCGGAACAAGGTCGGCAATTTCAGCATAGGCTGCCTGCGCCCTTTCTTCCCCCTCCTCCATCAGTTTTATACCAAAGGTAATCCCGAAAATGCGTGAAATGAGGTAATAAAGCCATATCTTCAGCCGGCTCGGACTTGCCTTTTCGGCGGTATACCGCTGCCACTGGTTGTGATGTCCCAGCTCGTCCTTGGCGATGCGCTGGAGAACACCGGCATTGTGAGGGTCTTTCACCGATTTCGCCAGTTTCTGGTAGATAAAATGCTCGGTTATCTCACCCTTTTGCATGGCCAGGATTTTACGCTTTACTCCCTGATTTAACATTTTGACTCCCAAAATCATTTCCAGGGCATCTAAATATCAACACCCAGAAAAGTCCTTATTAGAAATCCGATGACAAAGCTTAGCGCAGCTATGCCCAGACTAACAGCGGCCATCTCGAGAAACCTGTGCTTGAAAGAAATTTCCTTGACCACCGACATATAGAATGTGAAGTGGAAAATCACCGAGATTGCGATAAAAATCATTAAACCAAATGAAAAAAAGACGTTGCTGAATATGAAATAAGGGAAGATAAGAAGCATAACGGTCAGAATATAGGCAAAACCGGTATAAACCGCTGACTTTAACGGGCTCCGGGCATCCTCCTCAGACTTGGTAGCCAGATATTCAGAGCCTGCCATTGACATTGATGCCGCAATCCCAGTGATCAGGCCTACAACCGCGATGAGCCGTGTATTCTGAAGCGCCAGAGTGAAGCCGGAAAGCGCTCCAGTCAGTTCAACCAATGCATCGTTCAATCCCAGAACAATGGCACCAATATATTGAAGACGCTCTTCATCTATCAGGGAGATGAGCTGCTTTTCGTGATTATCTTCTTCCCTGGCGATTTCTCTGGCTTCGGGCACATACTGTGCCAGTGCATCATAGGCTGCCTCTGCTTTCTGCTCCCCACGTTCCATCAACTTCAAGCCAAAGGTGAGGCCAAGCGTTCGCGAAATGAAACAGTACCTCCATACTAGCCAGCGGTCCGGTTTAATATCTTCATTTGTGTGCCTTTTCCATAAGTCATAGTGCCGTCGTTCTTCGCTGGCGATGCGCCTCAAAATTTCTTTATTACCGCTGTCTTTCGTTGCCCGGGAGAGCGCCTCATAAATGAAATGCTCGGTTATTTCACCTTTCTGCATTTCAAGGACTTTACGCTTTACTTCAGATGGTAAGTCTGACATATTCTGACTGCAACATTATATAGAATATTCGTTATCGCAAGGTATCACTGTTTGGTACGGCGCGATGGTACAGCAGTCAAGGCTGTTCTACCCTGCTGGTCTGACTACTGCCAGGGTTTCTCTTTCTCTTTCAGAGTTTCAATGAGCGAATCGAGGGTGATGGCGGCCAGAGTCAGCGTGGAGAAGTGACCCTGAGCGCTAAGTCTTGTGGCCAGCTTGGCCACGACTTCATTGCTGGGCGCTTCCACGATGTTGACGAAGTCGTACTGGCCAAGCAGCGCGTACTGGTCCAGTATCTTGACCCCCATTAACTCCGTTTCTTTGTTGAAACCCTTCAATATTTCCGGATCATCCTGAAGCGCCTTGCGTCCCGTATCGGTGAGGGTGGTTAGCATCATGTATACAGGCATGGCAACCTCCTTTACAACGGAATATATAAGCGTATTATGTCGCCGCAGAAAACCTTTGTCAATTACTTCCCGCGTTTTTCCGATGGGCAAATTATGCTATCATTGGTATAATATGTCGGGTATGAGAATGCTGTTATCCGGGAACGAGGCCCTTGCCCTGGGAGCCTACCACGCTGGTGTCAGGGTTGCCACCGCCTACCCCGGAACCCCAAGCACCGAGATTCTGGAGGCCATCGCTCGCTTTGATGACGTCTATGCCGAGTGGTCAACCAACGAGAAGGTGGCCATGGAGGTGGTGCTGGGGGCATCCTATACCGGCGTGCGCGCCATGGCGTCTATGAAGCAGGTGGGGTTGAACGTGGCCAGCGACCCTTTTATGGCCGCCTCAACCACCGGTGTCGATGGCGGCCTGGTCGTTATCTGCGCTGACGACCCCGGCGCCCACAGCTCGCAGGGAGAGCAGGACAACCGCCACTATGCCCGGCTGGCCAAAATACCCATGCTCGAGCCCGGCGACAGCCAAGAAGCCTACGATTTTATGGCGCACGCCTTCGACCTCAGCGAGCGGTTCGATACGCCGGTGATGGTACGCACCACCACCCGCATCTCCCACTCCAAAACGGTGGTTGATGTTAAAAGGGAGCGGGCTCTGCCTGACCGGAAGCCACAGTTCAAATACAATGCGGCCAAATACGTCATGCTGCCGGCGCACGCCCGCCTCCGGCACTCTCTCATGGAAGAGAGACTGGTCAAGCTCGCTGGATATGCCGAGACCTGTCCCCTCAACCAGGTCATCTGGAACGGACGCGACCTCGGAATAGTGACCAGCGGGGTTGCATACCAGTACGCAAGGGAGGTCTTCCCCGATGCATCTTTCCTCAAGCTCGGAATGACCTACCCCCTCCCCCGCAACCTTCTCCGCGAGTTTGCCTCAAAGATAAAAAGACTAATCGTGGTGGAGGAACTGGACCCGTTTCTCCAGGAGAACCTACAGGCGATGGGCATAGAGGTAACCGGCAAGGAATTCATCCCCAGGGTCGGCGAGCTCAACCCGGACATCCTTTATGAGGCTGGACGGAAAGCGGGCCTTCTCCCTGAATTATCGCGTCGGAAGATAGAGAGCGGCGTGGAGCTGCCCCGCCGACCTCCTCTCCTCTGCCCCGGCTGCCCTCATACCGGCATTTTCTTCGTGCTGAGCAGCCTCGGCCAGAGGAGCAAGCTGGCCAAAGCCAGGGACAGGACGCTGGCCGATTCACCGCTGATTATCACCGGCGATATCGGCTGCTATACTCTGGGCACGTACCCGCCGCTGCTCGCCATGGATACCTGCGCCTGCATGGGCGCCAGCATCGGGGAAGCGATGGGCATGGCCAAGGCGAACATCGATAAGAAAGTAATTGCCGTCATCGGTGATTCTACCTTCCTGCACTCAGGCATCACCGGCCTGGTGAATGGCGTCTATAACAAAGCGCCGGTAACCCTGGTCATACTGGACAACGGCACCACCGCCATGACCGGGCATCAGGAACACCCCGGCACCGGCATTTCGGCGCAGGGCAAAGAGATGCAGAAAGTGGAGCTGGAGCCACTGGTGCGCGGCATCGGGGTGAGAAATGTCAGCGTTGTTGACGCCTTCAATGTGAAAGAACTGAGGAGCAGCGTGCGCAGCGCCCTGGAAAAGCCGGAGCTTTCCGTCATCATCGTCCGCGGTGCCTGCGCGGTGCGGGTGCCGAAGCGCGGTGAACCCTGGGCCATTGATATGGATATCTGCAATCTCTGCGGGGCCTGCCTGCTGCTCGGCTGCTCGGCAATCCAGAGAGCGGACGAGCGGCTTCACATCGAGCCTTCGCTCTGCGTTGGCGATAGTTGCGCTGTCTGCCAGCAGATATGTCCCAAAAAGGCCATCGGGCCGCAGTCAAAGATACCGGTTAAAGGAACGGGCTGAAGCCAATGAATTTACTGATTACCGGCGCCGGAGGTCAGGGTATTATCCTGGCCAGCGATATCGTCGGCGAGACGGCCATCGCCGCCGGCTACGACGTGAAGAAGACCGATACCATAGGTATGGCCCAGCGCGGCGGCAGCGTGGTCAGCCATATGCGCATCGCAGCGCAGGTCTGGTCGCCGATAATCCGCCAGGGCCAGGTCGACCTGCTCCTGGCGCTGGAAAAACTGGAGGCAGCCCGGTGGGCCAGCTATCTCAAACCTGAAAGCATCGCCATCGTCAACAACCACGCTCTGCCCCCACTCTCGGTGAGCCTGGGCAATGCCCGCTACCCCACCGACGATGAAATAAAAGATATCCTGAAACAGGCCGCCGACCGGGTGTACTTCATCAACGGCACGGATAGGGCGCGAGAACTGGGCAATATCAGGACGCTCAATATCTTCATGCTCGGCTGCGCCTCGCGCTTCATGCCCTTCAAGGTCAGTGTCTGGCACGAGAGTATTGCCAATCGCTTGCCGGAGAAGGTCAGGCAGATAAACCTTACCGCCTTTGACCGCGGCAGAAAGGAAGTCCAAATTGTCGGTATCAGAAAGAGTTAGGGAAAGCATGGCCAGCGGCTCCTGGATACGACGCATGTTTGAGGAAGGCGCCGTCCTGAAAAAGCAGTATGGAGAAGAGAACATTTTCGACCTTTCCCTAGGCAATCCGATTGTGGAGCCGCCGCCGGAGTTTTCGCAGGAACTGAAGCGGATTGCCGAGCACCCCACACCGGGGATGCACCGCTATATGAGCAACGCCGGCTATGACGCCACCAGAGCCACCGTGGCTGAACAACTTGCTCTGGAGACCGGCATCAAATTCACCACCGGTGATATCATCATGACACACGGGGCAGCCGGCGCACTGAACGTAGTCTTAAAGACAATACTCAACCAGGGAGATGAGGCCATCATCTTTGCCCCCTTCTTCGCCGAGTATGTTCATTACATTGCCAACCACTATGGCGTGTCCCGCATCCTGCCAACGGATGAGCAGTTCGCCCCCGAGGTGGACGAGCTGGAACAGGCCATCAATGAAAAGACGAGGGCCGTGCTTATCAATTCGCCGAACAATCCTTCCGGCGCGGTCTACAGCGAGAAGAGATTAAAAGAAATCGGCGAGGTGCTCCGCAAGAAAGAGGCCGAACTCGGCACGCACATCCTGCTCATCAGCGACGAGGCCTACCGAAAACTTCTCTACGACGGCCTGAAGTATCCCTTCCCAGTGCACCACCACACCAACAGCATCATTGCCACCTCCCACTCGAAGGACCTGGCCCTGCCCGGCGAGAGAATCGGCTATATCGCCGTGCACCCGGACTGCAACGAGCATGATGAGCTGGTCAACGGCTTCATCCATGTCAACCGGACGCTCGGGTTTGTCAACGCCTCAGCCCTGATGCAGCACATCGTGCGCCATCTGCAGGATGTCAGCGTATCGGTAGCCGAATACCAGCAGAAAAGGGACTTCATGTATGACAATCTAACCGCCATGGGCTACTCGATGGTCAAACCTCAGGGCGCGTTTTATATCTTCCCCAAATCCCCAATTGAGGATGATGTCGATTTTGTCCGGGAACTGCAAAAACTGAAGGTGCTGACCGTGCCCGGCCGGGGTTTCGGCACGCCTGGCTATTTCCGCATTGCCTACTGCGTGGAAGACAGGGTCCTCGAAGGCTCGCTCGACGGCCTGCGCGAGGCAGCACAGAAATACGGATTGATTAAGTAAGAGGAATAAATCATGTCAGAGCGTGAGAACACAGCCGCCAGCAATGTGTCTGATCTCCTGGCCGAGGCCAGGAATGAGCCAATTGCCTCATTCCTGAACATGCAGCTGCTGGAGCTCCAGCCGGGATATTCCAAAGTAATGCTCAAGGTGCTGCCCGAACACGGAAACTTCAACGGGGTGACCTTCGGCGGCATCATTATGGCGGTGGCTGACCAGGCCTTCGGCTACGCGGTGAATTCAGTGAGGCGTCCCAATGTAGCCTCACAGTTCAACATCCACTTCATTGCCCCGGCCCGAGCCGGTGATGACCTTATCGCCGAGGGGCGGGTGGTGCGGAGCGGCCGACGGGTGAGCATCGCCGAGATGACGGTGACCAATCAGGACGGCAAGCTCATCGCCAAGGCCACCGGGACAACGATACCGTTGGGACAAAATCCTCTTTAAAGAGGTTTATACCTTTGGGTAATAATAAATCGGAATTTCGATTTATTCTCTTGCCTCTTATATTTGTAGCAATCTTTTTTATTTCCGTAGTTATCCATGAACTTTCTCACACAGTGGCAGCCATCATTATGGGTATAAACCCCACAGAATTAAAGTTTGGCTGGTATGTGTTAGGACCGGGGGTTACTGTACCAGATACTTTTCCATTAGAAGATTTAATTCATTTCCGCTATGCCGGAGGGTTAGGTGCAGGCCTGATATTCCTCACAGCTTACATAGTCTGTGTACTAAGCTGTGAAAGCCTAAAGAAAAAGAAGTGGTGGCAAAGCTGGAAATGGTGGACAGTTGGATTTATATTGTTTTGGAGTTTCTTCCAATTTTACAATGGGTACGTTGAAAGTATGCGCTTTGAGGAGTATGCCAGCGGTTTAATTGATTACACTATTCCATTTATGCTTATATTTTTAGTGGCAAATGTAATCCATTTTCTAATATATTATAGAATTGCGAAAAAAATAGGCGTTTTACGTTAGCATTGACATCGTATTTTCTCTTATGCTAAACTGCGCCCATACCATGAGACTGATTTACAGCTATGCGGGTAACACAAAATTCGTCTTTACCGGGCGCACCGTGGTGCGCTTGGGGGTAAGCGAATATGCATAGTTAGTTCTGTTTAAATACAGTGTATAGAATTAGAGTACCTCCCGGGCGGGAGGTATTTTTATGGCTGAAAATCGGCCATTCTCAAGCATAAAAAGACGGAGAAAGGTTATTAAAGTGCTGGCGGAAGTTCCGGATACCATCCCCAAACTGATAAGACGCAACTATGAGCGGTGGCCCCAGAAAACGGCCATGGCCATGAAAAGCTTCGGCGTCTGGCAGCGCTATAGCTGGCGAGACTACTACAACAAGGTCAAATATTTTTCGCTGGGGCTTATCCGCCTCGGGCTGAAGCCGGGCGACGTGGCCTGTATCATCGGGGACAACGAACCGGAGTGGTTCTGGGGCGAGTTCGCCACGCAGGCGGCGGGGGGCATCGTCACCGGCATATTCGTTGACTCCATACCGCCCGAGGTGAAATACATCGCCGAGCAGTCCGGGGCTAAGTTCGCCATCGTCAACGACCAGGAGCAGACCGACAAGTTCCTGGAGATAAAAGAGGAGCTGCCGGAACTGAAGAAGGTCATCTACTGGGACCCCAAAGGGCTGAGGAACTACGATGACCCGCTATTGATTTCCTTCGCCGAGGTCATCAAGCTGGGACGGGAATACGAGCCGGAGCACCAGGGGCTGTTTGAGCAGAATGTGGAACAAGGCAAGGGCACCGATACCGCCTTCATCTATTACACCTCCGGCACCACCGGCCTGCCCAAGGGTGCCGTGCTCACCCACCAGGCGCTCATCAACACTGCCCAGTCCTTTGTCGACCGTTACCCACTTGCCGAGACCGACGACCTTATCTCCAATTTCCCTGCCGCATGGGTTGGCGACAGCTTTTTCGCCACCATACCTCACCTGCTCAGCGGGGCAAGGCTCAACTTCCCCGAAGAACCGGAGACCATCGCCGAGGATACCCGCGAGGTGGGGCCCAACTTCGTCATCTACGGCCCCCGTCAATGGGAAAGCCTGGTGCGGGATATCCAGGTAAAGATGATAGACGCCCACCCGCTGAAACGCTTCATCTACCACCTGTTCATGCCCGTGGGCTATAAAATGGCCGATTTCCATTTTGCCAATAAAAAGCCCAACCTGTTCTGGCGCCTGCTCTACGGCGTAGCCTATTTCGTGCTTTTCCGCGCCCTCAAAGACCGCCTCGGTCTGAGCAATGTCCGCTTTGCCGTCACCGGCAGTTCGGTGCTCAGTCTGGACACCTTCCGCCTTATCCACGCCATCGGCATTGAGCTGCGCCAGAACTACGGCAGCACCGAGGCTGGCCTTATCTCCTCGCATGGCCAAGGTGAAATCAAGTTCGAAAGCGTGGGGCGCCCGGCCATCGGCACGGAGGTGCGCATTACCGATAATGGTGAGCTACTGGTCAGGAACAACTGCCTGTTCCGAGGCTACCATCAGGATGATAAAAAGACCCTGGAAACGCTGATTGACGGGTGGTGTCGCACCGGCGATGCCGTCAACATCGACGATGATGGCCACCTGCTGTTCATTGACCGCATGGACCACATGGGAGAGCTACGCTCCGGCATAAAGTACGCGCCTCAGTACGTCGAGGGCCGACTCCGGTTCAGCCCCTACATCAAAGATGCCATGGTCATCGGTGGCAAGGACAAGGATTTTGTCTCGGCGATCATCAATATCGATTTCGGCATGGTCGGCAAATGGGCCGAGCGCCATCATATCCCCTACACTACCTTCGTCGACCTTTCGCAGAAGGAGGAGGTGGCCGACCTTATCCGGAAAGACCTGCTCCGGGTGAACGGCTATCTGCCAGAGCCAGCAAGGGTGCAGCGGTTTGTCCTCATGCACAAGGAATTTGACGCCGATGAGGCAGAGCTGACCCGTACCCGGAAGATCAGGCGCGAGTTTATGGAGGAACGTTATAAAGAACTGATTGAGTCAATGTATCACAACGGCAGCGAGATAACGGTACAGGCTCCAGTGACCTACCGGGACGGCCGAAAGGGTATGGTGAGCACCAGCATCAAGGTGAGGGACATCTCTTGAGGAACATTATATCAAATGGCTGAGCTCTTGCAATATTTAATTACCGGCATTTCCGTGGGTATGGTCTACGCGCTCATTGCCCTCGGCTTCGCTCTCATCTGGAAGTCGAGCAGCGTGGCTAATCTGGCCCTGGGGCAGATCGTGCTCATATCCTCATGGTTTACCTATGCCATGCTGGCGCAGGCTCAATTTCCCGTCTGGCTGGCATTCCCGCTGGTTATCCTCTTCGCCCTAGGCCTGGGCTGGACCATTGAGCGCTTTGCGCTGCGTCCCCTCATCGCCCAGCCGATTCTGGCGCTCATCACTGTGACGCTGGGCATAGGCTACTTCATCGAAGGCGTGGTAACCTTCATCTGGCCATGGAGCGTCGATGCGCTGCCCAGATTATTCCCCAGAGAGGTGGCCCACATCGGACCGGCGGTTATCTCCCAGGAATATATCTGGGTGGTCGGTATCTGCCTGGTAGTATTCGCCCTGCTGACCCTTTTCTTCCGCCATCACAAGATGGGCATTGCCATGAGGGCCACCGCCGACGACCAGATGGCAGTTCAGGCCTGCGGCATCCCGGTGACCACCGTTTTTTCCCGGTCGTGGATGTTCTCCTGCGTGGTGGCGGCAATTGGCGGGATACTGATTGCCAGTATCGGCGGCATCACGCATGGGCTGGTGCAGACCGGCCTCAAGGCATTCTCAGTGGTGATACTGGGCGGCCTTGACTCGTTCCTTGGCGCCGTCGTTGCCGGCCCTATAATCGGGCTCTGTGAGAGCCTTGGCGGCGGCTACCTCACCCCCTATCTCTGGGCGGGTGTGAAAGATATTATACCGTTCGTCATCATCATCATTGTTATGGTAATCAAGCCCTACGGGCTGTTTGGAGAAGTGCGCATTGAGAGGATTTAAAAATAACGAGATGAGTTTACCCAGCGACACACGAAATTCTATCCACGCACATGGTGCTTATCGAGAGGATTTAAATAGCAGATGAGTTTACCGAGCGGCACGCGGAATTATACTTACGCACAGGACATGGCCATCCTGCGCACCAAAACGCACTGGGCACTGTTTATTGGCTTCCTGGTACTACTGCTGACCGCGCCACTTTACCTGGGTAACTACTGGCTGGGTGTCGCCAACCTGATTGGCATCACCTTGATTGCCGCCATCGGATTGAATCTCCTTATTGGCTATTGCGGTCAGTTATCCATCGGCCATGCCGGTTTCATCGCCGTGGGCGCCTATACCTCCGCTGTGCTGACCAACCGGCTGGAACTGCCCTTCCTGGTGGGGCTTATCTGCGCCGGATTAATGGCCGGACTCATCGGGCTTATCTTCGGCCTGCCATCGGTGCGGGTCAAAGGTTTCTACCTGGCCATCACCACCATCGCTGCCCAGTTCATCATTATCTGGGTCATCAATCACTGGTCAATAACCGGCGGCTTCGTCGGTATCAAGGTGCCCTATGCATCAATCGCTGGCTTCGAGTTCCGGAGCGAGACCAGCCAGTTCTATCTTATCGTTAGCATCGCCGCCATCTGTACGTTCTTCGCCAAGAACCTAGCCAGGACGCGGGTCGGCCGGGCATTCATCGCCATCAGGGATAACGACCTAGCGGCGGAGGTGATGGGCATCAATCTTCTGTACTACAAGCTGCTCGCCTTCTTCATCGGCTGTTTTATGGCTGGAATTGCCGGCTCGCTGCTGGCCCACTGGATCGGCTTCCTCAATGCGGAGCAGTTCAGCCTGACGGAATCGATCCTGTACATCGGCATGATCATTATCGGCGGCCTCGGGACCACCATTGGCCCGATATTCGGCGTCGTCTTCATACGGCTGCTCCAGCAGATTCTAACGGTGGAAATCGTGCCTTTTCTGGAAAGGACGTTCACTATGTTGCCCGCCGGATTTGCCACTGGTGTGACTCCGATGTTATTCGGCCTAGTTATCATCCTTTTTCTGATACTTGAGCCGAGGGGCCTTGCCCACCGCTGGGCATTGTTTAAGTCGGCCTATCGGCTCTGGCCATTTTCGTATTAATCTCAAGAAGGAGGTATCAATGCAATGTAACAACCTTTTTACCATGGAGCATCTCGATAGATAAAAGGAGGAAAAAATGAAATATAAAAAATGGGTAGTTATTGCTGGTGTACTCTGTCTCGCCCTGATGTTAGCCGTGCTGCCGTTACTCGGGAGCGCCTGCGCTGGCCCGGAAGAGAAAACGATTAAAGTTGGTATTTCAACTCCCTCCACCGGTCCAGCAGCAGAAAAGGGTGCCCCAATGGGGCATGCCAACCTCGACTGCATCAAGTATATAAACGAGGAACTGGGAGGCGTAGACGGCCATCCCATTGAGGCAGTCTGGCTGGACAATGCCTATGATGCCTCCAAGATGGTCACCAACGTAAAAAGGTTTATGGATGAAGGCTGTGTCCTGTTCACTACCTCCTCATCCAAGATGATGTCATCAGTTATGGAAATCGCCAACAGAGATGGATTTCCCGGCTTCGCTGCCTTCAACGCTCCGGTGTTGCACCGTCCGCCACAGCATATCTACGGGCAGATGCCGGATTACGGTGATGACTGGGTAGCCTTTTCCAGATACTATATGGAGAACATCTGGAAAGGTTCGGGCAAGCCGAAAATGGCAATGCACCTGCTCAATAATACTACCGGCTACGGTGCCCTGGATGCGGCCAAAGCCGCCGCCGATGAACTTGGCATCGAGATTCTGCCCCCGGAAGAACACGCCACCGATACCATCTCGGAGATTGAATCCCTAACCCGAATTAAGGAGCAGAACCCCGACGTTCTCTACATCTCCAGCACACCTGCGCCAACGGCCGTTATCATCAAGAACGCCGTTGAGCTGGGCATGTATCCCGGCGTCACCATCGGCCTCGGGCATGCCGGCATTACCAAAGCGCTGGTGGATATCGCCGGAGCTGACATTGTGGAAGGCGTGTATGGGGTATTCCCCACCGTGAACTGGGGTGATAATGTTCCCGGCATGGCCAAGATGACGGAATACTGTCAGAACCTGCACCCCGACGACTACGGCAATATGGACTACATCACCTCCTGGGCGCAAAGCCTGATTATTGCCGAAATTCTGAGAGTGGCCGTGGCCAATGCCGGCTACGACGTCCTGGCCAAAGGCGGCGAGGAGGCCTGGCAGGCAGTGGAGACTCAGGGCATTCAGAAGCTGAACTACGACGTCGGCGGTCTACACGGCCCGGTCATCTATACTCCCGGCGATAACCGTCTCTCCAAGTCGGTCAGACTTTTCCAGATACAGGGAGGCGAAATCACCCCCATAACCGATTGGATTGAAGCACCGCTTGTGAAATACGAAGAGTTTGACTGGTTTGGTCAGTAGCTAACGTCGATAGAGGGGCGCCGCTTTAGCGGCGCCCCCGCGGAGAATAAACTGAGATGCTCAAGCTGAACAACATTGAGGTCACCTACCTCAATGTCATTCGGGTGCTGCACGGCGTTTCACTGAGCGTGGATGATGGTGCCATTGTCACCCTGCTTGGCGCCAACGGCGCCGGCAAAAGTACCACACTAAAGGCAATCTCCGGTCTCCTCCATATCGAAGAGGGAGAGGTGACCGACGGCAGCATCATGTGGAATGATGATAGAATAGACCGCAAAAGCGCTGAAGAGATAGGAAAACTGGGTATCATTCAAGCCCTGGAAGGGCGCCGCGTCTTCGGCCACCTGACTGCGGAAGAAAACCTGATGGTTGGTGCCTACCAGCGCCACGACGGCCACGCCGTAAAACAGGACGTTGAGATGGTCTACCACTATTTCCCCCGGCTCAAAGACCTCCGCCGCAACACCGCCGGCTATCTCTCCGGGGGAGAACAGCAGATGCTGGTTATCGGCCGGGCCATGATGGCCGCCCCCAAGCTGATGATGCTGGACGAGCCGTCGCTCGGCCTGGCACCACTTCTGGTAGAGGAAATCTACGACATCATCAACCGTTTCAATATGGAACAGAAGACCTCGGTGCTGCTCGTCGAGCAGAACGTGAGGATAGCGCTCAGCATCGCCCACTACGGCTACGTCATGGAGAATGGCCGTATCGTCCTCGACGGCTCGGCGGATTTTCTCCGGAATAACGAGGACGTGAAGGAATTCTATATGGGGCTATCCGCCATGGGGGCGAAGAAAAGCTACCGCGAGGTAAAACACTACAAGAGGCGCAAGCGATGGCTGTGAAAAAGAAGCCGGATGAATTTTTCGATGACCTGGAAACGATGTCATCGGAGGCGCGAGAGAAGTATCAAAATGAGAAACTCGCGCAGACAGTAGCCCACGCCTATAGTCAGGCCCCGGCGGTAAAGGAACTATTTGACCGGGCCGGCATCAGCCCGGAAGGCATACGGACGGTAAGAGATTTACAAAGGCTCCCCATCACCAGAAAAACCGACCTCATTGAGCGGCAGAAAGCGAGTTCACCCTACGGAGGCTTCTCAGCCATTCCACCAGAGGATATTGACCGGGTCTTTATTTCCCCCGGCCCCGTCTACGAGCCGGTGCAGCACGAGGGCATCCGGTGGTTCGCCAAGGCTTTCTGGGCCGCCGGCTTCCAGAAAGGCGATGTGGTGGTGAACACTTTCACCTACCACCTGTCCCCGGCCGGCATTTTATTCCATGAGGCCATACGGGACTGCGGCGCCACCGTCGTGCCCACGGGAACCGGCAACACCGATATTCAGGTGCAGACCATGCACCATCTGAAAGCGACCGGCTTTATCGGCACGCCGAGTTTTCTGATGACCGTACTCAAGCGGGCGGAGGAAATGGGCTATAACGTTAAAAAAGACCTCTGTTTGAAACGCGCCTGGTTCACCGGAGAGATGCTCGCCCCGTCGCTGCGGGAAACGTTTGAAAAAGACTATGAAATAGACACCTATCAGGCCTACGCCGTCACCGAGAGCGGAGGTGCCCTCGCCTATGAGTGCCGCGAGAAAGCGGGAATGCACCTCATGGATGAGTATTTCATTGAAATCGTTGACCCGGAGACCGGCAGGCAGCTTGGCCCAGGAGAAGTCGGCGAAATCGTGGTAACGCCGCTGCACAACAGAAACTGGGGCCTTATCCGCTTTGGCACCGGCGACCTGTCATCATACACGACGGAACCATGCCCCTGCGGCCGTACTGCCCATCGCCTGACTGGTATCCTCGGCCGTGCCGGGGACGCGGTGAAGGTGAGGGGCATGTTCGTTGTCGCCCGGCAGGTTGAGCAGGTCTGCCTCAGCTCTGCGCCCGTGGCCCGATTTCAGGTCGCGGTGACCCGCCGTGAGCAACGCGATGAAATGAACCTTAAAGTTGAGCTCAAGCATGAGCTGAGCAGCGAGGAAAAGCAGAAGCTGGCCGGTGAACTGAGCCAGAATCTTCAGAATATCTGTCGGGTCAAACCGGACCGAATCGATTTTGTCTCCACGGGAACCATATCCGAAGAGCAGCCAAAAATCGTTGATGAGCGGACCTGGGAGTGAGTCCGTTTACCTGTCAGCGTTTTTCCTCGCCGAGGTAAGCCGCGATAACTTCGGGATTGGTTCTTACCTCGTCAGAAGTGCCTTCGGCGATTTTCCGCCCGAAATCAAGCACCACAATCCGATCCGCCAGGTCCATCACCACTCCCATATCGTGCTCCACGAGGACGATGCAATTTACGCCATCACGGAGGACCGGTGAATCGGGATATGTTTCCCCCTGACCTTCGAAAATATCGATGATAAACCGGGCGATATCCTCTTTCTCCTCAAGATTCATCCCGGCCATCGGCTCGTCAAGCAGAAGCACTTTCGGCTCTATGGCCAGCGCCCGCCCCAGCTCCACGCGCTTGCGCATGCCGTAAGGCAACATGCCCACCACCTTCTTCCGGATAGGCTCGATTTCCAGAAAATCGATGATATCCTCCACAGTCTTGCGGTGCCTTATCTCTTCATAATGCGCCGGACCGAAATACAGCGCGCTGCTGAGAAAGTTCTGCTTCATCAGAACGTGCCTTGCCGCCATGATATTGTCCAGGGTGCTCAGGCCGGTATAAAGCTCGATGTTCTGGAAGGTGCGCGCCAGACCCAGCTTGGCCGCCCGGTCCGGCCGGGTGCGGGTTATCCTCTGCCCCTCGAAATATATCTCCCCTTTTTGCGGTTTGTAGAAGCCGTTGATGCAATTCAGCAGACAGGTCTTGCCAGCCCCGTTCGGCCCGATGATGGCCAGTATTTCACTCTCCCGTATATCGAGACTCACATCAATCAGCGCTTTAACACCACCAAAGGAGAGGGAAAGGTTATCGATTCGTATCTTGACTTTGTTTTGGTTGATATCCTGAGCCATTTCCTTACGCAGAATCGGTCGAGCCTGCCTGATTTGCCTCTTCGGCAAATAACCGGTCGCGGTAATGGGTAACGCGACGGCACTCGGGGCCGATGCATTCCAGATGCCTTTT
>DUFF01000071.1 GCA_011174815.1 Dehalococcoidia bacterium | reverse complement strand
TTCTCCGTTTTCATATCCCAGTTTGCAACCACGGCAAATGCTTCCTGTACTCGATTCACGACAGGTCTTACAATACGCGCCGCAGCATCCGATTTCCCTTATTGACACGGCTCTCTCCGAATTTATGGTGTGGGGTATTTCATGAAATTCTCAAGATTTCTCTTCCCAGACCTCGAATAATATGGCATATCGACTGCTTAATTGTAAAATGAAACCCGTGAGACGGCGAAAAGGCCTAACGGCTCCTGCGGCGGGAAGCCCTCTTCTGGCTCAATGCATCACTGCGATAGTCAGGTGCAATAATATGTAAAAAATTGCTTCGCCTACCGTCTATCAATCTAGATGCAATACGGCCCTCAATCTCGTCCTCATCCAGGGTATAAACGGTGGTAATTACAGTTGGCAGCCTTGCATTGTAGCGATAGTTCATTATCTGATAAAGTTTCTCTCGTGCCCACGGTGTAGCAGTCTGCTCGCCAAAGTCATCCAAGACAAGCATAGGCGCCGTCTTCACTATCTCAAATAAATCGTCATAGGACACTTTTCTATCTGGGTTGAATGCAGAACGTAAATGGTCGAGAAACTCTGGAACTACGATGAATAATGCTGGTTTTTCGGCCTGAAATTGGTAATTCACAATAGCAGCCGCAAGATGGGTTTTACCGCACCCGTTCTCTCCCTGCAACACAAGCCAACCATCGGGTAATTGAGCAAAGTTTAAAGCTGCACGATATGCCATTTCAAGATTCTCAAGTTGTTCTGGCGAGAGATTAGGCCGTTGCAGATCAAAATTTTTGAAGGTCATGCTTTTCTGGAGCTCGAATTCCGGGCCCCAGGTATATTCCAGGGACACGGGCTGCTTCTTTTCAATGACACAGACTTTGCTCAGTTCCGGGTCAGTCAGGCGGGTCTGCAACCTTTCCTCCATCTGTTCCAACGGAACGATGGGCACAATCACCGTCGGCAGTTTGCTGTTAAAGCGATAGGTCAGCAACTGGTCCAGTTTCTCCCTCGCCCATGGCGTACTGCTCTGAACGCCGAAATCGTCAAGAACTAACAGCGGGGCGTTCCGTACCTGGTCAAAAAACTCGTCATAGGGAATTTCGCTGCCGGGATTGAAGGCGGCACGCAAATGGTCGAGAAGGTCGGGTGCGGTGATGTAGAAGGCAGGCAGACCGCGACTGATGCGCTCGTTGGCAATGGCCGCGGCTAGGTGCGTTTTGCCGCTCCCGCTGGGACCGATGAGCAACAGCCATCCC
Source organism: Dehalococcoidia bacterium (assembly GCA_011174815.1). Classification (GTDB taxonomy): domain Bacteria; phylum Chloroflexota; class Dehalococcoidia; order Dehalococcoidales; family RBG-16-60-22; genus E44-bin89. The sequence continues at coordinate 38,616 of DUFF01000071.1, read as the reverse complement.
TCAGGTTCAGCGGCAAATGTTTTCGCCGCTTCGTAGACCTTCCTGAACTGCTCCTGGTTCTTCGGGTTCCCGCTCCTGCCCTGGGGCTCCAAGTTTTGAAAGTTGAACCGATCGAGTGTTCCCAGGTTGCTGTACCGCTTCAGGCGGGCCAGCCTATCATCATCGAGCCCTCCCTTTACGCAACGGCAGGGCACCACCCGACTGAAATCCGGCTTCCCGGAAGGCAGTAGCGGATGGACCACCCCGGCTCCCTTGCAGACAGGGCAGTTGGCGCTCGGGGATTGAGCTTCCTCAACGTCGGACCATGTGTCCGTACCTCTGTTTGAGGTATTTATCTGGACCCTTTTTAGAAACTCGCTGATATGTTCCATCAGTCTTCCCTTCGGATGACCAGCGTTCCAGAATGCGAGTGATATACCGGATGTTGCGCTTGTTCAGAGCCGCCGCTTCCTTGATGGCGTCCCTGAGCCAGCTTTCCGGGTACAGCTTTTCCGCCTCGCGCAGCTCATCGGCGATTATCGGGGTCAGCATCCCGATATTCTGCTCATACATGGTGAAGATATCCGGCGGTTCCTCAAGCGCAACGCGGCCTTTCTCAACGGCCTTGAGCCCGCTCAACTTCAATTCACCGCTTTCAATTCTGGCGGCGGCTTTTCGATCCGATTCAGTGTTTAGAAGATAGACGTCTTCGGCTATGCCGTCCCTTTCCAGAGCAATGTGAATGAAGGTTCCCCGCTGGCTGGCCATCTGCAACGACTGGCGCAGCACCTCTTCTGCCGCTTCGCCTTCCTTTTTCAGGCTTTTCATCAGCCCGTCATTCCCCAGCAGCTCATTGCCGGTAACAAAGCGCGGATAGCCTTTTTTACGATAGAGCGTCGCCAGCACGTGCAGGGTTGTTTTCAACTCCCAGATATCATCTATCTGAGGCAGCAAAGCGCTGAGAAAATAATTGGGGATGGGGGTGAATTCCATTCTGGCTGGAAACCCGCGGAACTGGCTCATAGCAACGTCGGCTCTTCGCTACTTACTGGGTATTCATAATTGTAGAACGTGGCCAGATTGTGCCGGAAACGCAACTTTATCTGTCCGGTAGGACCATTCCGGTTCTTGGCCACAATGATATCCGCTTCTTCACGAGGGTACTCCCGGTCTGGATGCTGCAGTTGCCATTCTTCCTCACTGTGATAATACTCGTCACGGTAGATGAAGATAACAACATCAGCATCCTGCTCAATGCTGCCACTTTCCCTGAGGTCCGCCAGCTGCGGAATGTGTGATGCCCGCCATTCCACCGCCCGGCTGAGCTGCGATACCGCGATTACCGGCACGTTCAGCTCGCGGGAAAGCGCTTTAAGGGAACGGGAAATGTAGCTGATTTCCTGAACGCGGTTTTCACCCCGCCCGTCACCCTGCATCAGCTGCAGATAATCAACGATAATCAGGTCCAAACCCCGCTCAAAGTAGAGTCGGCGAGCTTTACTGCGCATTTCCACCACTCTCAGCTGCGGGGAATCATCGAGGAAAATGGCCGATTCGGAAAGGAGACCGGTGGCCTCCATGATACGCCTTTCCTCGTCCTCGGTATGAAGACCAAACCTGACCCGCCGCGAATTCACACCGGATTCACTCGATAGAAGGCGCAAGACTATCGAATCCCTGGCCATCTCCAGGCTGAACAGAGCCACGCACGCCTTTTGCTCCACAGCTACGTTCCGGGCAACGCTGAGGGCAAAGCTGGACTTTCCCATGCTGGGACGGCCGGCAATGATGACCAGGTCGGAGCGCTGAAAGCCTCCCAGAAATTCATCCAGGCCAACAAAGTTAGAAAGCACGTAGGGCGTCTGCTCGCGAGCATGGCCTTCTTCCTCCGGCGGCGGGGCTGCCTCAAAATACTTGTCCAGAACCTGGCGGATATGGACAAAGTCACGCTCGCCGTGTCCGTGGCGTAGCCGAAATAGAATGTCTTCCGCCCGACTCAGACTGGTGTCCACGTCCGGACCGGCTTCGTAGCCGACACGGGCAATCTGGTCGGCGGCACCGATAAGCCCACGCATAATGGACAGTCGGTAGACAATCTGGGCATAGTGCTCGATGTCCAGCGGCGTCGGACACACTGAGATGAGGTGGCTCAGGAAGGCGGCACCACCAGCTGTCTCCAGTCTGTCGCGCCGGGACAGTTCCTGCGCCACGGTAATCTGGTTTATCGCTTCATTACGTTCATAGAGCGCAAGGCAGGCCTCATACAGCCACTGGTTACGCTCATGATAAAAATCAGTCTTTTTTAGAAACGTGGCAATTCTGTAGATCGCGGTGCCATCGATGAGCAGCGAACCGATGATTGCTTCCTCAGCATCAATATCGTGAGGGGGCAACTTGTCGTTATACACCTTGCTCCGTCTCCTCTTTTACCTCGGCTTCCGCCACTTCTGCTACTGCCTCCTCTTGTTTCGCGGCTTTCGCCTCTTCCACCACCTTCTCCGCCTTCGTCGTCTTCTTTTTCTCTTCCTTCCCTGCTTTGCTCCCTTTCTTCTCCTTGCCCTCTTTCCCCTCCTCCTCAATGATACTGAGTTTAATCTTGGGAACAATATCCTTGGTCAGCCTGATAGCTATCTCATAGCTGCCTATCTCATGGATAGGTTTCTCCAGCTCGATTTTTCTTTTGTCGACTTCCAAGCCAGTGCTTCTGTTTAGCTCCTCGGCAATATCGGCATTGGTAATTGACCCATACAGCTTCTCTTTGGCTCCCGCCTTGGCCTTTATATCTATATCCAGCCCCTCCAGCTGCTTGGCCAGCTCCCGCATCTCCTCCTCGGTCTCGGTCTCCAGATGGGCTTTTCTTTTCTTCTGTGCCTCAACTATCTGCGTTGCCCGGGCATCAGCCAGTACCGCCAGCCTTTTCGGAATAAGGTAGTTACGTCCGTAGCCGTCAGCTACCTCCCTGATTTCTCCAGCCTCGGCCACACTGGGCACATCCTCGATAAAGACGACCTTCATCAGCTAACTCCTTCGCCCTAATTATACTTCACTCTAATATTGCTCTGCCAAGAAGTGGAAAATTTTTTTATTTGCCAGCGATGTACCGCTCGGCATAGATTGCCGCCACTGCGCCATCTCCCACCGCCCCAGCGACCTGCCGTATCGAACCAGACCTTATATCGCCAGCGGCGAAAATGCCCGGCACATCCGTTTCCATTTTCTCGTTGGTAATTATGGTGCCATCCTCAGCCAGACCGATGACTTTTTTCAGATAACCTGTATTCGGCCGTAAGCCAACGGCCACAAAGATGCCGGATATGTCTAGGGTGGATTTTTCTCCGCTCTTAACATTCTTAAGCCTGAGCCTTTTTACCGTATCTTCCCCTTCAATAGCTTCCACAACTGTATTCCATAAAAATCCCATATTGGGCTCGGCAAAGGCCCTTTCCTGAAGAATCTTGGTAGCGCGCAGTTCATCGCGTCGGTGTATTACGGTAACTTTGGAAGCAAACTTGGTAAGCTCCAGAGCTTCATTCATGGCAGCGTTGCCGCCACCAACTACGGCTACAGGTACATCTCTATAAAAATATCCGTCGCAGACGGCACAATAGGCCACACCCCGACCCGTGAATTCCTCTTCACCGGGGACTCCCAGCTTGATTCGTTCGGAGCCGCCGGCGACGATGACCGCTCTGGCGGCAACATCCCCTTCACTAGTCTTCACTATTTTCTGCTCGCTTTTCAGCTCAAGGCCAGTTACCTCGGCGGTCAACGTTTCCAGGCCAAACTTTGCCGCTTGCTGTTGCATGGCATCGGCCAGCTCCAGCCCATTAACGCCTTCGGGAAAACCGGGGTAGTTTTCCACCACGCCAGCATTGATAATCCAGCCCCCCGCGGCCCCCTTCTCGACAAGCAGGTTTTTCAGCCTCGACCTCGCCGCGTAAATACCCGCAGTGAGCCCCGCCGGACCACCACCGATTATCACCACATCATACCCCTGCTTTGTCGCCAATTTAAACCTCCTGGATAACCGACACCATTTGTTTGCCAGTTATAGAATAGTGTCCAAGCTGCGTTTGAGCTCCGCTTTCGGCCGGAAGCCAACAATGTTCGAAACCGGTGCCCCATCTTTGAATATGAGCAGCGTCGGGATGCTCATTATTCCGTACTGGCTGGCCGTCTTCGGGTTCTCGTCAACATTCAGTCTGGCTATGGTGACTTTGCCCTCGTAATCATTCGCCAGCTCCTCAACAATCGGCTCCACCATACGGCAGGGCCCGCACCATGCTGCCCAGAAATCGACCAGAACCGGCGTTTTCGACTGCAACACCATCTGGTCGAAGTTGCTGTCATTTACTTCCGTTGGTTTGCTCATGAATTTCCTCCTTGATTACCCTTGCTATATCTCCCTCAGCCATATGCTTGGCAATGCCGATGGCGTTCTTGATGGTCTTGGCCTGACTGCGCCCATGGGCGATAATGATATTCCCGTTCACACCGAGTAAACACGCCCCTCCGTATTCCCGGTAGTCTATGCGGTTGACCCAGGAGCCAAGCCCCAGGTCGCGGAGGAGGTCACGCCCTCTGAAATGATAGGCGCTGGAAACTACGTGCCCTATCTGCCGCACCGAGCCGAGAAATGTGTCACTTAAGCCTTCGATTGTCTTGAGCACGATATTCCCGGTAAAACCGTCGGTAACGACCACGTCAGCCGTTACTTTCAGAATATCATGGCCTTCAATATTGCCGATGAAATTCAGATTTTTGGCCTTTTTCAAAAGCTGGTAACTTTCCTGAACCAGCTGGCTCCCCTTGGACTCTTCCGCACCATTGCTGAGCAGGCCCACCCGCGGACTGCTGATGCCGAGCACATGCTGGCTGAAGGCGACACCCATCTCAGCAAACTGAACTAGATGGCTGGGTCGGCATTCAACATTGGCCCCGGCATCAATCAGCAGGACCGGAGTTGAGGGGGTGATGTCCATGATACAGGCGATAGCGGGACGCTCAATGCCCTTTATCTTTCCCAGTCCAAACAACGCCGCACCAAGCACTGCCCCGGTATTGCCGGCGGAGACAAAGGCAGCCGCTTTCCCTTCTTTTACCAGATTGACGCCAACAACAATCGATGAATCTGTCTTGCTGCGTATGGCTTTTATCGGCGACTCATTGGGCCCGATCATCTGGCTGGCCTGAACAATGCTGACCCCCTGTTTCTTCAGATGCCGGCCGGCCATCACGTGGAGCACCTTCTTCTTTCCCACCAGCGCCACCTCCACCTCATACTCGCTGGCAGCCTTGACCGCCCCTTTTACGACTTCGTGAGGTGCGTAGTCCCCACCTGCGGCATCAACGGCGATAATCATTCCATCCTCAAAAATCTCTCTATTATCCTGACTCTTTATATTGTGCAAATTCTTTTTTGACCTCGTCCAGTGCAGCCGGCTCCGCCATCAGATCAACGGCGGTCATCGCCATTGCCTTGGCAGCATCAAGCAGGCCACGTGTACCCGCTTCTGAGACCGCCGTTTCCGCAAATTGCGGGGAATGAGTAACCGTCCTAGCCGAAGCTATGGCAATCAACGGATGAATACTGGGAATTACCTGGCTGACATTACCGATGTCACTGCTGCCAATGCCTATTCTGGGATCAACCAGGTGTACCCTCCTGCCCAGTGACTGCAGGTTCTTGCGGAACATGCGGGCGAGTGTGAAATTATTGCGCAGCGGGGCGTAGCGTACCTTCCCCCACTGATATTTCAATCTGGCTCCCGTAGCGGTGGCGGCGCCAATAAAACAGTTGAGCACCCTCTCCTTGAGTTCTTCCAGATATTTGTCCTCCTCAGCCCGAACGTTGAACCGCCCGGCGGTATGTGCCGGCACAATATTGGGTGCTTCACCGCCATCAGTGATGATGCCGTGGATGCGGGCGCTGTCTTTTATATGCTGCCTCAGGGAATTAATCGCCGCATAAGACATAAGCATGGCCTCCAGAGCATTGATGCCAGCTTCTGGCCTAGCCGCAGCGTGAGCCGGCTTGCCAAAAAACTCGACCTCCAGCGCCTGCAGGGCGAGAAATTTGGTAGTCGCCGTGTTCAGTCCCGCCGGGTGTACCATCATAACGGCATCAATACCTTTGAAGGCGCCTCTCTTTATCATATACACCTTGCCGCCATACATCTCCTCCGCCGGTGTGCCCAGCACCTGCACCGTGCCACCGAACTCATCCACCGCCAGTCTGGCCGCTATTCCAGCACCAACCGCACTGGTGGCGATGATATTATGCCCGCAGGCATGACCGAGCTTGGGCAATGCGTCGTATTCCGCCAGAATGGCAATCGTTGGCTTTCCTTTCCCGTAGCTTGCCCGGAATGCAGTTGGCAGTCCGCAAATACCCTTCTCTATGGAGAAACCCTTTTCCTGCAGGTAATCACCGAGCCAGGCGGCCGCTTTTTCTTCCTGGAACGCGGTCTCGGGATGACTGTGGATTCTCAAACTCAGGTCTCTTAGTTGGTCACGGTGATTATCTACCTCATTGATAACCCTTGCCTTTAATTCACTGGCACTCAATACAGGCACCTCATCACACACAAGAATCAGAACAGGTACAATTTATATTATAGCCCAATGGCAGACACGATTTCTAGATTGGTAACGGCATCAAAGCATGAATTATACGGTTACCCGTGATACAATAATAAATGCTCGTATGGCTGGCGAGAAGTCAAGGATTTGGATATACGTACATCCGGGCGCCCATCGGAACGAGGTGCAGGGCGAAAAGGACGGCGTATGGTATTTAAAAATCGCCGCACCGCCAGTTAAAGGAAGGGCAAACCAGGAACTGATTGGCTTTCTCAGCGATGTCCTTCAGATAGCTAAAAGCAACCTGACAATCGAAAAGGGACTGAGCAGCAAGCGCAAGTTAATAAGTATCAGCGGTCTAACCCCGGAGCAGCTAAATACGCGATTCAACGACATGACCAGACAGCAGCGAGAGGGTTGAAGTATTTTCTTAATCTCTGGTCCTGATACAGAATATCCTGAAGCTGACCCCTCTTAAATGTTATAATCTGGCTAACGCATTCAGAAAGTTAAGAAAGGAAGATGATATAATGGCGAAAACGATATCAGTAGATTACGGCGCAGAGGCCTTCATCGAGCTATTAAACGCCAATAATGTTGACTGCATTTTCATGAATCCCGGCACCGATACCATTCCTGTTCAAGAGGCGATAGCCAAATTTAGAATAAAGGGAAGGCGTACCCCGAAGGTGATTCTGTGTCTGCACGAGTCCATGGCCATGGCGGCGGCTCATGGTTATTTCATGGTTACCGGCCGACCGCAAGTTGTGCTGGTTCACGTTGATGTTGGTTTGCAGAATATCGGCGGTGCCCTCCACAACGCACAGCGGGGCCATATCGGCGTCATATTATGCGCCGGACGAGCTCCATGGCTGCTTGAAGAAGCCGAGCGAGGAGTACGCCTGGACATCATGTGGCTTCAGGAACGCCTCAACCAGGCGAGCGTCGTCGATGATTATGTCAAATGGTATTATGAGATTCATACCAACCGAAATATTCATCAGGTATTGCAGCGCGCCTTCCAGGTGACCTCCAGCGAGCCATGCGGACCTGTTTACCTCACGCTACCACTGGAAATACTTATGGAGAAAATAGACTCCGTAACCATTCCTGATGTCCCCAGGCACTCCCCTCCCTCGACACCACAGGCGGATAACAAGGTTCTGGACCAGATATCAGACATGCTTCTTAAGGCCAAGAACCCCCTCATATTAACCGGCGACTCGGGAAGGCGTCCTGAATCTGTGGCGCCACTTGTCTCACTGGCTGAGGCTCTCGGCGCACCGGTGGTCACGTCGCGATTCAGGGTCAATTTCCCGAGTTCCAACCCCATGTTCGCCGGCTTCAACCCCAACCCGTACTTCCAAGATGCTGACGTTGTGCTGGTGCTCGACCGCGAGGTACCGTATATACCCACACAGGCCAAGCCAAATGCTGACGCCAGGATAATTAATATCGACATTGACCCGGTAAAACCGGCCATACCGATGTGGACTTTCCCCGCCGATATCCTGATCCAGGCCGATTCCAGCAAGGTTATAACTGCTCTGGAGCAGAAAGTCCGCGAGATGATGACATCCGAACAGCAGGCTCGCTGTGAAGCTCGTTACCGGGCGTTCACCGAGGTTCACCGCAAAATGAAAACCGACTGGCAACAGCTCGCTGAAAAAGGCGCCCGGAGCAAGCCGATTTCACCCGACTGGCTCTGTCATTGTATTAATGAGGCATTGAACGATGATGACATACTGATTACCGAGCCGGTCTGCAACACCCCCGCCATCCTGCGTCAGATGCGCAGAGAGAAACCGGGCACTTTCTACGGATGCGGCGGCACGAGCCTCGGCTGGGGACTCGGAGCAACACTGGGAGCCAAGCTGGCCAACCCGGAAAAGACGGTGGTCGCCATCGTCGCTGATGGCTCTTTCATCTACGGTTGCCCCGTCCCGTCGCTCTGGGCGGCTTCCACATACCAGGCTCCTTTCCTGACGGTTATCCTGAATAACAGGCAATATCAGGCCCCGAAGGAAGCTCTCCAGATAGCATATGGAGCGGATAGTTACTCGGCCGGGTCCAACCAGTGGGTAGGCATTGACATTGAACCTTCGCCGGATTACTCGCTTGTTGCCCAATCCTGTCAGGCTTATGGGAAGAGAGTAGAGGAACCGTCAGAAATTCTGGCGGCCATTAAAGAGGCGCTGGATATAGTGAAGCGCGGCCGGCCAGCCGTGCTGGATGTGATTATTGAGAAAGAACCTGAGGCATCATATTTCAAATCATAAATGAAGCGCAAACAGCAGCATAAAAACAAGATGAGCAAAGCAACGGTCGCTCTGGTAGGATGCGATACTTATGCTGAGCAGCGGGTATATCAGGCGGTTGAAGCCGGCATCAAGCTTCTTGGCGGGTTCACACGGTTCGTAAAGCCGGGGGAACGGATAGTATTGAAACCGAACGTATTGTTCGGGTCAAACCCCGATAAATGTGTGAGTACGCATCCGGCCGTGTTAAAGGCGGTGGGACGGCTGCTTCAGCAGGCTGAAGTTGATGTATATTACGGAGATTCCTCCGGTTTCGGGAAATGCGAAACCAATATGAGACGGGCGGGACTGAAAGCAGCGGCCAACGAGCTGGGGATAAAGCTGGCCGATTTTGATAAGGGCAGAGCCGTTACGCACCAGGAAGCACTCTTAAATAAACGATTTGTTATCGCCAACGGTGCCCTAGATTGCGATGGCCTGATAAGTTTACCGAAGTTGAAAACGCACGGACTGACCAGGATTACCGGCGCCGTCAAGAATCAACTTGGATGTATACCCGGCATACGGAAAAGCCAGTATCACGTTAAGATGCCCAGCCCCTATGATTTTGCCACCATGCTGGTTGACCTGACTACCCTGCTCAGACCTCGCCTGTATATCATGGACGGTATTATAGCTATGGAGGGCAACGGGCCAAGGAGCGGCTGGCCCAAACACCTGGATATCCTGCTGTTTTCGGAAGACCCGGTTGCTCTGGACGCCACGGCCTGCAAAATCATCGGTCTGGACCCTGAATTTGTGCCGACATCTGCACCCGGGGAAAAGGCCAGGCTGGGAACGTATCATGACGAAAACATAGAGCTGGTTGGTGAAGACATTGCATCATTCATCGACCAGGATTTTGCCGTGGTGCGCCGGCCTCCGGTCGCGGTGCGGGGCGGCCGCTGGAGAATACTGGCCAGAAACTGGGTCTGCCCGCAGCCGACCATCGATACGGGAGTGTGCACCAATTGTGGCACCTGCGTCAGCCACTGTCCCGCCACGCCGAAAGCTGTTGACTGGCACACAGGGGATGAAACCATACCGCCCACATTCAAATATGACCGCTGCATTCGCTGCTACTGCTGCCAGGAATTCTGCCCGGAGGGAGCCGTCACCATAAGAGACACGTTCATAGGCAAGGTCCTCTTCCATTAAAGCGATAGAGCCCCGGGATTCCTTGCCTATTCCCGCGCTTGGAACAGGAATGACTCCCCCGGTTTCAGAAGCACGACCCTGGTAGCCGGCGCCAGCTCCCCTACCCTATCAGCAAACAGGTCGCCCTCTGCGGAATCCGGGTCGAAATGGGTGGGAATGGTCACCTCCGGTCTTACCCACTGCACGCATAGCGAGGCTTCCCTCGGCGGCAGATGCGCCCAGCCTCCGGTTAACTCGGGAGAACCGCCCACCGGAACCAGAGCGATATTGGGCTGATACAGCTCGCCGATTAGCTTCATATCGCTGAAAAGAGCTGAGTCGCCAACGTTGTAAATCCTGGTGCCTTCCTCCGGGCATAATATAAAACTGAGCGGCAGACCCGATAGATAGGTATCACCGGAGGCCAGGAAGGAGATATGACGGCACTCAACGGCCTGAACATGAACTTCACCTATCCGTATTTGATCACCCCAGAGAACACTGATTACCTTGGTTTCACTGACACCGTTTCTTATGGCGTGTATCTTCACCGCAGGGTCGCACACGATGGTAGCGCCGGTCTTCTTCTGTATCTCGATGGCATCACCCATATGGTCTTTAGCACCATGGGTGACCAGAATGATGTCCGCCTGACCAATGTCCTCAACTCTGATGGGGCAGAGTCGATTTGCCGTTACACAGGGGTCGATTAATATTTTACGCCCCTGCGCTTCCACCTCAAAAAATGAAATGCCATAATATTTGAGCCTCGTTGCCATGTCCGTGCTCCTTTCACCCGAAGCTATCCGGTATGCCGGTTCAAACCAGGTTTATTTTATTATCGCCAGCAAGCTTGAATGATACAATATGCTGCCGGGCTATTCAGACTCTGAGAATGCGCTTGGCATTCTCCGCCAGAATCATCCTCTTTTCCTCGTCGGTGAAGGGCAATCTGAGTATCTGTTCCAGCTGTGGTTGCAGCGGTATCCCCGGCATATCTGTACCGAATACTATCCTTTCCACCCCTATTTTGCGGAAAACCCTTACCACATCCTCCTCTGCCAGGCCGCGTCGGGCAACCACGGGCAACTGGTCCGGGGCGGCAAAGCCCTGCGACGTATCGAAATAGACGTTGGGATATTTTTGCGCCAGCTCCACCCGCTCGTCCCACCAAGCAGAGCCCAGATGGGCCAGGATAACGGTCAACTTTGGAAACGCTTCGAGAACCTTCGCCCAGTTCTTGGGTTCGGCGTAATCCTTCTCAGACTCGGCCAGCTTATAGCCCAGCGGATTGGGGTACATATATACCAAATGTGAATGCGGCCAGGGGCCGGAATCAGCCAGTATGGGCAGGCCCAGTTCCTGGCATTTTTTATACGCAGGCCAAAACACTTCATCGTTAGGATAATAGGAGAACTGCCCCGGGTGCATCTTAATACCTTTCGCTCCCTGACTGGCTCTCAGGGCCACCTCTTCCGCGATGGCTTCAGGGCTGCCAAGGTCATCAGACATGCCGATAAAGGGCAGCAACCTGGGCAGGCGACGGCCCACGCCGCAACCCCATTCGTTCATCTCCCGCATTATCGGGCCGATTTGCCCCGCGACTCTTTCCTTCTCCTTCCGCCTCTGGCCCTCGGGAAGTTCATCCAGCTTGGCTTTTTCATACAGGGGGCCGCGCTGTTGTCGCGGGACCAGAATCATAAAGGCGGCCCGGGAAACGTTATTCCGGTCCATGTGTTCGATGAACTTTTCCGGCGTCGCCCATCGGTCACGCTGCCTGCGGCCGGGGAGCGGGAAATACTCCCTCTCCTCCTCTTCGGTCCGGCACAGGTGAATGTGCATATCGATGATATCGAAGTCTTCCATTCATTCCTCCTTTTGTTGTGCTACATTAATTATCTGCGGACATTAATCGAGAAGACAGACAGAGCAATGGCCTATCCAGACCATTATGGACTTTCAGCTCCCTCTATGTCCAGCTCAATTCCCGTTCCGATTCTATGCGGCTCTCCTCCAGCTCAATGCCGAGGCCGGGCCGGTCCGGTGGGCTGAAGAAGCCGTTGACCGGCTTGAGCGGCCATTTGAGGAAATGCTGCCACATCTCGTTCAAAACCACCAGATACTCCATCATAGGGACAAGCACCACGTTATTGGCAAAAGAGACCTGAGCATTAACGTGCGGCATACAGCCGTGAGGTATCACCTGAACGTCATAGGTTGATGCCAGAGCACATATTTTCATCAGTTCGCTGATACCGCCGGCCCAGACCGGGTCTAACTGATAGACATCACAGGCTCCTATATCCATCAGCATCTTGGCTCCCCAGCGGGTATATTCGTGCTCGGCACCGGCTATCTTCACCGGGCACTCGCCACGCAGGCGGGCGTAGCTCTCGGGCAGGTCAGCCAGCACCGGCTCCTCGAACCAGTAAGGCTGATAATCCGCCATTAATTCCGCCATCTTCAGGGTATAGGGAACATCCCAGCTGTTCCAGCAGTCGATCATTATTTTCATATCGGGGCCGGCGGCTTCCCGGAGCGCCTTCATCAGCGCCACGTTCTTGCGTTCTCCCTCCGGTCCATCGGTCGGGCCCTCACGGACAAACCACTTCGTCGCCGTGTAGCCCTGTGACCGGAACTCTTTTACCTTTTCCCCGGCTTTCTCCGGCTCGATGGAGAAACCGAGGGCACTGGCGTATGCCGGGATTTTTTCCTGAACCGGGCCTCCCAGAAGTCGATAGACCGGCTGGCCCAGGGCTTTCCCCTTGATGTCCCACAAGGCAACATCGACATAGCTGATGGCATGCATGTTATCGCCTTTGCGCCCGTGGATGGCATTGCGGTACATCTGGTCCCAGACAAGCTCGGTGGCAAACGCGTCCTGACCGATGAGCATGGGCTTGAGCTGGGTATCAATATAGAATGCCGGCGCCTGCCAGTTTATCGGGCCGGAGATGCCGGTGATGCCTTCGTCGGTGTCTATCTCGAGGAAGACGTCCCTCACCTTCTGTTTGCCCCCACTCTCCGAAATGAACCTCCAGCCGCTGTAGACGTCCCTGGCCGTTCGAGCTTTGAACCGGGGGTAAATGTCTGTGGGCATGCGCAGCCTTTCCTGCCAGAAATCCTCCGGGTATGCAACCGTGCCGATTAACTCACGAATCCGTACCTTCGTTATTTTCATATTGCTCTCCTCCTATTAGTGTTGATACTACACTACACGATAATATCTAAATTTTCATTAATACGCTTTCTCTATTTGAACAAGACAGCTATTACCAGTGAAGGCACCCCCTGGAGATGCCTCGTCTTTGGTAAGTACATTGACACAACCACCACGGTCGAGCCCATGCACATCCGGTTCAAACCAGGAACCTTCATCTAAGCTGGCGACTCCCGGCAGGATGTGCTCGGTCACCCGGGCGGTGGTGAGAAGCTGCCCACGGTCGTTGTATATTTTCACTTTGTCACCATTGGCAATGCCCCGAGGATGCGCGTCACCGGGGTTAATCCAGACGGCATCATCGGCCAGTGGTTTCAGGCGCGGGATGTTGTCAAACGAGGAGTTGACCCTGGCCCTTGAGTGGGGACTAACTAACTGAATGGGATATTTAGCTATGATAGGATCACCGGGTCCTTCCCAGGCCTCGATATACTTCGGTATCGGAGGCATGAGAGGGTCCTGCCTCTCAGCCATTTTCTGGCTGTATATCTCTATCTTGCCCGAAGGTGTGGGGAAGGGATGGTGGGCGGGATCCTCAATCTGCTCCCGGAAGGCTACCCAGGGCTGGCTGAGACGGATGCGGTGTACCCCCTGGCGCTGCAGAACATCGTATTCCGGCAGGTCCGGAGTGGCGGCGGCAAACTCCCTGAGCCATTCTTCATCCGATTTATCATTGTAGCCGGATATACCCAGGCGGGAAGCCAGTTCGGTAAAGATGGCCAAATCCGACTTCGTCTCCGGCAGCGGCTCTATGGCCCGGCCCATATGGATGAAGTACGGCCCTCCTGTCCAAGGCTGGCCGATATCCATTTGCTCCAGCGCGGTGGTAACAGGAAGAACGATATCGGCGAAGCGGGCGGTGGGGGTCAGAAAACGCTCGTGTACCACGATGAACTCCGGCACCTGAAGGGCAGCCAGGCCCTTATTCGTGTTTAGAAATTGATTCAACAGGTTGCAGCCCACGATGTACAGCAGCTTGACATCGCCGGGATAGCCGCCAGACTTCCCCTCCAGCAGGGCATCGTAAATATCGGTTACGTGCACCGCCTGACTTCGGTTTTCCGGCACAGGCAAAGTTTTCCCCAGGTAGCCCAGAGGGATGCGACCGGTGCCCCCGGACGCATATCCGCCGGTTATCCCGATGTTGCCGGTCATGGCGGCCAGAGCGCTGGCCGCCCGATGATACTGCTCGCCAAAGGCGGTCCGCCCCGGTGCCCAGCTGGCATAGAGGGCCGCCGGTTTGCTGGTGGCGTAATCACGGGCCAGCTGCTTTATGGTCGCAGCGGGCACGCCGGTGATATTTCCCGCCCACGCCGGCGTCTTGGGCATCCCGTCCTCTTCCCCCAGAACGTAGTCCCTGAATTGTGCAAAGCCCGCGGTATAAGTTTTCACAAAGCTATGGTCATAGATATCCTCATCAAGCAAGAAATAGGCCATGGCGATAAGCAAGGCAGCATCTGTCCCCGGCCTTACCGGAATCCATTGTTCCGCCAGGGTTCGGGCGGAGATGGTATACCTGGGGTCAACGCAGACGATTTTGGACCCCGCTTTTTTGGCCTGGGACAGGTAATATACCATGTCCGAACCGAACCGAGTGACCACCGGATTCCACCCCCACATGATAATCAGTTTGGAATGGAGGAAATTGTCCCGGCTACACCCGGTAAAGGCGGTCCCGAAAGTGGCCAGAGAGGAAAAGATGGCTGCTTCCAGAGAGGTATTACCCCAGTAAGTGGTGCACCCGCCGAAGAGGGAGAAAAAGCGGCGGCCAGCTTTCTGAACGCCATACAGAGGGCTCATGGAACCGTAGTGTTCCATAAGGAAGATAGAGGCGACCCCGTACCGGGCTTTGACCCGCTGCAGCTCCCGGGCCACCGTATCCAGTGCCTCTTCCCATGATATCGGCTCGAATTTCCCGCTGCCTCGCTCACCCGTCCTTTTTAAAGGCTGTTTGAGGCGGTCCTCGGCGTAGACGACCTCCTTCTGAGCCAGCCCCCTGGGACAGGGCTTCAAGTCGGGATGCCGTTCATCCACTCCGATTCGAGTGATCTTACCTTCAGCAACGTAAACCTTCAGGAGACACCGGCCACCGCAGTCATAATAACAACTGGTGGTCACCGATTTGCTACGGGAATCGGGACCAGCGATTTTTTCCATTTTCTTTCGTCGAATTCTATCCGTACCACTTATGATTGTCAATTTGAGGTCAAAATAGCGGTATACTTTCAAAACAGGACAGCGCCTTAGGCGCTGTTTAGCTTTGTGAAGGGTAAAAAACCATCGATTTAAGGAGATTAGACGAGCCAGATAACAGCCCTAACGAAACGTACCAGCTTACATGCCGAGGCTCGGAAACGCGGAAAGCGTTTTGAGGCACGTCCCCACTGTATTCGGACCGGAAAATGCCCTTATCCCGGTATGATACACCTGTCGGCTGTCTTTGAACCGTATGAGGAACTGCGGAGCTATATCACCGGTGCACTGGACTCACTTGCCTAAGCTTCCCTCCTGCGCCATGGCGTCCAGACTTGATATAAGGGCGTCCACCGTCCGGTCAAGCTCTTCCTTGGTGTGGTAGGCGGATAAGACAAAAAACCTTGCGCCCATCGTGGCAATGCCGCGCTGGAGCAGGTGAACGCAGAGCCTCATCTTCTCATCGACCTTCGACATCAATTTGGCAGCATCTGATGTGGGTGGCAGACTGCCTTCAGTCGGTTCATAGTCTAGCGAACCAAGATAGAGATGGACAATCGTTCGTCCATAGAGCCGGCAGGAGTATCCTTTCTCTTTAAGTGCCTGATTGCCTTTCTCTCTGAGATAGGCGCCAAGCTCATTGGCCAGCCTCTGTGGTTCCCCGTCAAGGTAAAGCTTGCAGGCAGCCACACCGGCAGCTGCGGTAAGCGGGTTGGCATTCCAGGTCCCGGAGTGTCGGGCGAAAGGCTGTGGCGGAGCCTTGGGTGTGAGCATATCCATTACGTCGGCCCGTCCACCGAGCGCGCCGACACCGACCCCGCCGCCGATAATCTTGCCCAGGCTGGTCAGATCGGGGGTAACCCCGATGGTGGACTGCCAGCCACCGGGGGCATCGCGAAAGCCGGTGACCACCTCGTCGATGAGGAAAATGGTGCCATATTTTTTGGCCAGCGGCGGTATACCGCGGATGAAATCAGGGTCCCAGGGCACCTGCCCGGCCATATGGGCACCGCCACCTTCGGCCATGACGAGAGCATACTCCTTGGTCGCCAGCTCTTTTTCCACCAGCTTCAAATCATGTCCCGGTATCATAGTGACATAATCATTGCTCACGCCCGGAGTATGGGTGACGACAAGCTCATCGCCCCAGCCGTGAAAGTTCTCCGCAAAGCGGAGTATTTTCTTACGACCGGTGAAGAGCCGGGAAAGACGGATGGCCATCATATTTGCTTCCTGGCCGCAGGGGAAGAACTCTATCCTCTTCATGGCCGGCATATTGCGCTGGATCAGTTCCGCCCATTCCACCTCAAACGGGTGGTTTTCCCCGTAGTGGGTGCCTTTGGCCACCTGCTCCTGTACCGCCTGGACAACGGCGGGATGGGCATGGCCCAGAATCAAAGCACCGTGACCCATGACATAGTCGAGGTATTCGTTGCCATCGATATCCCACTTGCGAGTTCCCTGCGCCCGCACTACGTAAGGGCGGAAGGGATCAAGAACCCTGGCGGTGTGGGTAGCGCCATTGGCGGAGAAAATTTTCAATGCCCGCTCATGCAATTTTTTTGAGCCGGGGTGCGTTTTGATGTACTCGTCAATAATATTTACTGTATTGATCGCCATCTTCATCTCCCTCTTAAATGATTGTGCTGATATTTTACTGCAAAACCTCATTAAATAAAAGTTTTAACAAGGTGTTATCAATTACAGGCCCTCATGGCAAATCCAGCCTTTTTTACCCTCCCAGGCCTGCCATCACTTTAGGCAATATCAGCCGGGGCAGAAATAACGACAGGTCAGGCCAATAAGTGGTGACCAGCACCACCGGCAGGGCACCACAAACCATAAAAACCAGTGCCGGCTTTATCATCTTATCCACGCTTACATTGCCGATGCGCGCTGCCAGGTAGAGGATAGGCGCCGTGGGCGGGGTGACATTTCCCAAACCAAGATTTGTACCCAGAATGGCGGCAAAGTGAATGGGGTGAACGCCGATATGTTGCATTAAGGGGAACAGTAAAGGTGCGGCCAGCAGGGTGCCGGTAAAATCGTCCACAATCATACCCAAGAGTATGAGGAAAGCATTCACCAGCAGCAAAGTTAAGTAGTAGTTCTCGGTAACCCCACTTATCATAGCAATTAAACTCTGCGGGATATTCTGCATGGTCATCACCCGGCTTAAAATGATGACGAAAACAATCATCAGAATGACCACTCCGGTGATAACGCACTGTGAGACGAAGACTTTCCCGAGCATCCTCAAGCTAAGATAGCGATAGATAAACATCCCGATGATTATGGCATAGATCAGAGCCACCACGGCAGCTTCGGTGGTGGTGAAGATACCACCGTAAATACCACCCAGGAGGATAATGGGCAGCAACAGAGTAAAAAATCCTTTGTAAATAGTCACTCCCACCTTCTTGACCTGTGCCTTAACCGGCAGCGGGGGTGCCACCTTGACTTTTGGGTTATTGCGTACCATAAAGTAATTGACAATGCAGTAAATGATAACGGTGAGGATACCGGGACCGACGCCGGCCAGAAAACAGGCAGTGACTGGCATCCACGTAACAAAGCCGTAGAGTATCATCGGTACGCTGGGGGGGATTAACTGTCCCAGCACCGATGCCACCGCCAGCATCCCGGTGGCATATCCTCTGGAGTAACCTTGCTTTTCCATTTCTGGAATCATCAGCGGACCTAAGGATGCCACTGCCGCCGAGCAGGTGCCGGCGATGGCACCAACCATAGCGCAGGCCACAATGGCAACCATCCCCAGACCACCTCTAATCCGGCCCACCAGGGCATCAGCCAAGGCGACTAGCTTGTCAGCCATACCTCCCAAACTCATGAACCCGCCCAGCATGATAAAGAAGGGAACGGAAAGGAGGGTAAATGCTTTCAGCTTATGGAAAGCCATGGGCAGTTGCGCCTCGGGCTCAAATCCGTAGACATAAACGAGAAATACCAGTGCTGCCATAAAGGCAAAGGGGGCAGGAACGCCAAGCAGGAGCAGGCCAATCAGGATAGCCAGGTCAACAAATATGCCGAGATTTGGTATGCCAAATAAGGCAGTCTCCAATTTGCGCTACGCCTCCTTCCTCTCCAATAGCGGTGCTTTGTTCCAAAATAGCTGGCGTGCCAGGTCTATCGTTTCTACCCAGAAGTAAAAGCCCCCCAGTATACCGGCGGCGAAGAAGATAGAGCAGCGCCCGTAAATCATGGGGTATCTTAAAGTCGCCGTCTCTATTTGTAACGCCAGGTCCGAAACAAAGAATTGGTAACCCCAGTAGACAAAGAGCATAGCCAGTCCAAGTGTAATCAGCGCTGCGATAAATCTGACTATCAGCCGCCTCTTCGGGTTATGAATCATAACTGCTACTATGTCCACAGTAATGTGAGAGCGCTCGTAAACAGCGTAGGCCGCGCCCATCATGTAGACCCAGAAGGCAGGAGTAACCGCAATTTCTTCCACCCAGAGCATAGGGATATGGAAGACGTAACGCAGCCACACCTGAGCAAAGATAAGCACCACCAGAGGAGCGCATGATATCAGTATCACCCACCACATCAGCGATGGTAGCCAACGAAAGGCCAGTTTACTGGCAAAAGAACTGATTGCGTCCGTCATATTTCCTCAATCCAGCCGATGAGGGAACTCGCCTTGAGCTCCCTCACCGGTAAACTTGAACGTGCCTATTCCAGTTAACTATTCAGGACGCGGTATCCCCAGCGCATCATACAGCCCATCAATGATGGATGTACCAATGACTGGAGTGAGCTCTGGCCAGACCTCCTGGAATACGACTTCCTGCATGTGCTCCCACTCGGCATCAGTCGGCACCAGCACCGTCCAGCCATAGTCCTTCAGCATTTGCATGTACTTCTCGTCCATCTCCTCGGCGTATGCCGCCTGCTCATTCTGTATCTGCTGGGCGGTTTCGGTCAGAATCTGCTGGTCCTCTTCGGTGAGCATCTGCCAGTATTTTTCGCCTATGGAGAACCAGACGGGCTCAATGTAGTCCTTGTAGTGCAGCCAGCAACTGTTTATGTCCTTAAAGATGTATGCCTGCATGGTGCCGCCGCCTTGCTGCCCATCCACGATACCGGTCTGCATGGCTGAATAGACATCGGCAAAGGGCATACCCACCACCATGTAGCCCAGAGACTCCATAGTGAGCTGGCAGGCGGTCAGGGCCATGACCCTGATTTTCATATCCTTGGATACATCAGGATTCCACGGGTCGCGAGGGACTTCCCTGGTGCTTGTCCCACCGATGCCAGCACACCAGGCACCGAGAGCCCGGTAGCCCAGTGGGTTCACGATTCTTTTATTCAGAGTCTCATAGACGTAGCCACCCGGAGCCCATAGGCGTTGGGCCGCATCGTAGTCGATGAATACGTACGGAATATAATAGCCTACGGCGATTCTGGGGTCAAAAGCGTCATCCAGGGCTTCAAACATCATTTCAACGTCACCGCGGATAACCATCTCCTGGATGGCGTCCCAACCTCCCAGCACCCCATCGGCATAGCTGGTAACCGTAACACGACCCTCAGTCCTTTCCGTTACCAGGTCGCCGAAACGGAACATGGCGTCAGCGCCTTCGGAGTCGGTCGGGTAGTTGGAGCTATTTCGCCATTGGTACTGGTACTCGGTTCCCGGTGGTGCCGCCGTTGCCGGTGCAGCCGGTGCGGGGGCAGGTGCCGGTTGGGCACAGCTGGGAACAATCAAGGCCATGACTAGCAACAGCGCCAGAGTAACCAGCAGCATTTTCTTATTCACTCATTCACCTCCCGTTAAAATATTCGGAAATCATCCTAGTAAGTGTTTACTCTCTGAAAGCCATCACCCCCCTTTTGATAATCTCAGATGTTCGGCGGGATATTGGTTTAAATATCTAGAACTCACGGTTCGCTTTGTCTAATTCCGCTAATTATATAATATTTGTACAAATTGATACCATTATTGGCTAATAACATAACTGCTGTCAAGGCTTTATACCCGGTTTTTTATTCTTTCAAATTCCTATATGAGGCCATTACCTCATTGCGACCGGGTGTTTTGTAATTTAAACCCAGATATTTTATATTTAAGAAACTATATAAGGAGGGTGCTGCTATGGAAACTGAGGAAAAGCAACTGGAGCTTTATGACAGTCTGATAAAGTACCGGGATAAACGAGCCAAGGTATTGCCTGATGTGGCGGCGGCAGGAGACGCAGTGAGGGATGCGGTCTACAAGGATGGGGCACTCAGCCACAAGGTCAAGCGCCTGATAGCAATGGCAGTGGCACTTGGCATCGGCTGTATGCCCTGTATAATAGCTCAAACGAGACAGGCAGTGGAAGCGGGCGCCAGCAAAGAGGAAGTCCTGGAAGCCGCCTCAGTGCTTCTGGCCATACATGGTACCAGCGGTTATGCCGAATCCTGGCGGGTAGTCAAGGTACTGGAAGAGATGGGAATGATGTAACCAACCGAGACGGGGAACCCGGCATACGAACGCCGCTGCTTACGGGAGTTTGGCAAGGGCGCTAAATCTTGTGCCTGATGGTTTCCCGCCAATCAAATCCCGCGGTTAGTTGCAAATCCTGAGAAGGATATCTTCACCTGAGGAGGCCCGATAACGGATGGAAGAAATATTAACCGGAAAGGAAGGAGAGAGGTATTTCCTTCTGGGAAATGAAGCCATAGTCAGAGGGGCGCTGGAAGCTGGTGTAGATATTGCGGCGTTATATCCGGGGACGCCAATGTCTGAAATCGGCGATGCCTTTCATGATCTGGTCAGAATAGTGCTGGACAAGGGTGAGGAGCCCAGTTTTTACTTTGAGTGGTCAGCAAATGAGAAGGTATCTCTCGATGTGTGTATTGCCGCTTCACTATCCGGCCTGCGAGCGTTGTGCCCGATGAAAGCCCAGGGCTTCAATGTCGCTGCTGACTCTTTCCTCGATTATTTAACCGCGTGCAGTCTGGTGGAAACAGACATCAAGGGTGGTTTGGTACTGGTCTGTGCCGATGACCCCGGAGGCACGTCTTCAGTAAATGAGCAGGATGACCGATATGTATCCATAATGGCCGATGTTCCGATGCTGGAGCCATCGAATTGCCAGGAAATTAAGGACATGACCCAAAAGGCCTTCGATATTGCCGAAGAGGTTCATTTGCCCGTTTTATTAAGAACAGTCAATACCGTAAATCTTTCCCGAGGTGACCTAGTATTCGGCAAACTTGGTGTGCCCCGCCGGACGGGTGAGATAAAAGGTGTACCCATCTCCTTTGACCGGACAAGGTGCCACGCCAACATTATGAAGAAAATGGAAAAAGCAAAGGAGCTATCCGAGAAATCAGAATTCAATAGAGTTATTTCATTTAACGGGGTAAAAACTGGAAAGAAGATCGGTATCGTTGCCTCCAGTATTTCCATCAGTTACGCCGCGGAAATCGTCCGTGAACTTGGGGTCGAGACCGAATTGCTGGCCCTCGGTTTTACCAATCCGCTTCCCGAAACGCTGTGCAAAGATTTTATCGGTAAATTTGAGGAACTGGTCATCGTTGAGGAACTTTCCCCTTTCCTGGAAACCCAGTTCCTTAAAATGGCCCATGAAATATCCGCCAAGACCAAGATATGGGGTAAGGAAACCGGACACTTCCCTAAGGTTGGACAATACCGGCTGGAGATGGTGTCTGAACCACTGGCCAGGGTGTTCGGGATGGATAACCCGATACCGAGACAGGAAGGCCCCAAAATACAGCTTGCCGCCCGCGCTCTGACAAATTGCCCGGGATGCCCACACCGGAACACTTACTACGCGATTAAGCAGATGGTTCCAGGTGATGGCATATTTGCCAATGACCAAGGCTGCTATTTATTGGGAGGTCTGGAGCCTTACAAGATGAGCCACGCTCAATACTCTATGGGAGCAAGCATTGGCCTGGCCTGCGGCTTCCGACAGGCAACTGGCAAGCCAGCCATCGCATTTATCGGGGATTCCACTTTCTTCCATAACGGTATGTCACCGCTGGCCAATGCCGTCCACCACAACTTTGATATCACGGTGGTTGTCATGGACAATGGGGCGACCGCGATGTCTGGTTTTCAGCTGCATCCGGGAACCGACCGTGATGCAATGTGCCGGGAAGCGATACCGATCAAGATTGAGGATGTGGTGAGAGGACTGGGAGCAACATTCGTCGAGGTTGTAAATCCCAATAATATAGAGGAGACGAAGGAGGTTTTCCAACGGGCGATAGCCCATAAGGGGGTGTCGGTTGTGGTCAGCAAGGCCTTATGCAAGTTAATGGAAACCAGGGAGAAGAGACGCCAAGGCCTGGAGATACCCGCCTACGAAATAGACCAGGAAAAATGCAATCAATGCCGGATATGCATAGATATATACGCCTGCCCGGCCTTCTATGAGGTGGCCGATAAGATTTACATAGACGATGTCCAGTGCACTGGATGTGCTGTCTGTCAGGAAGTATGCCCTGCTGGCGCAATACAGGAAAAAGGAGCCGATAATGGATAGAAAAGGAACAAATATCCTGCTGGCAGGCGTTGGTGGATTGGGAGTGATAACTGCTTCGAATATCATCGGCACCGCCGCGGTAAAAGTCGGTAAAAAGGTGTCCAGCGCTGAGGTTCACGGCATAGCGCAAAGAGGTGGCTCGGTCATGGGCACCGTCCGGATCGGGGATTATAGCGTCAGCCCTTTGCTTGGGGATGGTCGTGCCGATATTATTCTGGGGTTTGAGCCGCTTGAGGTGCTGAGAAATATTGCCAGGGCCAGCAAAACTACCATCGTCATTACTGATACCACCCCGATAAGAGTCATTACCCCCACCCGATTTATCTACCCAAAGCTTGAAGACATTTTTGCCGAAATACAGGAAAGGTGCGCCAGACTTTATAAAATCGATTGCCTGACACTGGCCAGAAAAGCGGGGACGGCGATTGTACGCCCTTCCGTTTTGCTGGGTGCTCTATCTGAGATTGAAGAATTCCCGATTGGTGCCGAAGTCCTCCTGAAGACAATAGAGGAAAATGTGCCCGCAAGGTATAAAGAGGCTAACATTTCCGCTTTCAAAGAAGGGGCTAACTTTATTAGAGCAAACCTTTGATAGCTTATTTCTATTTAACAACGGGGAATCCCTCTGCTACCCATTCTTTTATGCCCACCGACAGATTGTAAACCTCATTGAACCCGAGGTCCTTCATTAGTGACATGGCTCTACCGCTACGATTGCCGCTCCGGCAGTATATGAAGTAAGTCTTATCTTTATCAAGCGCATCAAGGTCATCCCGAAAGGTATCAGCATAAAAGTCTATATTAACTGCATTTTCAATATGGCCTTCATAAAATTCTTCTGGCGTGCGTATGTCAAGTATGATGAAATCAGGGTTATCCCTGTTATGCTCGATCAGGGAAAAAGCTTCCGATGCAGTTATGTCCTCCAGAATCGGCCTGGATGCCTCAACTTGACCTACACAGCTGGAGGTAATGGCAGTTATAAATAGCAGGGCAAATATAATAGTAAACCGCCGCAGGCTCATCTGTCTCCCCATTAAACCGACAGCATATTTGAATTTATTACTTTAAATCTTTTAGCTTCTCTTCGTACTCTGTCTTATCTATTTCTCCACGCGCATACCTGGTCTTGAGTATTTCCAGCGCCTTAACGTCTCCGCCAGTCTGATTCGAGGTCGCGCCGTGACCGCTGCCACGTACAAGATAAATGACCAGCCATACTATCAGGCCGATTATAACTAACCAAACAATGCCCATCATTGACCAACCTCCAAATCCAGTCATCATCCAGGGTCCCATCATACCATGCTCAAACATCTCTTCTTGACAAACCTCCCATCCGGTAAACATTGCGGTGACCAGGGGCACAATGACCAAAACTGCCAGTATTACGCCCCCGATTATCAGACCCAGTTTCAAGTTCCTGTCCATAGTGCAGCCTCCTCCACAGTCACACATTTAGTCCTATTTTTTTATTTTAACGTGGATATAGCGAACAAATATATGACTTATATCACTTATTCAAGAAGGAGAAGCTTTTTATCTTCCCGCGCTGCACCCTGACCAACCTCCACAGCCAGACGACCATACCCATTGCCGCTGGCCAGAACGAAGGACACCGTTTTCGCCACCGGGAGTTACTGGTTCACGAGGCAGTGGATATCTTCCAACCAAACGTCGGCCACGTGGGCGGTTATACCGAAGCGATGAAAGCAGCGGCTATGGCACAGGCCTTCAATAAGCCGATCGCAAACGGCGGCGCGTGGCCTCTTCACAATATGCATCTGCAGGCCGGGATGTCTAACGGGTGGCGAGTTGAGTTCCATTACGTCTTCTGGATGATGTACAAATCCGTGTACAATCAGGTGCCGGAGCCGATAAATGGGTGAGTGACCGTGCCAGAGACGCCCGGGCTCGGGTTTGAGCCCAAGCCGGGGATAATTAACGAATACCGTGCCAGGGAACCGTAGGCTGCTCTGCAATTAAGCCGTTTCGCGATGTAGCTATCCCTGACACTGTATCTTGCACGTCGCCTTTCCCGCTTGACATCAATAGAGCAGTGATATAACATAGCGGCAAATACAACTATGAGCTACTTCGACCCTTATCACAGATTTAGCCAGCCTTTCTACCTAAAGCACTTGCCATTTTTCCGCCAATACCCCGTTTCCTCAATCATTTGCCGCAGGAGAGAAGAATATGTTTAAATTTTCGCTTATGCCCAAGGGCAGGATATTTTTCGACCTCTATGAGGAAAGCGCGGAAAACATGGTTCAGACGGCACAGTCAATGCAAGAGATGGTTGATAACTGGGATAACATCGAAGAAAAAGCGACCCAAATAGATGAACTGGAACATAAAGGTGACACTACCACACACAAGATTATCGAACTTCTGCACCGCACGTTTGTCACCCCTTTCGACCGCGAGGATATGGCGACTCTGGCCCACTCCCTTGACGACATCGTTGACCTGATTCATGCTGCGGCGGTGGCCATACATATATATAAGATAGATGCGCCAAAGCAAGGCGCAAAAGAGCTCGCTCACATCATAGTCTCGGCGGCAAAGGAAGTCTCCATTGCCATGCGACAATTACGCAATCACCCCAAACTGAAGCAGGTATTGGAGCATTGCATCGAAATAAACCGGCTCGAGAATGCCGCTGATACAGTCTTCCGTGCCGCGATGGCCGAATTATTTGAAAATTGCGATAATACCGCTGACATAATCAAATGGCGCGAGATTCTGGAGCACATGGAGAGCGCGACCGACAGGTGCGAGGATGTGGCCAATGTCCTTGAAGGGGTAGCGCTCAAGCATGCCTGATGCCTCTTTTGAGCTCTTCATCGTAGTCATAGTTCTCGCAATTGGTTTTGGCATTGTCAACGGCTTCAATGACGCTGCCAACGCCATCGCGGCAGCCATTGGCACCCGAGCTCTTGCGCCACGGACTGCTTTAGCCATAGCGGTAGTAGCCAATTTTGCCGGTGCGGCCACCGGTACCGCCGTAGCCCATACCATCGGCAAGGGAATCATCATCCAAGATGTTATATCCTACCAGACGATCATAGCTGCCCTGATTTCCATTATTATTTGGGGAACGATTGCTACGTGGATGGGCCTGCCTATAAGCATCCATCATGGATTTATAGCCGGGCTTGCGGCAGCCGGAATGGCCATAGCTGGTAACGCCGCCGTAGTCTGGTCGGTCATGCAACGCGTTTTATCCGCCGTTATTATTGCCCCCACACTGGGTTTTATCGGCGGCTTTATTATCATGCTCTGCCTGTACTGGATATTTCAGAAAAGTGCCCCGGATCAGATGCGCCGCGTTTTCAGCAGGCTGCAATGGATAAGCACTTTCTTCATGGCCTACAGCCACGGCAAGAACGATGGCCAGATGCCCATTGGAGTCATCACCATGGCGCTGGTGATTCACTATAATGATACCGGTATCTGGGAGCACCTCTCGCTTCTGAGTCCCGAAACTTGGTGGGTAATCGTGGTATCGGCGTCCGCTATTAGTTTCGGTGTTGCCCTGGGAGGCCGGCGTGTTGTCAGGACCATAGGCATGAGAATGACCGCGCTACGCCCTGTACAGGGCTTTTCCACCCACCTGGCCGCTGCCACCGTCATCGAAACTGCGTCACATCTGGGCATACCGGTAAGCACAACTCACTGTGTGAGCGCCTCAGTTATGGGCGTGGGTTCAACACGACGGTTCTCAGCCGTCAGATGGGGAATTGCCGGCAATATTGTCGCCGCCTGGATACTGACTTTCCCGATTTGCGGTATAATCGGCTATGTCTGCACCTTGCTGCTTGGAATGTTGTTTTGAAGCGGGAAGCCCGCTGCCCGAAGGTTGTTGGTGAGAATCCAATCCTGATTACTGATGCTTGACGGCCAAGTATTATTTTGGGAAGGAAAGTTATTTCCCTCTTCACTCTATACAGGAAACTGGAATTCCCAGAAACACAGGGGGGGTAAACTAATCCCAATAGCTTTTACCTGTTTCAAAGCGCTATACTGTTTCCTAGCATGAAGAGACCTGCATTCTTTTACGGATATAATATTGCCGCCGCTTGCTTTTGCATACAGGCAATAGGTATCGGCACCCATATCGCTTTCGGCGTCTTTTTCAAGCCGCTGCTGGCTGACTTCGGCTGGTCACGGGCTACTCTATCAGGCGCCAGTTCCCTGGCTCTGCTCATCGCGGGATTTCTCGGCATCCTGGTGGGCAGGCTAAACGATAGGTTTGGCCCGCGTGTCGTGATGACGGCAACCGGCTTCTTTTTCGGTTTGGGGCTCCTGGCTATGTCAGAGCTCGATAATGTCTGGCAATTGTACCTGTTCTATGGAATCGTGGTCGGCATCGGCTTGAGCTCGATTGACGTTATAGCCCTCAGCACGACGGCGCGATGGTTTGTTCGGCGGAGGGGGATGATGACAGGCATTGTGAAGGTAGGCACCGGTGCCGGGCAACTCGCTATGCCCCTGATGTCCAGTATGCTCATCATTGCTTACGGCTGGCGGAATTCTTACCTCATCATCGGTGCTATGGTGATGGTCCTGCTCATTTCCGCCGGGCAGCTGCTGCGGCGTGACCCGGCTCGCATGGGCCTCCTGCCGGATGGAGACAGGGAAAGCCAGACAGCGAGTTCCAAACCGGTCGAAACCGGATTCTATCTACATGAGGCGTTACGTACCAGGCAGTTCTGGACGATTTGCCTCGCCTTCCTCACCACCATGTTCTGCCTTCTCATAATTCTGGTGCACATCGTCCCACACGCTACGGACATCGGTATACCCTCAACAACAGCGGCTGGCATCCTGTCGGCTATTGGTGGCATAAGCATGTCGGGGCGGTTTGTCATCGGTTTTGCTATAGACCGTATCGGCAACAAGCGTTCTATGATTATCTGTTTAATCCTGCTTATCCTGGCACTCCTGTGGCTGCAACTGGCCAGAGAGCTCTGGATGCTCTACCTGTTTGCCGTCATCTACGGTTTCGGTCACGGAGGACTGCTCACCGTGATTTCACCTATCGTTGCCGAGTACTTCGGGGTCCGTTCTCACGGTGCCCTCTTCGGCATTGTCTTCTTCAGCACCATGGTCGGCGGCGCTATCGGGCCGGTCTTCGCCGGGCACATCTTTGACATTACCGGAAGCTATACCCCTGCGTTCTGGACCTGTACCGCCCTCGCCGCTACCGCACTGGGCCTTATATTACCCCTGAGACATTTAAGGTCAGACGGGAAAGAAACAGCAAGGGGAAGCGAATAATCCCGTCATTTTCTCAGCACTATCGAGAGAGCCAGCCTCCGTCAACATTCACAATGGCACCACTCACGTAATCACTGGCCGCCGACGCTAAAAAGACGATCACGCCTTTGAGGTCATCCGGTTCTCCCCAGCGACCGGCGGGAATTCTTTCCAGTATTGCCTTGCCGCGCACCGGGTCATTGCGCAGGGCTTCTCCCAACCTGGTTGCGATATAGCCAGGAGCAATGGCATTTACGTTAACCCCATGTGCCGCCCATTCATTGGCCAGCGCCTTGGTCAGCTGCCCGATACCGCCTTTGCTGGCAGCATAGCTGGGAACCAGGATTCCCCCCTGGAAGGTCAACGCTGATGCCGTAAAGATTACCTTGCCAGACTTTCTGGTCACCATACCTTTACCTATCTCACGGGTCAGAACAAAGTGGGAACTGAGGTTAACCTCCATTACGTTGTCCCAGTATTCATCGGAGTGTTCAACGGCCGGCTTGCGTATGATAGTGCCGGCATTATTCACGAGGATATCTATAATCCGGTTCTCTGCCTGTACCCGGGCGATGAATTCATATAGTGCCCTGCGATCTGAGAAGTCGCATTGATATCCTTTGAATTTTCTCCCCAAGGATTCTATCTCCTTGGCGATTTCGCTTCCCGACTCTTCAAGGGTGACGCTGACGCCAATGATATCAGCGCCGGCTTCAGCTAACGCCAGTGTCATCGCTCTGCCGATGCCATGCTTACAGCCGGTAACCAGCGCCAACTTACCGTCCAGTTTAAATTGATCCAGGATACTCATTCTTGCTCCCCTCCTTAATTTATTGACTCTAATCTCCGGAGACGACTGCGGATTCAAACAACCGCTATGGCATTAATCTCTACCAGCATTTCCTTAAAAATAAAGTCGGTACCCACGAGAGTACTCGCCGGCTGCCCCTCTTTAAAGTATTTGGCACGTATCTCAGCGTGCTTATCACGCTCACTGGCATCGCGGAGGAAAACGGTAACCTGAACAACATCACTCAGTGTTGCCCCTGCCTTCGCCAGTATGGTTTTAATTTTCTCCAGTGCTACTCCGGTTTGGTCCTCAAGGTCTCCCTCGTTTAATACCCGTCCCTGTGCATCTCTCCTAAGGCCATTTTGTCCGGAAACATAAATTTGTTTGCTTATGTTGCTGACGACTATTCCTGGAACGTAATAGAGATGTTTCTTCATTAAGTCGTCTTTGTGTTCTTCCGGAAATATTCCCCAGTTGATTTGTTCCCTCTTTGCCACTTCCCTTAGTCCTCCTTTTCTTTTAATGAGTAATTAGTAGTTTAACCGGTTAAATTTATTTGTCAAATTCTCGCGGCTCTCTAGCTTTAACCAGCATAGCCATCTTTGTGGAAATAAGCTATCCTATTTAGTGACATGGTATGATTATAAAATAAATGAGCAGCAGCATCTTCAAGGTTTCGCTTATTGTATAAATTCAGGAGGACATAACAGATGAAAGACAAAGAATTAGTAAGAAAAGGAGTCATCGAATCGCTCCCGGAAGCGCAACAGATAAAAAATCGCAAATTAAGAGAGTCGGTCTATGATGCCTGGACCATGGCGCTTATGAATAGCGGATTTGAGAAGATAGAAGACATACCACCCTCTGGAAACCCCAATACCCCTCAAATGCGAATGGGAACGCAGGCTGACCACCTGAGGTATGTAGCCCGGATGTCACTGGCG
This sequence comes from Dehalococcoidia bacterium, assembly GCA_011174815.1. GTDB lineage: Bacteria > Chloroflexota > Dehalococcoidia > Dehalococcoidales > RBG-16-60-22 > E44-bin89. The sequence goes on along the minus strand of DUFF01000071.1, from coordinate 8,683 downwards.
ATTGCTCAGGAATTAAAAGATGGCTTTGCGCAGTTCGATGTGGATATGGATGAAGTTATCGCCGGCGGGCTCTGCCACGACCTTGGCAAGCCGTTTGAGTTTGACCCCCAGAACCAAAAAAGATGGCAGGAAGACGTAAAAATAACTGGATGGCCTTCGATTCGGCACCCCATCTACGGGGTGTATATCGCCCTGTCTGCCGGGCTCCCGGAAAAGATAGCCCACATTGTCGGCTGTCATTCGCCGGAAGGGGATAATGTAGAGCGGAGCCTGGTATGTGAAATCGTCCATTACGCTGACTACGCTTTCTGGAGAATACTCGGGAAGGCCGGTATCCTGGAAAGCTGAGATGGTTTTTCCTGTCATCCAAATCTGTTGAAAGGAGGAGAGCATGAGTTCACTGCAACAGATATCGTCCGAACCCATCCCGGAGGCGCTGGAAAGGGCGTTCCTGACGAAGTTACGTTCGAAGATGTTTACCAGTGCTACCTTGCTGGTGAAAGCCGTCCGGGCTATTCAAAAAAAGTACGGCGATGAGGGTGTAGAGACGATTCACCAGGCATTCAAAGAGGTGGCGGCGGAAAGGGGGCGGAAGATGGCACAGGACGCCGACGCCAGCACGCTGCGGGCTTTCTGCTCCGCGCTGGAAGCGGGATGTGCCGGCAGCCACGAGTGGCGTAAAGTCGAGGACACGGATAAACGCCAGGCTTACTGCTTCACGGGGTGTATGTGGGTGCCAATACTCGCCGAGTTGGACGCGCTGGATATCGGCTTATGGCTGTGCGAAGGAGATGAACCCATGGCCGCAGCCTTTAATCCTGACATCGGTTTCCAGCGAACCAAGACCCTTATGGAAGGCGCCGATTACTGCGATCACATATTTTACCTCAAGACTTAAGCGTAACCGCCTGTCAGCATCCAATAGACATATGGAATATAATGAATCAATTAAAGTATTATGGAGGGAACCATGATAGCTACCGATAAACTCATTGTTTGTGTTGCTCCCTGTGGCAGTTTCTTGACCAAGGAGGCGAATCCAAGCATACCAACTAGTCCTGAGGAAATTGCCGAAGAAGTCTACCGTTCTTGGAACGAAGGTGCTTCTATAGCTCATATTCACGCCCGCAATAAAGAAGGTATGGCTACCACTGATCCTGAGGTTTTTCGCGAAACAGCCCGCCTGATAAAGGAGAAGAAATGTGACATAGTTGTCGCATTCAGCACTTCTCCGGGACGTGAAGAGGGCGCTAGCGTCGAGGATGGATTCAGGGTCCTTGAGGCTGGCCCGGAAATGGTATCCTTTAACGTCGGGGTTGCTGTCTTCATGAGCGCGGGACAGGAACGGATTCGACCCTGGACGCGTTCTTTTGACGAAAGAATGATGAAGGCGCTGCTGGACAAAGATATAAAACCCGAGTTTGAACTGCATGGCGGATTGGGCAGTTTAGCCGTGGAAGTCAAATATCTTATTGAGAATTTCCCCATCCCCAAACCTTACTGGATTGACTTTCCTCTAGGTATGCAAAGGACGGCACAGAATGCCACTCCCTATACGCCGAGGAATATGATGCACCTCGTTGACCAGCTTCCTCCAGATTCGATGTTCATGACTCTCGGCGTCGGTGCCGACCAGACACCGGCCGTGGTACAGTCAATTCTTCTTGGCGGCCATGCCCGGGTCGGTTTTGAGGATAATATATATTACAGTAGAGGGGTTCTGGCTAAAAGCAACGCCGAGCTCGTTACCAGAATAGTCCGGATAGGTAAGGACCTCGGACGGACGATAGCTACGCCGGATGAAGCACGTGATTTGCTGGGATTAAAGAAGTTGCAGGTTAAATAATCCGACTGGAAAGCGTAATTTAGTTTGAATCATTTATAGCCAGGCGCCCGATACGCGACCGTAGCGCTTCTTTGTTTGGATACTGAGGATATAGTGAGGCAAGAGAAAGCGCAGATATTGGAGTACATACCCTCTATTCTAGTCTCATAGCACGTGCGGCAGTCGCAATGAGCCAAGCGAGTTAATTATGAGCTTATACCAATCTCTTCAACAAAGAGAGGCCACAAACAGTCCCATAAGGATCGGCGTCATTGGGGCCGGAACCTTCGGCTCGATGTTCCTGGCTCAAGCGAAACGAACTCCCGGGATGAGACTGGTTGGCATCGCCGAACTTGATTTGGCCAAAGCAACGCAGACCTGCCAGGAAATCGGTTTCCCTGAAGAGGCCATCGCTTACGAGAATTCCGCCGGCGCTATCAATGACAGCGCCAATAAGAGGAAAATAGTACTGACCGATAACCCGGAGGCGCTAATCAAAGCGGAACTGGATGTTATTGTCGAAAGCACCGGAGTTGCCGAGGCCGGAGCGTACCATGCCTGGACCGCCATAGAATACGGCAAACATATAGTCATGGTAAATATTGAGGCGGATGCGCTGTTGGGGCAGGTGCTCAATAAAAGAGCCAGGGAAAAAGGGGTGGTTTACTCTTTGGCCTACGGGGATCAACCGGCGATAATTGAGGAAATGGTTGATTGGGCGCGCACCATAGGCGTCGAGGTTGTCTGTGCCGGCAAAGGAACCCATTATCAACCAAAATACCATTATTCGACTCCCGAGACCGTTTGGGACTATTTCGGTTTTTCCGAGGAACAATTGTCATCCGGTCGGTATAATGCCAAGATGTACAATTCCTTCCTAGATGGCACCAAGTCCGCCATTGAAATGTGTGCCCTATCTAATGCCTCTGGATTGGTGCCGCAAAAAAATGGCTTGCAATTTCCCCCAGTAGGGGTTAGGAATCTGGCAAATGTGCTGAAGCCGATGAATGATGGCGGAATTCTGGAACATAGCGGAACCGTGGAAGTTGTGGCCAGCGAACAAAGAGATGGGAGCCCCATAAATGACCATCTGCGCTGGGGAGTTTATGTTGTATTCCGAGTAATGACCAATCATATGCGTCGATTTCTCTCTACGCATGATTTTGTTAAAGATACTTCTGGCCAGTATGCGGCCGCTTTCCGGCCTTACCACCTTATCGGGCTCGAACTGGGCATGAGCATCGCAAAAGTGGCCCTTCGCGGCGAAGCAACTGGCTCGGCGAATTTCTTCGCCGCTGATGTCCCTTCGGTAGCCAAGAAAGATTTGAAAAAGGGTGATATCCTGGATGGCGAAGGTGGCTATACGGTATATGGCCGTCTGGTTAGAGCAGATGAAAGCGTAGCGGGAAGCTATCTACCGATAGGATTAAGCCGCGGCGCAAAACTCCTGCGGCCAGTGAGGCAGGATTCCATCCTGACTTACCAAGATGTAGAGTTGGATAGAAGCCAGCTATCCTATGAGTTACGCAAAACGCTAGAAGACGATTCCAAGCCGCTCATTAAAAATTGAAAAGTATATGTGCTATCCATGGATATCGGGTTGACCTGACACATCTTCATTTTGTTAAATGAACTTGATAATCTCTATTATTTTCAATTTGGAAACAAAGAACAATCTGCTATCGGCGAGGGCATTGCCGAGCACTTAATATCGGTGCAGAATTGGAAAGCCAGAGAATAAACAGGCATAGAGGTTGCAATTCATGAGGCTAAAAGATAAGGTTGCTGTAATTACTGGGGGCGGCTCGGACATCGGACTGGCCATTACCCAGGCCTTCGCCTCTGAGGGAGCGATTGTGGTCATCGCAGCGCGCAATGCATCCCGGCTCAATGAGGTGGCCGATGCTATAAATGCCGGCGGAGGAAGGGCTAGGGCAATACCGACTGATATCACCAACGAAAACCAGGTGAGGAAAATGGTGGCCCAGGCGCTGGCCGAATACGGAAGAATAGATATCCTGATTAACAACGCGGGCATCGCCGGACCCACCGCCAGGATAGTCGATATGGAACTGGACAAATGGAATGAAGTGCTGGCGGTTAATCTGACAGGAACCTTGCTCTGTTCCCGGGAAGTCTTGAAGGACATGATGCCGCGAAAGAGCGGAAATATTATCAATATTAGCTCGGTGGGCGGGCAGTCCGGTTTCCCGATGCGAAGCCCGTACTGCGTCTCCAAGATGGGTGTTATTGCTTTCACGGAGACGATGGCCATCGAGGCAGGAGAGTACAATATTCGCGTGAACTGTATCAGCCCGGCGGCAGTAAGGGGCAGCCGTATCCTCAATGCAGCCAGTGCCAAGGCCAAGGCACTTGGAGTGGACCGTGAGGAAATACTGACAAGGCTGACCAGAGACTTTTCCCTTAAGAGACTTATTGAGCCGTCGGAGGTTGCGGCGGCCGCTGTTTTCCTGGCCTCTGATGAATCAAGCGCCATAACCGGTCATACGCTGGTAGTAAACTGCGGGCTGCATATTTCGCACTACTAAGAGATTCAGCACCGGTAACGCTGATGTCAGCCTGTTTTGGGTTTTGGAAAGCCATTTTACAGAGGAGAAATTACATTAGTTTTAGACACAAACCTGCCCCAGCAATATGATAACTGCCATGAGGTGGTGCGATGAATAATAAAAAGCTGATAACCATGGGGGAACAGTTCGGACGCCGTTCCTGGGCGGAGCCCTGGAAAATTAAAATGGTGGAGCCGATACGAATAACCAGCCCGCAGGAGCGACGGGACGCTCTGGAAAAAGCCGGCTACAACACTTTTCTCCTACACTCCAAGGATGTATACATCGACCTGCTTACCGACAGCGGCACCGGCGCTATGAGCGACCGTCAGTGGGCCGGCATCATGCTGGGCGACGAGGCCTACGCGGGCAGCCGCAACTTCTTTCATCTGGAAGAGGCCGTCCAGAAATACTACGGCTACCGTTACTTAGTGCCCACCCACCAGGGACGCGGTGCCGAGCACCTGCTCAGTCAGGCGCTGATTAAACCGGGCCAGTATGTGCCCGGCAACATGTATTTCACCACCACCAGGCTGCATCAGGAACTGGCTGGAGGAACATTCGTCGACGTAATCATTGATGAAGCCCATGACCCGCCCAACCTGCACCCTTTCAAGGGCAATGTGGACCTGGACAAGTTAGAGGCACTGGTCAAGCGCGTGGGTGCCGAGAGCATACCCTACATCAGCCTGGCCGGAACGGTGAACATGGCCGGAGGCCAGCCGGTGAGCATGGCCAACGTTAAGGCGCTGCGTGCGCTGTGCGACCGGTACAGCATCCCCATATACCTCGACGCCACCCGTATGGTGGAGAACGCCTTCTTTATCCAGGAAAGAGAAGAGGGATATAAAGATAAAACTATCGCCGCCATTCTCCAGGAGTTCTGCAGCTTCACTGACGGTGCCTGGATGAGCGCCAAGAAAGACAATCTGGTCAACATCGGCGGCTGGCTGGCGGTCAACGACAGCGACCTTTTTGACGCGCTGCGCAATATGGTCGTCATCTACGAAGGCCTTCATACTTATGGCGGCATGGCCGGACGCGATATGGAAGCGCTGGCCATCGGTATTACGGAAGCGGTGGACGATGACCACGTACGCTCGCGGGTGGAGCAGGTCCGATATCTGGGCAACCTGCTGACCAACTGGGAAATCCCCATTGTGAAGCCGGTAGGCGGCCATGCCATCTTCCTGGATGCGAAAAGTTTTTACCCTCATATCCCGCAGGACCAGTTCCCCGCCCAGACACTGGCCGCAGGACTGTACCTTGACTCGGGGATACGGGGCATGGAAAGAGGCATCGTCAGCGCCGGACGTGACCCAAAAACGGGCGACCACCGCTATCCCGCTCTGGAGCTGACCCGCCTCGCCATTCCCCGCCGGGTTTACACCCAGGCCCATATGGACGTCGTCGCCGAGGCAGTGAAGGCGGTGTACGATTCCCGCGAGCAAACCAAGGGTTTGAAAATGGTGTACGAGCCAAAGTATCTCCGTTTCTTCCAAGCGCGTTTTGAGCGTGCCTCCTGAGATTGAGATTCGGGTGGCTGAGGAACTATAAAGGGACGCAAGTAATGAAGGGAGAAAACCGGGCAATGAAGGGAGAAAGACGTATCGTACGGACAACAACGTGGTCGGCGGGGCCCGGTTGCCATGGCGGCTGCGGTGTGCTGGCCCATATCGAGGATGGCAAACTGGTCAAGATTGAGGGTGACCCGGAGCATCCCTGGAACCAGGGACGCCTCTGCTCTAGGTGTCTGGCCATGACCCAATACGTGAACCACCCGGACCGGCTGACCCGTCCCCTGAAAAGGGTGGGAGAGCGGGGGGAAGGCAAGTGGCAGGAGATTTCCTGGGATGAGGCCTTTGACCTGATAGAAACGAGAATGAAGCAAATCCGGGAAGAGTTCGGACCGGAGAGCGTTATCTTCTCCATGGGCACCGGCAGGGACATCGGGCCCTGGATATGTATGCTGGCTTATGCCTACGGCAGCCCGAACGTCATGTTTGCCCTGAGCGGACTGGCCTGTTACAGCCCCAGGATGTCGGCGGTAGATACCGTTCAGGGCGATTACTGCGTATTCGATGCCGCGCAGTGGCTCCCGGAACGCTATGACAGTCCTAGATACGAGGTCCCGAAGTGCATGGTAATCTGGGGCTACAATATCCCCGCCTCATGCCCGGACAATCTCTTCGGACACTGGATTATCGACCTTATGAAAAGAGGCACCGAGATTATCGCTATTGACCCCAGGCTGTCGTGGTTTGCCTCGAGGGCAAAGAAATGGCTCCAGCTTCGCCCGGGAACGGATGGAGCCCTGGCTATGGGTTTTCTCAACGTGATAATCAATGAAGGCCTGTACGATAAAGGATTTGTGGAGCAGTGGACGAATGCGACCCACTTGCTCAGGGGCGATACCGGAAAGCTGCTTCGAGAGAGCGATTTGATTGAGAACGGTTCGCCGGGTAATTTTGTGGTGTGGGACACGGCAAAGCAGGCGCCGGTGGTGTGGGATTCCGGGAATGTGGAGTATCGCTCGTCAGACACCAGACCGGCCCTGGAAGGAGAGTATGAAGTCCGCCTTGCCAACGGGGACAAAATACCCGTCCAGACGGTGTGGTCTGCCTTCCGCCAGCAGGTGAACCAGTACCCGCTCGAGCGGGTCTCGCAAATCACCTGGGTCCCTAAGGAGGACATTGCGGAGGCAGCGCGCTTTTACGCTAATAGCAAACCGGCCGCCATACACTGGGGAGTGCCCATCGATATGACACCGGCCATCACGCCCACCGTCCAGGCCATCGTCAGCTTATGGTGCATTACCGGGAACCTGGATGTCCCCGGCGGGAACGTGATTTCCCGTTTCGCTTTTGATGTGGTGGCGTACGCTCTGCCCGGGAGCAAAGGAGTCATCAAGCTGGCTTCCAAAGAGGCGGACCAGAAAAGGATTGGCATCGACCGCTACGGCCCTCTGAACAAATTCATCTGGCGGGCCCAGACGGACCTGGTTCTGGAGCAGATTTTCACCGGCAAGCCCTACCCCATCAGGGGAATGTGGATACAGGCCGCCAGTCCCGTGGTCGGCCTGGGGCTTGACCCTAAGAAGTGGGTGGAGGCGCTGAAGAAACTCGACTTTGTGGTGGTCGCTGACCTTTTCATGAACCCCACCACCCAGCTGGCCGATGTGGTGCTGCCGTCGGCCACTTTTCTGGAAAAAGACGGCATCAGGAGCTGGTGGGTGCCCCTGCAGAGCATCAATAAGGCTATATCGGTGCCGGAATGCAAGCCCGACGTGGAAATCAACTTCGAGCTGGCCAAGAGGTTTGACCCGGATTTTCACTGGAAAGACATCTATGAGCTCTATGACGAGATAATCAAGCCTTCCGGCATGACCTTCAGGGAGTTGCAGAGCAAAGGCTGGGCTATTCCCCTGGAAGGCCACCCCAGTGCACCGTACCACCGATTCCAGAAGGGGCTGCTGCGACCGGATAAAAAGCCCGGGTTTCAGACCCCTTCCGGCAAGGTAGAGCTGTACTCAACGCTGCGCGAAGAGTGGGGGCTGGAGCCCATGCCCCACCATGAAGAGCCGCCGTTCACGCCCGTCAGCCAGCCGGAGCTGTATAAAAAGTACCCGCTTATCCTGTCCACGGGGAGGAGGTCGCCGGTGTTCTTTCACGCGGAGCACCGTAATATCCCGTGGCTACGGGAAATCGATCCCGACCCCGTGCTTGAAATCCACCCCGATACGGCCAGGTCGCTGAATATCGGTAATGGCGAGTGGGTCTGGGTGGAAAACTGGCTGGGCAGGTGCCAGCTGAAGGCCAAAGTCACCTTGGAGGTACCGAAATGGATGGTGATGGCCGCTCACGGCTGGTGGTTCCCCGAAAAGCCGGGAGAGGAGCCTTCTCTGTTCGGGGTATGGGAATCCAATATCAATCAGCTGATTCCTATGGGCTGTCAGGGCAAAGACGGCCTGGGTGCCCCGATTAAGCATTTGCTTTGCCGGGTCTACAAGGTCAACGGCAGAGAGGAGACGGAAGATGCCTGAGAAATGTGAATACGGGCTGTTGATAGACTACGAATACTGCACCGGCTGCTACGCCTGCCAGGTCGCCTGCGCTCAGGAGTACGGCTGGCCAGCGGGGACGGGAGGCATAAGGGTAATTGAAGTCGTCCAGAAGCTGCCGCATGATAAGGCTTACCTTACTTACCTGCCGTTTCCTACAGAACAGTGTATCCTTTGCGCACCGCGCACCAGGAAGGGGCTTGAGCCCGCCTGTGTGCAGCACTGCCT
>DUFF01000070.1 GCA_011174815.1 Dehalococcoidia bacterium | reverse complement strand
GTGCCGCAGCGGTGGAGGAGCTGAATGTGCAGAGCAAGCAGGTGCTGGAAGGGCAGAAAACCATACCCCACGTGTATCCCCACCAGATTGCCTTCAACGTGTTGCCGGAGATAGATGTGTTCCTCGATGACGGCTACACCAGGGAGGAGTGGAAGATGGTGGAGGAGACCAGAAAGATAATGCACGCCGGTGGAATGGCTATTTCGGCCACCTGTGTGCGCGTGCCGGCATTTACCGGGCACAGTGAAGCAGTATGGGTCGAATTCTCATCACCGATGATGACCGATGATGCCGAGCGAATACTGGCCGGGGCGCCGGGAGTAAAGATACTGGATGACACTGCCATCAGCCTCTATCCGCATCCCTGGATGGCGGCCGGCACCGATGAGGTATTTGTCGGGCGAATCCGGGGCGATACTTCTCATCCCAATGGTCTGGTTATGTGGATTGTCGCCGATAACATACGTAAGGGAGCGGCGCTGAACGCGGTTCAGATCGCCGAGGAAATGCTCAAGCGGGACTGGATAAAACCAAGAGAGGTGGCAAAATGAAAGAGCTGGGAAGATTGATCACCGCCATGGTTACCCCTTTCGATGAGAAAGGGGAGGTGGATTATGAACAGGCTAAAAAGCTGGCTCTTACCCTGATCGCTTCGGGAAGCGATGGCGTGGTGGTGGTCGGTACCACGGGGGAATCGCCCACTCTGGTCCGGGCGGAGGAGTACCGCCTTTTCCGGGAGATAAAGGAGGCAGTCAGCGGCAAAGGGTCGGTTATCGCCGGCACCGGCAGCAACAGCACCGCCGAAGCCGTTGAAGCTACCAAAGAGGCGGAGAAAATCGGCGTTGACGCCTGTCTGCTGGTGGTGCCTTACTATAACAAGCCAACTCAGGAGGGACTCTACCAGCACTTCAGGAAGGTGGCGGAAAGCACCAGCCTGCCCTGCATCATGTATAACGTGCCCTCACGCACCGTGGTTAACATGACCGCCGAGACCGTTATCCGGCTGAGCAAGATAGAAAATATCATCGGGGTGAAGGAAGCGAGCGGCAATTTTGAGCAGATAGCCAAAATCATTCAGGAGACGGGCGACGACTTCTTTGTCTGGAGCGGCAATGACACCGATACTTTTTCCCTCATGGCCCTCGGCGGCTATGGCATCATCAGCGTGGCATCGCATCTGGTGGGCAAACAGATAAAGCAGATGATAGACAGCTTTGTCAGTGGTGAAGTTGCCGAATCGGCGGCCATTCACCGTCACCTTCTCCCGCTGGTCAATGCCCTGTTCATCGTCTCGAACCCCATCCCGGTGAAGTACGCCGTGAACCAGGTCGGTTTCCGCGTCGGCAAGCCAAGGCTGCCGCTCACCGAACCGGATGATAAGACAGCCGCCTTCATCAAGGACACCCTGAAGAACTATACCATCGACCTGCCGGTATAGGGCTATTGTTATCCCGCCTGGATACTTGACAAGCAATGATTATTTAAAATAAATTATAAGAATATTAGTAAGAACTTATATTAATCTATGAAAACACAGAGTTTTATTCAGAGAAATACCGAAGAACAGGCTGCGATATTTGGTGCGCTGGCTGACCCCACACGTCTCAGATTAATCAAACTTCTTTGCCGGCAGCGTCCTTCACACGCTTTATGCGTTAACGCCCTGGCTGCGTTCCTTAATGTTACTCAATCGGCGGTATCGCAGCACCTTCGAGTCCTCAGGGCAATCGGTCTGGTCAATGGTGAGCGGCGAGGCTACCACGTTCACTACTTTATCAACCGTGAGGCTCTGGAACGATGCTGGAACCTTATCTCGGCAGCGTTGACAATGGAAACACCTGATAAAGAAGAAAAATGTGAGAAATATTGTCCTGTAAAGGGGAAAAAGCAGAGGTAACATGTATTATCTGTATATCGTCGCCGGGCTTGCCCTGCTCGTCTCCCTCATCGCCAGCCGTGGAAAGACCGTCCGGGCGTTAAAAATCGCCGCCCGACGGTTAATCAGAATTTTACCTGCTTTTCTCATCATGCTTATTCTGGTCTCTGTTGTCCTTTATCTGGTGCCTGACGAACTCATTTCCCGGTATCTGGGCAGCGACAATAAATTCACGGCCATGGCTCTGGCTTCTCTTCTGGGCTCCATCACCGTTATGCCTGGCTTCATTGCTTTCCCGCTGGCGGGCATTCTTGTCCAGAAAGGAGTGGCCTATATGGTCATCGCTGCATTTACCACCACGCTGATGATGGTGGGCATGCTCACCGCGCCCATAGAGAAAGCATACTTCGGACTGAAAGTAACCATTATCCGAAACGTTATCGGCTTCTTTATTGCTCTTGCCGTGGCCGTCATGATTGGTCTTTTCTTCGGGGAGATTTTCCCGTGAAACGAAATAATATATTAAAAATACTGTTGTTCGCCAGCTATTTTATATTCCTGCTGGTTGCTTGGCTGACCGGTTTCAATCCCGGGCAGCAAATCGGTTATAATTTTGGCTCTTTTACGGCTGATATGCTGAAGATACTGCCCGGCGCCTTCATCTTAATCGGGCTTTTTGAGGTCTGGGTGAAGCGGGAGACCGTAGAAAGACATCTGGGGGAGGAGGCGGGTGTAAAAAGCTATCTCTGGGTGATACTGCTTTCCGGCACCACAGTGGGCGGGCTATACCTGGCCTTTCCAGTAGCTTACGCCCTGTACAGCAAAGGAGCCAGGCTCAGCGTGATTTTCACTTACCTCGGCGCCGCTGCCATCTGCCGCATCCCGATGGCCATCTTCGAGGCCTCGTTTCTGGGCATCAAGTTCACCGCCATACGGTGGCTGGTCTCTCTGCCGCTGGTGATATTGACGTCAATCCTGCTGGGCAATTATCTGACCCGCAGGGGATATAAGTTATCGGCTGGAGAATAATTAAGAATAATTATGGGCCAGTAAGGCCATTATAACCCGACTGACCCACTAAAAGCAGTGTCAATTCTACAAAGAGCTGTTTTTCATATTCGTTCCTTTTTTCCAGACAATAATGTATGACGATTATGTTTTATTGAAAGATTTTGATGGCATTATTTTATCGATTTGATAATAAATAGCGTCTTATTTCACAGCTGCCAGAACTGCGCGCTCAATTTCAAACACCGTTAAATCACGGCCTTTGGGTTTAATATAGCGTTCAAGATACTCTTCATGACCAACATCTTCGATTAGATACATGGAATATTTTGCCAGATACTCGCGCATCTCGGCAGGCTCAAAACCACAAAACCAGAGAGGCTTCTTCTTTTTAAGAGTTAATTTATACAGGCTATGCAAACCATCGGGGATATAGCTGCCATCAATAAAGCTTTTTAGAACGTAGGTAAAAACAATTCTACTGCCGGTGGAAGCTTGGGTGACATATTTTATGGTATTATCAACTGCTTCTTTAGAAATATACTGTGTTACACCTTCCCATATAAAAAGAGTTTTAGAAGATAAGGTATATCCTGCTTTATTCAGCTCCTCACCAATATCTTGATTATTAAAATCAATAGGAACCAAAGAAACATTGGAGGGAAGTTCTCCGATTTTTTTATCGATGTAGGCTCTTTTGACTTTCTGTAACTCAGGAAAATCTAATTCATAGTATTTTATATTTTCAATGCCTGGAATACGAAAGGCACGGGTATCCATACCGACTCCCAAGTTAACAACTGTCCCAACTCCTTCCTTAATGGCATTGTTTAATACATCATCTATATAGCGTGTGCGGCAAATAAGTCCCCCAATTACTCCCGGTGTCCATTTCTCTCTTAGCTTTATCAAGAAGTTCAATATTTTGGGAAAACGCATTAAAATCACCCAGAATTTCCAAAAAGGCGATAGAAATTTCTCCGAATATGGATCTTCAAAAAGCCGTTTATCTTCTGGTAATAAGTTTTCCATGGCCCGCATCATAGCGGGACCATAACCAGTAGAACCTGGTTTCATAGTACTACCTTAATATGGCAGTGGTTAAACTATAAATCTTCGGCTATTTCCCCAAGCTCTTCTTGAGCGCGGCCAGCTTGTCCATATATTCCTGACGCACAGGGATAAATATCTCGATAGTCTTCAGTCCCTTATCGGAGGCATAAGTGCCGTGCTCCTGATTTGAGGCAAAGACGGTAACGTCGCCCTTTTTCACCGGATAGCGTTTCCCACCGAATACCAGTTCCGCCTCCCCATCGGCGATAATCATGATTTGCTCGTGTTCGTGCTTGTGCATGGGGCCAATTGCGTTGGGCTTAAAGGTGGCGAACATGGCCGTCGCCCTTTCGCCGGAGAGTATATGCGCCTGGACGTTCCCGGGGACCAGTTCCACCGCCGGGATATCCTCGTAGTGTGTTATCGCTTTTTCATGCTCTTCCCTGGTTGCCAGAGGTTCTTTTTTTTCCATTTTAAGCTGGCCTCCTTTTTGATATTAAACTTGCGCGCTTTTTTCCTGGCTGGCCTCTACCAGACGGGTTGCTTGACGATGGTCTGCTCCCGCCTCATGCCCACCGATATGATGCTGATGGGGCAGGCGATGAGTTCTTCAAGTCGGGACAGATACTGGCGGGCCTGGGCCGGTAACTGCTCGAAATCCCGTATTTCTCTTATTGGGGACTGCCAGCCTGGCAGCTCTTCATAGACTGGCTGGCACTTCTCCAGCGTGGACGTACCTGCCGGAAAGTAATCGATTTTCTCGCCATCCAGTTCATAGCCGGTGCATATCTTCAGAGTGGGCAGTGCATCGAGTACATCGAGGCGCGTGATAATTGCCCGGGTAAAGCCATTCACGCGGGCGCTGAACCGGGCGGCAACGGCATCAAACCAGCCGCAGCGCCTCGGCCGGCCGGTGGTGGTGCCGTATTCGTGAGCCACTTCCCGGATGGAATCGCCGATTTCATCTTTCAGCTCGGTGGGCATGGGGCCGCCGCCAACGCGGGTGCAGTACGCCTTGAAAATGCCCAGGACCCGGTCAATTCTGGTCGGCCCGAGGCCGGCACCCAGACAGCCTCCCCCGGCCATTGGCGAAGAGGAGGTGGCGTAGGGGTAGGTGCCGAAATCTGGGTCAAGCAGGGTGCCCTGGGCCCCTTCCAGCATTATATATTTCCCGTCATTTATCGCCTTTTCCAGCAGAAGACTGGTATCGCAGATGTGAGGGGCCAGTATCTCGCCATACCGGCAGTATTCCTGGAAGACCTCGTCCTCTGATAGCGGGTCAGCATCATAGACCCTGGTCAATATCGCATTCTTACCGTTGAGCACGGCGTGAAGGCGTTCGCGAAAAATATCCCTGTCCAGCAGGTCACAGGTCCTGATGCCCAGCCGTGCAATCTTATCGGCAAAGGCAGGGCCGATGCCCTTGCGGGTGGTGCCGATGGCCTTGCCCCCCCGCGCTTCCTCCTCCAGTCCGTCGAGGAGAATGTGGTAGGGCATCACCAGATGGGCGCGGTCGCTGATGGACAAACGCGAGGTATCCACGCCACGCTTTCTGAGCGTATCCAGTTCATTGAGCAGAACACGAGGATTGATCACCACTCCGTTTCCGATGACGGAGGTGGCTTTGGCCGAAAAGATACCGGAGGGGACGAGGTGCAATCCGAACTCGCCGAACTGATTGACCACAGTATGGCCGGCATTGTCCCCGCCGGAAAAACGCATCACCACGTCTGCCTGCTCGGCAAGCAGGTCAACTATCTTTCCTTTGCCTTCGTCTCCCCACTGCGCTCCAATTACCGCAATTACTGGCATCAGGGCCTCCCCGAAATTGATATGAGAACTAATCTCTCCTTGTCTGGCGCCATGCGTGAAGCAGTCTCTGCATAATGGTCAGGTAGCTGAACACGGCGATGATGCCCAGCGAAATAAGCAATGCGTAGTCAATCCCGCTGAGCAGGAGTCCCAGCGACAGGATGATTACTCTTTCCGTACGGGTGAAAAGGCCCACCTCACCGGGAAGACCAGCGGCTTCCGTCCGGGCGCGGAGGTAGCTGACCAGCAGTGCGCCGGGCATGGTGAAGCCGACGATGAGGATGCCGGGCACTGATAAGTCTGTAACGAAGAATATCAACAGACCCAGCAAGATGACCACTTCACTCAGACGGTCCAGAGTGGAGTCAAGTATGGCGCCAAACCTGGTGATCCTGTCCGTGAAGCGGGCCAGCGCTCCATCGAGCATATCAAATAATCCGGCAAAAAGGACAACAAAACCGGCGATGAATGGCTGTCTGAGGGCAATCAGCACCGCTGCGCCAAAGGAAAGCAACAGGCCCAGCCAGGTAAGAACATTGGGGGTTACTCCGGTCTTGGCCAGAAGCCGCACCATCGGGTGAGAGATGCGGTGAGCAGTGGCTCTGCGGGCTTCATTCAGCCTGGACTTTGGCGATTGCTTCTTTGAGGCGATGCTAACCGGATTGCCTTCCATCTTTCAGACCCAAAAACCCCCCTGCGTGGCCAATCACTGCCTGAAAATTGCCGAGAGCCTACTTGGCTGATTTTTCCGCTTTGGTCATGTCGGCAATGTACTTTTCCACCATCTGGTGTGCTTCCGCATCCGTGTACTGTATCGGGGGCGATTTCATAAAGTAGGAGGATGGTGCCACCAGCTCCCCGGCCAGCCCGCGATCCATGGCCAGCTTGCAGCAGCGTATAGCGTCGATGACCACGCCGGCGGAGTTGGGGCTGTCCCAGACCTCCAGCTTCATTTCCAGGTTAAGCGGCACATCGCCAAAGGTGCGGCCTTCCATTTTGATGTAGCAGAACTTGCGGTCGAGCAGCCAAGGGACATAGTCGCTGGGGCCGACGTATATATCGTTGGGGTTCATCTTATAATCGAGCTGCGAGGTGACCGAATTGGTCTTGGAGATCTTCTTGGACTCGAGCCTTTCCCGTTCCAGCATATTGTAGAAGTCGGTATTGCCACCGAAGTTCATTTGATAGGTGCGCTCCAGCCTGACGCCGCGGTCCCGAAAAAGACGCGTCAGCACGCGATGAGTGATGGTGGCGCCAACCTGCGATTTGATGTCATCGCCGATGATGGGTAGCCCTCTTTCCGCGAAACGTTTCTGCCAGTACTTCTCGCGGGCGATGAAAACAGGAATGCAGTTGATGAAACCACAGCCTGCGGTCAGGATCTGCTCGATATACCACTTGGTGGCTTCCTCGCTACCGACCGGCAGATAGTTGATGACGATATCGGTTTTGGTCTCCTTGAGGATACTGACGATATCGGCGGTGGGACCGGGTGCTTTCTGTATCATCTGAGACAGATATTTGCCCAGACCGTCATGCGTCATACCGCGCTGTACAGTAACCCCTGTAGGCGGTACTTCGCAAAACTTGAAAGTATTGTTCGGTGTTGTGAAGATGGCTTCGGCCAGATCTTTGCCCACCTTGTTCTTATCGACATCAAAGGCAGCCACAAAATTGATATCGCTGATATGGTAGCCACCGAGGTTAACATGCATTAATCCAGGCACAAACTCGCTTGCTTTGGCATTTTTGTAGTAATGAACACCCTGGACAAGTGACGAAGAGCAGTTGCCCACGCCGATGATAGCCACGTTTATTTTACCCATATCTGGTTTTATCCCCCTTCATAGCATCGGTTGAAACTATACCTTTATTGGGCGTGCGCTGTCAAGTGAATTCGCTTGGTGAGGCGTAATGCGTCATTGGTTTGACAGTTATGTTCGGCTGTTCTGGAAAACCTTTTCTGGATGCCACCTTTCATTTTCCGGTTCAAAGCGCAATATGCCCAGGAAATGCCCGTCAGCGGTGTAGGCCCGGCAGCGGCCCCCGCCTGATGATTCCAGCGGCAAAGCCACCGGCGCCCCGTTTCTGATTGATTGTGCCGTGGCTTCATCGACCACCGTTGCTGGCCAGGTTGAAAGCACCAAGTCCATGGGGTGAACGAAATGCTCCCAGCAGCCATGGCGGAAGGCATCTTCAAGCTGGGGCAGTCTCACCGCATCCTCGATATCAAAAGGGCCGTAGTGCTGACGGACGAGGCTTTTAAGGCTGGCGCCACAGCCCAGAATCTGACCTAGGTCATGGGCCAGCGAGCGGATATAGGTGCCCTTGCCGCACTCTACTTCGACGGTTACGTTGGGCATCTGAAAATCAACCATATCCAGACGGTGTATGGTCGTGGGCCGGCTTTTCCGCTCAATGGTTATTCCGGCGCGGGCCAACTGGTAAAGCTTTTTCCCCTGGTGCTTGATGGCGCTGTACATCGGCGGTGTTTGTTGAATGACGCCACGGAAGGAAGCCAGTGCCGTTTCCACCTGTTCCCGGCCAATGCCGGCGGGATTTTCTCTGTGGACGACCTTGCCGCTGGCGTCATAGGTGTCCGTGGTTACCCCAAGTTCAATCCCGGCCCGGTATGTTTTGGCGGCACCGGCGAGGAATTCGACGATACGTGTTGCCTGATCGAGACAAACCGGCAGCACACCGGTGGCCATGGGGTCGAGGGTTCCGGCATGCCCCACGCGGCGCTCACCGCTGAGCCGTTTCACCAGAGATACCACGCGGTACGAGGTAATACCCTCGGGCTTATTAATGTTTAATATGCCATCCATGGATAGTCCTTCCGCTGACCCTTTTACCAGGCAACCATTACTTCTAAAATGGTATCATCTTGGGCCGGTTTTTCATATGTGTAGCTGCCTGACGGTACAACGCACTGGTAGAAGGGCTTGCCTATTTCAATTTCTACCAGGTCATCATATTGCGGTTCAACATAGACTAAACCCTTATCTATTGTGTTGAAAGCGACAATGGCGTGTCCCCTCCCACCGGGAAACCGGATGGAGACATAGGCGCAGCGAAGGCCTTTTTCCTCAGCCCGGTTGCACAAATCGGTAGAAAACTCGGTGCATTCATATTCGCCCTCGATGTATTCCGCTTTATCCGTGTCATCGTCTGCTATAAACCGGAGCACCTCGGTATAAGTGGGGTCTTTAATGGTATAGCCATGGCCGGCCATCAGCCCTTCGTAGTTGATCTGTAATTCAGTGAGCGCGCTTTCCTTCTCATTCAGTTCCGCCTGCGCTATGTCGAGGCTATCTAACGCCGAGGCCAGCTCGGTTTCTGCTGAACTTAAATCGTTTTTCGTTGCTTGCAGTTCTGTCCCGATGCTGGCCAATTCAATCATGGCTGATTCCAGTTCTGTCTTGGTGGCAGCCAGCTCTCCTTCGGTCGCTTTTAATTCTGTTTTGGTCGAATCAAGCTGTGTTTGCGCAGAATTGAGCTCTGCCCTGCTCATATGCAGTTGAGTGCTGGCATTAAAGTAGAGCAGATACAGGGAAAGAGATGCCCCAACCAGAAGGACAATAAGTATCCATCTTTTCATAATACTGCCTCCTTGAACTCCAATGGCGATGCATAGACGCATCGGAAGAGCCAGCGTCTTCAGTGGTCCGAAGAACTGACTTGGTCAATGAGGTTCATTATATGTGAGCCACGCTCGATGGAATCATCCCAGTGGAAGTCCAGTTCCGGGATGCGCCGCAGCCGGAGCTTGCGAGCCATTTCTTTGCGGAGAAAGTTTGCCGCGCCGGCAAGGGCGTCGAGGGCGTCCTGTTTTTGCTGCTGATTGCTGATGAAGCTGATAAAAACCTTGGCGTGTCTGAGGTCGGAGGAGGTGACAACTTCGGTTACCGCGATGAATTTGCTGAGCCTGGGGTCTTTGATTTCGCGCTGCAGGAGTTCGCTGATTTCCTGGCGGATGAGCTGGTTTACACGTTCAATCCGATGAGACACGATATGGTCTCCTGGTGTTTATACTTGCCGGCCTAGCCTGCCTTGTCGATCCGGTAGAATTCCAGCAGATCGCCAACCTGAAAATCGCCGAAGTCCTTAAGGCCAATGCCGCATTCATAGCCGGCGGCTACTTCACGAACATCATCCTTGAATCGTCGTAGACTGCTGACGGCGGTGTCGCTGATAACCTCCTCACCCCGGCGCACTCTAGCCGAAGAGTTGCGGCTGACCTTGCCATCTAAAACGTAGACACCGGCCACCTGTGCCCCTTTGGTCGAGGAAAAGACGGCGCGGATTTCGGCATGTCCCTCAATGACCTCAACCAATTCGGGCTCCAGCAGGCCCTTGAGTGCCTTTTCCACATCATCAACAACGTTGTAAATCACGTCATAGTGGCGGATATCAACCCCCTCCGTGCTTGCCAGCCGGCGAGCGCCTTCGTCAGCGCTGACGCCAAAGCCGATGATGAGCCCGTTGGAGGCGGCGGCCAGCATCACGTCACTCTCAGATATGTTGCCGGTGCCGCTGTGCAGTATTCTTACCTGGACTTCGTCGCTGCTCAGATGTTCCAGAGAGCTTCTTATAGGTTCGATACTGCCCTGAACGTCTGCTTTCAGGATGATATTGAGTCCCTTGACCTGGCCGCTGCTGATTTTATCGTACAGGTTGTGCAGGCTTACCGATCGGGCAGAAACCGAGCCTCTTTCCTCTTCTTCCCGGCGGTGCTTTTCCACCAGTGCCTGCGCTTGCTGTTCGCTGTTTACTGCGGTCAGGATATCTCCGGCCTGCGGTACGCTGTTCAGGCCCAGGATTTCTACCGGCGTGGCCGGCCCGGCTCTCTTCACCTGTTTGCCCAGATCGTTCAGCATGGCCCTGACCCTGCCCATTGTGCCACCGGCGACCACAGTATCGCCGGGCTTCAGCGTGCCGCTGTTCACCAGTACGGTGGCCAACGGACCGCGATTTCTGTCCATCTCAGCTTCAATAACCACTCCGGAAGCCTGTTCCGACGGATTCGCCTTAAGTTCTTCTACCTCGGCCACAACCAGCAGATTTTCCAGAAGTTCCTGGATGCCTATTTTCTCCTTCGCCGAGATAGCCACGCAAACGGTGTCTCCCCCCCATTCCTCAATCACCAGTCCGGCTTCTGCCAGTTGCTGCTTCACCCGGTCCTGGTTCGCTTCCGGCTTGTCGATTTTATTGATGGCGACGACGATAGGTACCTCTGCGGCACGGGCGTGGTTGATTGCTTCCAGCGTCTGCGGCATCACCCCATCATCTGCCGCCACCACCAGGATGATAATGTCGGTTATCTGGGCACCATGGGCGCGCATGGCGGTGAACGCTTCATGTCCCGGAGTGTCCAGGAAGGTGATTTTATGCTCATCTATCGTTACCTGGTAGGCACCGATGTGCTGAGTAATGGCTCCGGCTTCGGTGTCCATGACATTGGTCTGGCGGATGGCATCAAGCAGCCTTGTCTTTCCGTGGTCAACATGGCCCATAACCGTCACCACGGGAGGGCGTGGCTGCAGATTTCCTGCCCCTTCAACCTGTAGCTTGCGGCGCTTTCTTATCTCACTGATGACGCTGGCGGCCCCTCCTGCCGTCCGCGGCTTGAGGTGCGCTTCATAGCCTAGGCCAGTGGCTATCTCTGAGGCAATATCGTAGTCAATAATCTGGTTGATATTGGCCATGATGCCCTTTCGCATGAGCTGTTTGATAATATCAACCGCGCTGATCTGGAGGAGGTCAGCCAGTTGCCTGACGCTCAGCGAATGGGGAAGCTCTATCTGCCCCTGCGCGGCGGTTTCTGGTTGCTGGGTTGTTTCTTCAGCTTGCGCCTTGGCCGTTTTATCCGGTTTTTTTACCTGGGCCACTGGCTGCTCCTCTCAGGTGTTCTTCAGCATATTGCATTAGCTGCTGGCGGCTTTCCTGGTTAAAGCTGGTGCGTAGCGCGTAGTCCAATCGATTGCCTTTGAGCCCCGCCTCCCAGCATTCCAGGATCGGGCAGAGGTAGGTGCCGCGTCCTGCTTTTTTACCGGTAATATCTACCTCTAAATTGCCACCCGGCGTATTTACGATTCGGATCAGTTCACGCTTTGCCTTTATTTGCCGACAGCCAAGGCAGGTTCGCTGCGGTACATGTCTGGTGCGATGAGAACTGGAACTAGTACTCTTCATCTTCATCCAAAAAATCTGTGTCTCGCCGTTTTCTCTTTATCCTGATGCCGTCTTCGGCACCTTCTTTGGCGGAAATCCCTTTCCTTTTCTTCTTCTTGGCCTTTTCTCCCGGTTTATCCGGCTTTGGCCCCAGGATATCCTCGGCAAATCTGAGTTCGGCTTTATCCTCGATTGCCTGAGGTTCAAAGAATACCGGAGGCTCGGCGAATACTTCTTCCGCCGATGGCGCTGGCTCAGCCTGTTCCACGGCTGCCTCCGCAACCGGTTCCGCAGAAACTGGAGCTGGTTCCAGCAGCTCCGGCATTTCCGCCACCGGTGCCTCCTCGGTTACGGCTTCTTCCTTTTCCTCAACCGCAGGCGCAGGCTTGGCGGCGGCTTTTTCCGTCTCCGCAATAGAGGTGCTCTTGATGTCAATTCGCCAGCCGGTCAGCTTGGCCGCCAGCCTGGCATTCTGGCCTTCCTTACCGATGGCCAGAGAGAGCTGCTTATCTGGAACCACCACCGTGGCGATTTTTTCCTCTTCATTCAGTTCCACGCTGACAATCTGGGCCGGGCTCAGGGCGTTGGTGATGAATGTGTTGACATCGGGACTCCACTGAATAACATCTATCTTCTCGCCGTTAAGTTCGTTTACGATGTTCTGGATTCTGATGCCGCGCAGGCCAACACAGCAGCCCACCGGGTCGATTCCCTCCTGGCGTGCGGCCACGGCTACCTTGCTCCGATATCCAGCCTCACGAGCGATGGATTTTATCTCCACAGAGCCGTTGTAGACCTCTGGCACTTCCAGTTCCAGGAGGCGGCGCAGCAGGTCGGGATGAGAACGTGAAACCACCACCCGCGGTCCCTTGGTTGTCTTGAGGACCTGAATGATGCAGACTTTCAGGCGCTGGCCAACCCGATACCTCTCCGTGCGCACCTGTTCCGAGGCAGGCAGTATTGCCTCGGTTCTCCCTAGGTCAACGTGAATCTGACCGGGCTCAATGCGCTGTATCAGTCCGGTAATGACTTCATCTTCTCTTTCGGCGTATTCTTCCAGAATGGCACTGTGCTCCGCCTCGTGCAGTCGCTGGAGGATAACCTGCTTTGCCGTCTGGGCAGCGATGCGTCCCGCATTGTACGGTGTCGACTCTACCATAAGGATATCGCCTAACTGGGCATCTGATTTGTACCGTCGCGCCTCTTCTAGCGACGCCTCAATTCGTGTGTCCGCCGGCCGCTCCACCACTGTTTTCTCCGCCCACACTTCGACTCGACCGCTATTGGGGTTTATTTTAACCGAGATGTTCTGGTTCGGGGCAAAGCTGTCTTTGCGGTAGGCAGAGACCAGCGCTGACTCCACTGCGGAGAGGACTATCTCCTTGGGCAGGTTCTTTTCCGCCGCAAGCTGAGTTATGGCCAGTACGAAATCACTTTTCATCTCTGACTCAACTCTCCACCATTGCCAATAATTAAAAAAGTGGGGATGGAACCCACTTGATAAAGGCAAACTATTCTTTCCAATAGAGTTTACCACTGTTTAGTTGAAAAAACAAGACCTTGCGCTACATCAGGGGTACTTCCTTTCCCCGAATATCCGGGTGCCTATCCTGACTATATTGGCGCCTTCCTCCGGCGCAATCTTATAAGAGTTGGTCATTCCCATTGACAGGTATCGCATATCAACGTTGGGCAGACTCAGTTCTTTCACGCGCTCGAATAGCTTCTTCATGGCCACGAAGTAGGGCCGGGAATCTTCCGGGTTTTCCGAGAGTGGCCCCATGGTCATCAGCCCCATTATTTTGATGTTGGGCAGTGCCGAGATATCCTTTAGCAGTTGCTCCGTATTTTCCGGGAGTACGCCTGATTTCTGCGGTTCCTTACCTATATTCACCTCGATCAGCACCGGCATAACCTTGCCTATTTCCTGACACCGTTTGTCAATTTCCCTGGCGATTTCATAGGAATCAACGGTTTCAATCATATCGAAAATCCTGACCGCTTTTTTCACCTTGTTGCGCTGCAGATGGCCGATAAAGTGCCATTTTGCCCGGCTGCCGACGACTTCGTATGCCCTTTCCGCCTCCTGAACGTAGTTCTGGCCAACGATATGTACGCCGGCGTTAACTGCCTCCAGAATTTCTTCCGGGGTCCTGGTCTTAGCCGCGGCCACCAGCTGCACGCAATCCGGCAATTCCTCCAGTACTTTCTGTACATTCTGTTTTATTGACATAACTTTATTTCCCGCGTATCCTCGCAAGGGACTGTCGGCGAGACTACTGGGTCTGGTTCTCGCTACCACTGGTCTCGTTCCCGCTTCCAGCAATCCCCTCCTTTAACGCGTTATGATACCCTTCATAGTATTGATTTAATCCTTCACTGTATCCCTTGTAAGTTTCGGCCAATTGTCTATTGTATTCTTCAACAACCCTCTCCCGGTACTCCTGTTGCCGTTCCTGGTATTCTTTCATTGCCTGGTTGTATTCCTTGTAGATTCTCAATTGCTCTTCATAGGCACGCTGCTGGCTTCCCCCGCCCAAGTACTCGCAGGCGGCGAGAGGCATAACCGTTAACAGCACGGCGATTGATATTACTACCTTCCACAGTCTCATCTCGATCTCCTTTTACCCCTCCTTCGCTCCTATTGTTATTTTACATCACAGGGTCAGCGACCTCAATGGAAATCTGCCTCAGGTCTGATTCAATTTGAAATAGCCAAAAACGGGCCGCATAATGCGTGGGTTATCTTGAGCGTGCAGGTTCAAAATGCTATAGTATTACTTAACAGTTGCTACTTTTCCCAAGAGGCACTGCGTCCGTATCGCAATTCGGGGAAGTGCCGGAATTGGCAGACGGGCCAGACTTAGGATCTGGTGTCGCGAGACGTGGGGGTTCGAGTCCCCCCTTCCCCACGCCCATTATGATGAAACAGGTTATGAACTTAAAGCAGATGCTGGAAGCGGCGGCCAGGAGGTGCGCCAGCAAGACCGCTATTGTCTGCGGCGAGCGCCGCGTTTCCTATGTGGAACTGGACGAGGCTGCCAACAGGTTAGCTAATGCCTTCATTTCTCTGGGAGTGGAGAAAGGCGACCGCATTGCGATGCTGATGGTCAACAGTCCCGAATTCGTAAACACCTATTTTGGCATCATAAAGGCGGGCGGCGTCCCGGTGCCGCTGGATGTCCGTTACAAAGTTGATGAGCTGGCCCTTGTTGTCGGTAGCTGCCAGCCGAAAGTACTGGTGGCGGAAAGCGACCTGCTGGAACCTGTGGTGTCAGCCCTTTCCCGGATTGAACATATTAAGCATGTAATCGACCTTGATGGTAAATTGGAGGGCAAATTCCCCAGCTATGGGGAAATAATGGCCAGCAGTTCCGCAGAAAACGTCAACGTTGATTTGAGGCCAGACGATATCGGGGTCATTTCCTACACCAGTGGGCCGACAAATCAGCCCCGGGGAGCGGTGCTTGACCACCGGAGTCTGGTTTTCGAGGCGACTGTTTCCGGAGATGGATTTCAGCAGACAGAGCGAGACAAGATGATGCTGTTTGCCCTCCCCATGTACCATATGTTTGGACTGGCTTCGGCAATGCTGGCCTCCATACATAAAGGGAGCACACTGGTTATTGTGCCGGGGACGGGCAGGTCAATAACCAGCTTTCTGGAAACCATCGAGCGCGAACAGGGGACCATGTATCTTGGGGTGCCCTATATCTATGCACTGGCTATAAATGTTGCCGAACGCGAGGGTTTACGCTATGACACCAGTTCGGTCAGGTTATGGGGCAGTGGCGGCGCCACGCTGACCACTGACATCATAGAGAAGTTCAAACACTACTACGGTGCCGATATTTTCGATGTCTGGGGACTTACCGAGTCAGTGTCTCATATCACCCATCATGCTCCGGGCGACCCGAGGAAGATTGGCTCGGCGGGGAAAGCGCTGCCGGGCTGGGAAATAAGAGCCGCCGATGATGGTGGCAGGATATTGCCTCCCAATCAGAACGGTGAGATAGTGGTCCGCGGACTATTCATGAAAGGGTACTACCATAATTCCCGGGATACGGCCGAGGTAATAAAAAACGGATGGCTGCAGACCGGAGACTTGGGCTATGTAGATGAAGATGGCTATCTCTATCTCACCGGCATGAAGAAGGATATGATTATCCTGAAGGGCCAGAATGTCTGGCCGGGTGACATTGAAGAGGTGTTATGCTGCTATTCCAAGGTGGCTGAAGCTGCGGTTGTCGGCATTCCGGACAGATTGCGCGGCGAGATTGTGGCGGCGATTGTTAAGCTGAAAAGCGGACTTGATGCCACCGAGCAGGAAATCAGGAATTTCTGCCAGAGCCGTATGGCAGATTACAAGCTGCCGAAGAAGGTCTTTTTCACCAAATCGCTGCGGAAAAGGGCGGCGGATAATCCAGGCAAGAGAAAACTGGAAGACTATTTACCCGGGGTATCTTCTCCATAACCCTCGATGAAAGGGAAGAGTATCCTGACTGTTCCGGTGTACCCCCGTGTCATGACCGTATCATTACCAGCATCATCTTGAAACTCTTTACTGCTTTCAGGGCGTGTGGTTTATTGGCGGGCATGATAATCGTTTCCCCTTCTTTCAAAAGGTAGCTTTTGCCGGAAATGGTGATTTCGGCCTCGCCATCGAGCAGGTGGACCAGCGCATCGAAAGGCGTGGTGTGCTCGCTCAATCCCTGCCCCTTGGCGAAGGCGAACAGGGTCAAAGTGCCCGTTTTCTGGTCAACAATGGTGCGGCTGACCACCGAGCCCTCTTGGTACTCGACGAGTTCAGCCAGCTTCAAAATACGCTCGGCGAGTCTTTCGGTATCCGGCATCTTTTCCATTATATATCTCTCCTAACTGATGCTGCTTTAGCTTGACCTTTCGGCAGCACCTGTTTGAGCCAGCCAGCGATATCCTCGGCAACATCCTGCCAGCCCGGTTCCAGGATAATTTTGTGCGCGTGGTTGGCATACTCACGGTAGGTGGCTACCTGCGGATATCGGCGCGCGATTTTCCGCACTATGGAAGTCGGTATGATACAGTCCTGGGCGCTGCCAATCACCAGGACTGGGCAGGTAATCCTGCGGGCGTCAACCTCGGAAGCTCGGTTGCGATCGAGGAACCAGAGGCCGATTTCAAACGCGGCCCGGCCGGACTCAAATACCAGCTTTTCGTACGTTTCTTTTTGTTCCTCAGCGGGCAGCAAATTCATTGTTGAGCAAATGGCTTCACCGTAAGTCTGCCGGCAGGGTTTGCGCCAGAAGCCCCACCTTGTCAGGCAGTTCCAGAACCCCCTGATTGATGACGGTCTCAGCGCCAGAATGCCTCTCGGTGGCGCCGGCGTCAGCAGGACCAGGGCCCTGGCCAGCCCCCGGCTGCCCAGGATTTGAGCCAGCAGCCCACCCATTGAATGCCCCATGATAACGGGCTGATGGCCGAGTTTCCTGAGCTCGCTCTCCAGGTCGGAGGCGTAATCCAACAAGCCAGTGGTACCGAGGTCGGGGTGGGGTGGTTCCCTGGGGTCGACGTCGTGAAAGCGCAATGTGGGAGCCAGACAGCGGTAGCCCCGGCCTTCAAAGAATCGGCGGTAATTATCCCATTGCCAGCCGCCGCTCCACATCCCGTGAATCATGAAGATAGTATCGCTCATGGCATTTGCGCAGTTGTTTTATTATAATTGTCCTGCGCGTTATAATACAAGGCGGACTGGCGGACACTTTGCCTTGTATTAAGTTAAAAAGAAAGGAGGAACTATGTCAGTACAGGTATACCAGGGATGGGAATTTCCCGCGGTAAAGGTGGATCCGCCGCGGGAGCGATATCTGAAACTAATTGCCTGCCCGGAGACGACTGGCTATCAAACGGCGACCGTGCTTTTCTCTCACATACCGGCGGGAAGCGGCACCGGGAAACATACCCATCCGGACAGTGACGAGATTATGTACTTTGTCGGGCGCGGTGAGTGCCTGATGGATGGCAAGGCGGTCAAGCTGGAAACAGATTCGGTCATCATTGCCCCCAAAGGCGTGGAGCACGAGTGCCGGAATACCAGCGAGACCGAAACGCTTAAAATTTTCTGCGTATATATCCCGCCGCTAAAGCTTAGCGAACTGCTGACCGGGCTGGCGCAGCAAACGAAGAAATATCTGAGCAGCAAATAAATATTAAAAGTCCTGCTGTTAAATGGTCTGGTTGGTGAAATCGGCTTATCCTTGCTGAAGCTTTGCGCATTTCTATCGGCTGTCCCGTAAGTTTGCGGCTTGACGGCTGGAATTTAAGCGCATTACAATCAGGTGGTCTATTTCAAAATAGCGTCAAGGAGGTAATATGGCGAGCGAAGTGCGAGTTGGCCGGGAGCCTTTACAGGAGTTTGCCCGGGAAGTCTTTATCAAGCTGGGCATGCCGCCCGAAGGTGCTGAAGCCGAGGCAGCGGAGATGATATGGGCCAACCTCAGGGGAGTTGACTCCCACGGCGTGCTGCTCATTCCGCTCTATATGGAGTGGGTGGCGAAGGGAGTCATGAATCCCCGGCCAAACATTCAGGTTCTCAAGGAGACCCCGGCCACCCTGTACGTGGAGGCGGACCGCGCCTTCGGCCCGGTGGTCACCGTGTTCACCGTGAAACGGGCGCTGGAAAAGGCGAAGCAGGTGGGGGTGTGCTGGGCGGCCATCCGCAATACGACGCATCAGGGGGCCATGGGCTACTACACCTTGATGGCGGCGGAGCAGGATATGGCGGGGATAATCTGGGTGTGTAACCCGCCCAATATGGCGCCCTTCGGCGCCAGGGCTGCCGGGATACATAACAGCCCCATAGCCATAACGGTGCCGGCGAAGCGGCACCAGCCCTTGATTCTGGATATGGCCACCAGCATGGCTGCGGCCGGTAAAATCACCCTAGCCTTGGATAAAGGTATACCGATTCCTCAGGGCTGGGCGCTGGACAACGATGGCAATCCCACCACCGACCCCAAACTGGCGGGTATTTTGCTGCCTTTTGGCAGTGCCAAAGGCTCCGGCCTGTCCATGATGTTTGAATGTCTCTCCAGCGTGATGATGGGCAACCCGATGCTGGGGCCGGTCCTGCACGGCCGCGAGCCCGGCCCGCCTCTCAAGGAGGCAAAGGAGGTGGAGCTAATAGGCGACCGCCCCGCGCACAGTCGCATAAGACATATTCAGAACAGCGTTTTCATCGCCGTTGACATCGGACAGTTCACTGATGTGGAGAAGTATAAAGAGGATATAGATGAGATGATAGACGGCATTAAGGCGTTGCCCAGGGCGGACGGGTTCAATGAGATATTCGTGCCTGGGGAGCCCGAGTACCGTACGTATCAGGAGCGTTCCCGGAACGGCATTCCGCTGCCGGTGCGCACCGTCGAGAACCTGCGTGGCGTTGCCGAACGGCTCAGCATCAAGCTGCCGCCGGCTCTTGAAGCAGCCTGACCATCCGCAGCGTCCTGATTATGTATATTTGTGTATCTGTTAACTTCTCTGCTACAATAAGCGGTGGCAACCAGGAAGGGCGATATGGAGTTAAAAGAGAAGGCAATCGTGCTTAATGAAAAGGATAACGTGGCCACGGCCCTGGCCGACCTTGAGGCGGGCAGCACCGTTGAGCTTGATGCTGACGGTAAGCTGTTGACAGTGAAAGTGACTGAGCGGATACCCTTTGGCCACAAGTTCAGTCTGACGCATATAGAGCAGGGTGGGCCGGTCATCAAGTACGGTGAGGTCATTGGCAGGGCTACTACGGCTATCAACGCAGGCGACTACGTACACGTGCATAATGTAGTGAGCACCCGGGGCAGCACGGGTGCTGAGGGAGGTGCTGAATGAGCTTTCTCGGTTATCCCCGTCCGGACGGTTCCGTCGGCGTGCGCAATTACATCGGCGTCATCTCAACTGTGAGCTGTGCCAATGACGTGGCGCACTGGATTGCCCAACAGATAAAGGGCACAGCACCTTTCCTTCACCAGGCAGGCTGCGGGCAATTGCGGTCTGACCTCGAAATCGTCACGCGTACGCTCGCTTCTGTAGGCCAGAACCCGAATCTGGCCGGCGTTCTGCTGGTGAGTCTGGGCTGCGAGGGCACCGATGTTGACCGGATAGAGCAGGAGATTGCCGCCACCGGCAGGCCGGTTAAGAAGGTGGTCATTCAGAAAGCCGGAGCAACGGTGGCTTTAAATGAAGGTCTCCTCATTGCGCAGGCGCTGGTAAGTGAGGCTTCACAGATAAGACCGCAGGAATTCGATGATTCCCAGCTCGTGGTCGGGGTGAAGTGCGGGGGCTCGGACACTACCTCCGGGCTGGCTTCGAACCCGGCCGTCGGCGCCGTCTGCGATATTGTGCTTGACAACGGGGGAACATGCATCTTCGGCGAGACCACGGAGTTTCTGGGTGCCGAGCATATCCTGGCCCGGCGTGCCGTCAGCAAAAGCGTAGCCGATAAAATACTGAAGATTGTCGATGCCATGGAAAAACGGGCGATTGCGTGTGGAGGTGACATGCGTGGCGGTAATCCGAGTGCCGGCAATATCGCCGGCGGACTGACCACGATTGAGGAGAAATCGCTGGGGGCGATTGTCAAAGGCGGTACCAGGCCAATTCAAAATGTATATGAATATGGCGAGCGCATCCAGGGCAAGGGCCTGTTCATCGTCGATTCTCCGGGGCGTGAACCGGAGTTTCTCACCGCGCTGGCAGCGGCCGGTGCTCAGGTCGCCCTCTTTTCAACGGGTCTGGGCGTGCCGCAGGGCTTCCCGTTTATGCCGGTAATCAAGGTGACGGGGAACCCGGTCACCTTCCAGCGTCTTCCCGACCATATCGATATGCTGGTGGAGATGACGGCGGGGAAAGGCTCGGGGCTGAAAGCCAGCGGCGAAAGGATATATCAGGAAGTGCTGGCGGTGGCTTCCGGCAAGCAGACCAAGGCGGAGATTCTGGGCTACGGCAACTTCCCCGGCCTTTACACGTTTGGCCCGATTATCTAAATGTTGAGCTGGGCACAAATTATCCTATTTTTATGGATAAACCGCGCTGTGTTATAATGGGGAGGAATGAACCAGAAAAGGCACCTTGAGGAGGTGCGCTGGCATGGGAGAGGCGGGCAGGGGGCTGTCCTTGGCGCGAGCATGCTGGGCAGTGCGGCTGCCCTTTACGAAGGTAAATACGCCGTTTCCTTCCCTAGTTTCGGTGCGGAACGTCGTGGTGCGCCGGTTCAGGCATTCACCCGCATCAGCGACCATGCCATACGGACGCGAAGTCAGATATATCACCCGACGACCATCATCGTGCTTGATGATAGCCTGCTCAGCGTGGTTAACATAACGGACGGCGCTCAAGATGGCGCCAGCATACTGATTAACACGCGTAAATCCGCAGAACAATTGCCAAAAATGCCGGCTTCTCTCAATATTACCACCGTGGACGCAACGGCAATCGCTAGGGAATTTATCGGTGTGGCCATTGTCAATACCGCCATGCTCGGCGCACTGGTTGGCGCTACTGGCATCGTGGGCCTGGATTCCATAGAGAAAGCCATCGCTGGCACGCTTCCGGAGAAAATCGTCGAGCGCAACATTGCAGCGGCCCAGGCGGCATACCGAAAGATCAGAGGAGAATGAAGAAAGAGAAGTCAATTCCGGGGCCGGTATCCAAGGCTGGTACCATACCCACCAGGATGGGGACCTGGAGCACGGCCAAGCCTGTTTTGAAGGGGAAATGTACCTTCTGTCTCTTCTGCTGGGTTTTCTGCCCGGAGGGCGCTATCAGCCAGGACGAGGCAAACCGGAAGGTAACTTTCAACTTTGAGGACTGCAAGGGCTGCGGCATCTGTGTCCGGGAATGTCCGACCAAAGCGATAGAGATGGTAGAGGTGGAAGGGGGCAGGTAATGGCGACCGAAATGTCAACTAGGAAATTCATAACGGCCAACGAGGCGGTGGCCCAGGCGGCCAAGCTGGCGCGCGTGGATGTGGTTGCCGCCTACCCTATCACCCCGCAGACCAGCATCGTGGAGAAAATCGCCAAATACATTGCCGATGGCGAGATGGATGCCGATTACCTCAAGGTGGAGTCAGAGCACTCGGCGCTGACCGCCTGTATGGGGGTGCGGATGGCCGGGGCGCGTGCCTTCACCTCGACATCGTCCCAGGGATTGGAATACATGCATGAGATGCTGGCCTATGCCGCTGGCGGGCGCTATCCGCTGGTTTTGGTCAATGTCTGCCGCTCGGTGGCGCTGCCCTGGAGCATATGGGGAGACCAGCAGGACGCCATCCAGCAGCGGGATACGGGCTGGATTCAGATTTTCACCGAGACCGGGCAGGAAGCGCTGGATATGGTGCTCCAAGCTTACCGCATCGCCGAGGACCACCGCGTGTTGCTGCCGGTGATGGTCTGCCTCGATTCGTTTATTCAGTCCCATACCGAAGAGCTGGTCGAGATTCCCGACCAGGCAACAGTGGACTCTTTTCTGCCCCGGTATGACCCGGTGGTTACCCTGGACGTGGACAATCCCTACTCCATATCCGTCGGCGGCTTTGGCAAACACTACGCGCACTGGCGCGAGGAGCAGCAGGAAGCGGCGGAAAAGGCAGCGGGGGTTATCGTGGAGGTGGGCGATGAATTTGGCCGTATCTTTGGCCGCCATTACAGGGGCCTGATTGAGGAATACCGCTGCGACGGCGCAGAAGCAGTCCTGTTCGCTATGGGCGCAGTTACTGGAACCGCCCGCGATGTGGTTGATGAGATGCGTGACGAGGGTAAGGCGGTTGGTCTGGTCAAGGTAAGGGCCTTCCGACCCTTCCCGGTTGAACTGCTGCGGAAGGTTGCCTCACAGGTAAAGGCAGCAGCAGTGCTGGATAGAGATTGTTCCTGGGGCTATGAAGGGGCGCTGGCCACCGACCTGAAAGCGGCCCTCTACGGCCTGTCTAGTCCACCGGCGATACTTAATTTCATTGGCGGACTGGCCGGGGCTGACGTGCCGCCGGAAAGAATGAAATACATGCTGGATAAGGCTCTCGCTGCGGAAAGGGGAACCACGCCGCATCTGGAGTTTATCGACCGATGAAACTTAAGGATATAGAAAAGGAAGAGTTTTACCGGGCTTCCTACGGCTGTGCTGGCTGTGCTGCTGTCCTAGCGGTGCGCCTGACGATAAAAGTGCTCGGCAAGAACAGCGTTTACGTGGTGCCGGCGAACTGCATCAGCACCGTCTCCTGCTACTACCCGCAGGCGCCGTTCTTCGTGCCCTTCACGGTGATGGCCTTCGCCGCTACTGCGTCCGCCTGCTCCGGCATCAGCGCCGGCTTCAAGAGGCGGGGTCGGGAGGACATACATGTTGTCGGCTTCTCCGGGGATGGCGGCACCGCGGACATCGGCATTCAGGCGTTATCAGGGGCCATTGACTGCGGCAACAAGTTCATCTACATCTGTTACGATAACGAAGCCTATATGAACACCGGCATCCAGAGGAGCGGCCTGACTCCCTACGGAGCTACCACCACCACCACACCGAGCCCGTGCTTTGAAAACAGGCCCAAGAAGGACATGCTGCGCATCGTGGCGGCGCATGATATTCCCTATGCCGCCACCGCCTGTAGTTCCTATCCGCTGGACTATATGGAGAAGGTCAAGAAGGCGAGCCAGGTAAACGGTCCCACCTACATCCATATCCTGACGCCATGTCCCACGGGGTGGGGTTTTCCTCCGGACGAGACAATCGAAATCGGGCGTATGGCGGTGGAGAGCGGCGTGTGGAAACTTACGGAGTTCGAGAACGGGGAGTTCCGCACCACGTACACGCCGAAGCGCAGCCGACCGGTCTCGGAGTACCTGGCTGCCCAGGCCAGATTCCGGCACCTCAGCCCGGAGCAGGTCGCTGCCATCCAGAAAGAGATAGACGCCGCCCGCGATTGAGGCTGACCTATCCTGACAGTGAAGGAGCAACCAGTATGGAAGCTATGGAAGCCATTTTGTCCCGAAGGAGCATTCGCCGTTACAGCGGCGAGTCGGTGTCGGAAGAGCTGATTAAAGAGTTGCTGCAAGCGGCGATGAGCGCGCCATCGGCCAGCAACGAGCAGCCGTGGCAGTTCGTCATTATCGATGACCGTCGCATTCTGGATGAGATTCCCAGGTTCCACCCCTATGCTCATATGCTGAAGGAGGCCTCCTGGGCCATCGCCGTCTGTGGTGATTTGAATCTGGAGATGATGAGTGGCTATTGGATTCAGGACTGCTCCGCTGCCACACAGAACATTTTGCTCGCCGCCCATGCCAGAGGGCTGGGGGCGGTTTGGCTGGGCGTTTACCCCAATGGGGAACGCGTAAAGACAGTGCAGAAACTGCTCGGGCTTCCCGAGAACGTTATGCCTCTGTGCTTTATATCAATCGGTTATCCGGCGGAGAAAAAGCCTCCGTCCAACCGCTATAATGAATCAAGGGTGCATCACAACCACTGGTAGCGCTTGATTTGCCGCCTGGACTATAAGACCAGATTCACCGGGTCTTCAATGTAGCCTTTCATAGTCTGGAGGAACTGCGCGCCCAGTGCCCCATCGAGGATGCGGTGGTCAATGGACAAGGTCAGGTTCATCATCGGCCTTATGACCATCTCGCCATTCCGCACCACGACTTTCTCCGCAATCCTGCCTACGGCCAGTATCGCCGCTTCCGGTGGCTGAATGATGGCGCTGAACTGGTCGATATCGTACATTCCCATATTGGAGATGGTGAAGGTGCTGCTGGTCATCTCCTCCTTGCTGAGGGTGCGCTCCCTTGCCTTCTGCACCAGTTCGGCACGGGCCTGGGCGATTTCCGCCAGAGATTTGGTGCTGGCACCTCTGATGACGGGCACCATCAGCCCGCCTTCGACCGAAGTTACCAGACCTATGTGAATCTGCTTGAAGCGCTTTAGTGAACCGTTAGCATAGGAGCAGTTGATGTCTGGGTTTCTCTCCAGTGCCCTGGCTGCTATCTTGATGATGAGGTCGGTCAGTGTCAGTCGAATCCCGGTTCTGGCCTCGATTACCGGCAGCAACAGCTGGCGTGTACGCTGCAATTCCTGGGCGTCAACTTCCATGGTGAGGTAAAAGTGCGGCGTCTGAAAGCTCTCTATCATACGTCGGGCAATCACCTCGCGCATGGTTGACAGAGGTACCGTTTCCTCCTCAGTTCCTGCGGGTGCTTCAGGGGCTACCGATGCTGCGACTACCTTGCCTGCCTCGGCGAACTTGAGTACATCATCCTTAGTAATCCGGCCGCCCGGTCCGGTTCCGGTTACCAAGCTGAGGTCAACGCCGTGCTCTATGGCAATGTTTCTGGCCAGAGGAGAAGCCTTAATATCTTTAGGCTCACCGGCTGATTGTGGTGCTTCCGCTTTTGCTTCTTCCTTTAGTTTTTCTTCTTTTGCGGCATGAGCGATCGGTGTCTCAACCTCGGGCGCTTTCTCACCGGGCTGCAGAATGTAAGCGATAGTGGTGCCGATGGGCACCTCGTCCCCCGCTTGGGCTGTGATATTGCTCAGGATACCAGAGGTCTCGGCTTCCAGTTCAAAGGAGGTCTTTTCGCTCTCGATTTCCAGGATAATCTCCCCTTTTTCCACCGGCTCTCCCTCGTTCTTGAGCCAGCGGACGATTTTACCGCTGGTCATCGCCTCATCAAGCTTGGGGAAAATTACGGCCACAGCCATACTGGTACCTCCGCTCAGTCGAATTTAAATGCCCTTTTGCTATTTTCCCATCATCTCCAGGGCAGCCGCCTTGATTTTCTCCGGGTTGACCAGTATGTATCGCTCCTGCCCGGGGTTGAAGGAAACCGGAGAGTCAAGCGAGGCCACGCGCCTGATGGGGGCATCCAGGTAGTCAAAGGCCTTCTCGCCGATAAGGGCGGCAATTTCAGCGCCGAAGCCGCCGGTGCGGCAGGCCTCATAGACCACCATCGCCTTGCCCGTTTTCTGCACCGAGCTGATGATGATTTCCTCGTCAAGCGGCTTCAGCGTCCTCACATCGACCACCTCTACTTCGATACCGTCTTTGGCCAGCTCTGCCGCGGCTTCCAGAGCGAAATTCACGCAGCGTGAATAGGTGATGATGCTCATATCCTTGCCTTCGCGCTTGATATCGCCTTTGCCCAGAGGTATGGTGTACTCTTTTTCCGGGACCTCGCACGATTCGCCATACAGCTTCTTATGCTCGATGAAGATAACCGGGTTGTCCTCCCTGATGCTGCTCTTGAGCAGTCCCTTGGCATCATAGGCGTTGGAAGGCATGACCACGTAGAGCCCTGGGATGTGGGCGAAGATGGCCTCGAGGGACTGGGAGTGGTGGGGTCCGGCGGCCACCCCGCCGCCACCCTGTGTCCTTATTACCACCGGTACCTTGACCATGCCGCCGGTCATATAGCGCAGCTTGGCAATCTGGTTTATAATCTGGTCGCTGGCAATGAAAGAGAAGTCGATATACATGATTTCGGCCACCGGGCGCAGACCCACCAGCGATGCCCCCAGCGCAGCACCGGCGATGGCCGCCTCGGCCAGGGGCGTGTTTCTTATCCGTTCGTGGCCAAACTCCTCCAGCAGTCCCTGGCTTACCTTATAGGAACCGCCGTATTCGGCGATTTCCTCTCCCATCATAAAGACTTTAGGGTCGCGCTTCATCTCTTCGCGCAGCGCTTCCCGCAATGCTTCTCGAAAGGTTAATTCTGGCATGCTTTCCCCCTTTGACTATCAGGCGTAAATGTCTTCAAGTGCTTCCTCAGGCGTGGGCTCGGGGCTTTCTTGAGCGAACTTGACCGCCTCATCCAGCTCCCGCAGCACGCTGTTTTCGATTTCATCAAGCTCGGCGTCCGTGGCCATCTTGTTCCCTACCATCTGCTGGCGCAGCCGCTTGATGGGGTCCTTCTTCTTCCATGCCTCAACTTCTTCCTTGGGCCGGTAGCTGGTGCCGGGGTCGCCCATGTGGTGCCCGACCGTCCGGTACGTGTTGGCGACGATGAGTATGGGGCCCTCCCCCTTGCGGCACCTCTCAATTGCCTCCCGGGCCACTTCGGCCACAGCGACGGCGTCATTGCCGTCCACGCTCATGCCGGGGATTCCGTAGCCTTTAGCGCGGTCAGCGATATCACTCAGGCGGCAGTAGTCACGGGTGGGCGTGCTCTGCTGGTACTGGTTGTTCTGGCAGACGAAGAGCACGGGCAGGCACCAGGCGGCGGCCAGCCCCATGCCTTCATGGAAGGCACCGGAATTGGTCGCCCCGTCGCCGAAGAAAGCGACCATTATGCTGTCCCGGCCCTGCATCTTGAGCGCAGCACCGACCCCGGCGGCGATGGGGATACCGTCGCCGACGATGCCGGTGGCACCCAGGATATTGCGCTCAACATCGGCGATATGCATGGAGCCGCCCTTGCCCTTGCAGTACCCGGTCTTTCTGGCGAAAAGCTCGGCCATCATCCGGTCGAGCTGGGCCCCCTTGGCGATGATATCGCCGTGACCGCGGTGCGTAGTTATGGTATAGTCATCTTTGCGGAGAAAGGCACAGACCCCCGCTGGCACGGCCTCTTGGCCGATTGAGGGATGGACAAAGCCGGGCAGACCCTTGCGGTACTCGGTTATGGCCCTCTCTTCGAAAAACCTGATTTTCACCATGATGGTGTAGATTTCCTTCAGTTTGGCAGCGTCTATTTCTGGCATAGGTAACCTCCTCTGAAGTGGCGATTGGGGGCAAAATTCCACAGTTAGACTACCATAATGCGTATTACAGGGTCAAGTTGCGCCGGGGCGTGATGGAGCCTCTTTCTCAGCCTGTGGCGGCGCAACCTTGCGGACTTTTCCACGGGGAGAGTATAATCCTTGTAACCCT
>DUFF01000007.1 GCA_011174815.1 Dehalococcoidia bacterium | reverse complement strand
GGTAGATTCCTGACCTCAATTGGTTTAAATTGAGATAGCCAATATCAGAGGCATAAATGGTGATATCGTATTGAAAAAGCTCCCTCCCCAGAAAGTCGGCCAGCATAATCGCTATTGAATATGGCTCTTCACCGCGAGCGCAGCCGGCACTCCAGAAGTTCAAGCAACGCTCTCCCTTTCTTCTTTTATGCAACAAGAGTTCTGGCAGCACCAATGCCGATACCTGCTGAAATGTGTATGGACTACGAAAGAACTGGCTGACCTTTATGGCGAGGTAGTCGGCAAAGCGGGCGTACTCCTCAGGATGCGAGTCCAGGAAGCGCATATAGTCAATATATGTCTTTACGCCGGTGGCCAGCATTCTTCTTTTCAAGCGACGTGTCACGGTGCCACGCCTGTAGTCGCGGAAATCATGGCCACTATCCAGATACACCTTCTCGAGAAGGACATCGATCCAAGCCTCTTGGTGCTTGGTGACATTACTCTCCATCTTGAGTACCACAGCCCTGTTTACATATATGCCAATTGTATATTATGAATACTAATTATGTCAATAGTCATATCTTTAAGCTGATAATATCTTTGGACTATGACATTATTTGCCATATGGCATTTCTTTTACTTAATATTTGGTATGATAAACAGGTATTGCGGTAATATAAAACAGGTGTTACTGAGGATAATTATGAAGTTGATGACCAAAAATAGAGGCCAGACCTGTCAGCATTGACGTGCGATCTCGCCTCTCAGTGATTTCAGTGTAGATTCTTCCCGAAGGAAATGGACAACATCCTCACGGCGATACCGTCGACCTGCCTGAGGTCCGATGCGATAACCCTTCAGCAATTTTCGGTTGTTCCAGCGCCGTACCGTACTGGGATGGACACCCAGTATGCGGGCAACATCACCGGTAGTCAGCATGTTACCTATCTGCCGATAATGCCTCACCGACTACCATTCCTCTCTACTTACGGTCTCCGGGATGGGATTGCTGCCAACCCAGTAGAGGAACACGGCGTCCGGAGGAGCATTCTCGAGAATTTTCCTCCTGACCACGTCATATTCACCCTGATAGGCCTCCATCTGCTCTCCCCTAGCATCAAAGACCATGACCGTATCATTTTTCAGCTTGATTACCGTTTTAATCATTTCATCACCATCCTTTTTCTTTATCTTTGATTTATATCTCCATCTTAAAGTCACGTGATTAATTCCTCATAAAAGATGCGTAGAAACCATGTTAAAATCCTCCAATGATATGTCAGACCATTTCTTACCGTGCCCAGCTTTGTGCTATACTAATCAGAGCCAGCCGGAAAGTTGATTGCGGTATCAGTACAGGGAGGTGGCATGAGCAAACTGATCGATAGACTTGCCCAGACTGCGGAACCGGTTTCGCTGCCGATGGGATTCAGGGCAACCAAGCCGATTCCGGCAAGGCCGAAAATGGCGCTCGTTGTCCAGGTGGAGCCGGAGATTAGTACCGCACAGCTGGCTGACTACTTTTCCAGTGCCGACGCCACCATCTTTGCCAGTGCCGACAAAGCAAATGATATCGCCCAGTCCTTTCCCGGTACGGTCTGGGGATTATGGCTGGAAGGAATAAGCCGCCCGCAGATAAAAGGCTCAATCGAGGCCGGCGCCGATTTTGTCGTTCTGCCTCTCGAGTCAGAGTATGGTCTGCCCGGCATTGAGAAGGCAGGAAAAATATTGCTCGTGGAGGCATCGCTGAGTGAGGGTCTGACCAGAACGATAAATGAGCTGCCCGCAGATGCGGTGCTGCTCACCGATGGCGAAGAAGAAAAGCAGGCCATCACCTGGCATCAGCTCATGCTCTGTCAGCGCTTTTCCGACCTTTTATCCAAACCGCTGCTTCTGACGGTACCGATATCGGTCAGGGGCGAGGAGCTCAAAGCCCTGTGGAAAGCAGGGGTGGATGGGGTGGTTATCTCGGTAAAAACGGTAAAACAGGCGGAAAGGCTGAAGGAACTGCGCGAAATAATCAACAAGTCGGACTTTGCCGCACGGCCGCGGAAAAAGCTGACCGCTCTATTGCCACACATCGGTGAAAAATCTGGCACCGCTA
This sequence comes from Dehalococcoidia bacterium, assembly GCA_011174815.1. Lineage (GTDB taxonomy): Bacteria > Chloroflexota > Dehalococcoidia > Dehalococcoidales > RBG-16-60-22 > E44-bin89. The sequence goes on along the minus strand of DUFF01000007.1, from coordinate 4,019 downwards.
CCGCCGATGTTGAAGAGGAAGAGGAGGAAGAAGAGTAATCACCGCTTCTGCGCGCTATCAGGAACTGGACTGAGCCTTCTGCCAGGATTTCCCTTCTGTGGTAATCGCCGGCGCAATCACCATCTCCGCCTGATGCATATCCCGAATTGTGGTCACTCCGCAGACGCCCATCGCGGTACGGATGGCCCCGACGATATTCTGACTGCCATCGGTTACCGACGTCGGGCCGAACAGTATCTGCTCCAGTGTGCCGGTGGTGCCTACCTTTATGCGGGTTCCCCGGGGCAGAGCCGGATGGGGATGGGCCATACCCCAGTGATAGCCCAGTCCCGGCGCCTCTTTCGCCTGAGCAAAGATGGAACCCAGCATCACCGCATCAGCACCAGCGGCCAGCGCCTTGCAGACATCGCCGCCCTTGCGAAAACCGCCATCGGTGATTACGGGTACGTACTGGCCCGTCTCTTTATAATACTGGTCCCTGGCTGCAGCACAGTCGATGGTCGCCGTCACCTGAGGGACACCGACGCCGAGAACCTCCCTGGTGGTGCAGGCCGCCCCCGGCCCAACGCCAATCAGCACCGCAGAGACTCCGGTCCGCATTATCTCCAGGCAGGCGCTGTAGCTGACACAGTTGCCCACCACCACCGGCAGTGGCACCATCTGGCGCAGCTCGGAGAAGATAAGGCCACGATAGCTTTTAGAAACGTGGCGCGCCGTGGTCACGGTGGACTGCACGAACAGTATATCCGCCCCGGCCTCAGCCGAAAGCGGGGCAAAGCGCTTGGTGTTGGCCGGCGTCACCGAAACGGCACAGGTGCCGCCCTGCCTTTTGATTTCCTGAATCCGCTCGCCGATCAGCTTTTCCTTGATGGGCTCGGCATAAATCTGCTGCATCAGCCCGGTTACTTCGGACTGCGGTGCCTGCGCGATTCTGGCCAGCACCTCGCCCGGATTCTCATAGCGCGTCTGCACGCCTTCGAGATGGAGTACAGCTAGGCCACCCATCTTGCTCAGCAGCACGGCGAAATTGACATCGGTTACCGCGTCCATGGCCGAAGCGATGATGGGCAGAGAGAATGTGTAATCCTCGATGGTTAAATCAATGTTGGCCTGGTCAGGATTGACTGTGATATCCCCGGGGACAATGGCTACTTCATCAAAGCTGTAGGCGCGCCGCAGCTGTTTATACTGGGAAAACTCCACTTTCTTCCGCACCATTTGAATATCAAATATAACAAATACCAGATGGCAAGTCAAGAAACCTTACCACCATCGCAAAGCTAGACAGGTTACGAAGCGTGGGTTATAATGATTAAGTTAAGGAATTAGAACATTCATGCCTATTTTATACGTGGTGGCAACTCCCATCGGCAACCTGGAAGACATATCTCTGCGCGCCCTGCGTGTTCTGCGTGAAGTCAAGCTGATCGCTGCCGAGGATACGCGCAAAACAAAACGACTGCTGAACACTTACGGTATTCAGACGCCGATGACCAGTTACTACGAACATAATAAAAAGGCCAAGCTCGATTACATTTTGCATTACTTGACAGAAGGCGATGTGGCGCTGGTTTCCGAGGCCGGGACGCCAGGAGTATCTGACCCCGGCTATGAGCTTATCGGGGCAGCGCACCGAAACGGCATCCCGGTTATCCCAGTGCCCGGTCCGTCAGCGGCCATCACGGCACTGGTGGTCTCCGGACTTCCCACCGACCGTTTTCTCTACCTCGGTTTTCTCCCCCGCCGAGCTGGTGCCCGAAAGCAGACACTGAAATCAGTGGTGCGAGAAAGGGGTACCCTGGTCATCCTGGAAGCGCCGCACCGCTTGCAGACAACGCTCAGTGATTTGCAGCTAATCCTCGGTGACCGGCAGATGGCAGTCTGCCGCGAGCTCACCAAGCTGCATGAAGAAGTGTTCCGGGGAAGTATAAGCCAGGCTATCGACTGCTTCACCCAGCCCAGAGGCGAATTCACGCTGGTTGTCGAAGGCAGGAGAGAGGAAGAATCCCGGAAATCAGATACGGATATAGAAAGACGGCTGTGTGTCATGCATCAAAGCGGAGTCAAGGCGAAGGAAGCTATCGCCAGAATGGCCGGGGAGACCGGCCTTTCCCGCCGCGAGCTTTACCGGACCTGGCTAAAATTGAATAAAGTTTCAGATGAAAAAGGGAGCCCGTGTCATAGCCTGGAGAGGAGTTGAGCCATGCGTCGTGGGTGTATTTCATTGGGGGAAATAAAATGTGATGAATGTCAGCGCCTCATCCCCTATCCTGAGCGCTATCTCGCCGTTGATGAAAGGGATGGCGTCGAAGACGAGGAAGGAGATACAAAACGCTACTGCATTGAATGCTGTCTGAAGAAAGGTTACGCCCAGTACAAGACAGAAAAAGGTGAACAGATACTGACCTTCCTCGAGTCCGGTATTTCGGAACATGATTGAGGTCGCCTGATGAGCGAGAAAATCTTTATCGGCGTTGCCTGGCCATACGCCAATGGCTCCCTCCATCTGGGACAGATTGCTGGGGCCTATCTGCCCCCGGATATCTTTGCCCGCTATCACCGCACCAAAGGCAACGAGGTGTTGATGGTCTCGGGCTCGGATCAGCACGGCACGCCCATCACCATCAAGGCCGAGCAGGAAGGGAAAAAACCGGGCGAAATCGCCGCCAGGTACCACCGGCAGTTCCTCGAGTCCTGGCAGAAACTGGGCATCTCTTTCGACCTCTTCACCACCACCGGTACGGAAAACCACGCCAAGGTCACCCAGGATATCTTTCTCACCCTGCTGGACCGCGGGTACATTTTCAAGGATACACTATCGCAGCCTTACTGTCCCAATTGTAAGCGTTTCCTCGCTGACCGCTATATTGAGGGGACGTGCCCGTACTGCGGCTCCCCCGGCGCGCGCGGTGACCAGTGCGAGACCTGTGGTAAACCGTTGAGCCCGGCAGAGCTTATTGAACCGCGCTGTCGCATCTGCGGCACCACGCCCGTCTTCCGGGATACGGAACATTTCTTCCTAAAACTGTCCGCCTTCAATGACCGGCTGCTGGACTGGGTGAAGCAGCAGACACACTGGCGACCCAACGTGCTTAACTTCAGCCTGCGTTATCTTGAGGAGGGGCTAAAAGACCGGGCCATCACCCGCGATATAGACTGGGGAGTAGCCATACCCGTGGCCGGCTTTGAGGACAAAAGAATCTACGTCTGGTTTGAGGCTGTCATCGGCTACCTGTCCGCGGCCAAAGAATGGGCCGCCTCAAGCGGCAACGGCGGAAAGTGGCGCCAGTTCTGGCAGAACAGCGATACCAAGAGCTACTACTTCATCGGCAAGGACAACATCCCCTTTCACACCCTCATCTGGCCGGCGATGCTGATGGGCTACGGGGACAACCTGAACCTGCCCTATGACGTCCCGGCTAATGAGTTCCTGACCATAGAGGGCAGAAAGCTCTCCACCAGCCAGAACTGGGCGGTCTGGCTGCTTGACTATCTTGACAAGTATGACCCCGACCCCCTGCGCTACCTTCTCTCCATCAATATGCCGGAGACATCGGATACCGACTTTTCCTGGCGCGAGTTTGTGCGCCGCAATAACGACGAGCTTGTGGCCACTTACGGCAACCTGGTGCACCGCGTGCTCACCTTTGTTTACCGCAACTTTGATGGCAGGGTACCCGACCCCGGTGAGTTCGATGCCCAAGATAAGGCGATTCTCTCTGGAGCCAGTAAGGCGCTGGAGGCGGTGGATGGACTGCTCTATGGTTGCCACTTCCGCGAAGCCATCAGAGCGGCAATGGCAGTGGCCCAGGAGTCCAACCGTTACCTTGATGACAAATCCCCCTGGAAGGTCATCAAAGAGAACCGGCAGGCAGCGGCGACTTCGCTTTATGTGGCACTGCATGTAATCGCCAACCTGAAAACGATGCTCTATCCCTTCCTGCCCTTCAGCTCCCAGAAAGTGCACGAGTATCTCGGCTTTGAGGGTAGTGTAGAAAAAGCTGGCTGGAAGTGGCAGG
>DUFF01000069.1 GCA_011174815.1 Dehalococcoidia bacterium | reverse complement strand
GTCCTCGGTAAAGATGCTATCGAAATTGTCCGGGATCGCCAGACCGAATGCCACGCCGGTGGCAAACAACCCCACGGCAACCAGAATCCACCCTCGGTAGCTCATCGGGACTGCATCCTACCCGGCGCCCCATTTGTCGTAATGGACTATCTCGTCGAGTCCTTTTCTCGGTCTGGGCTCCTTTGTTTCTGCGGGGTAGCCGAGCGGTGTCATCGCCACCACACGGTATCCCTTGGGTACCGAGAGGATTCGGGCGGCCTCTCCGGCGTCAAAGCGTCCCACGTAAACCGTGCCCAGCCCGAGCGAGTGGGCGGCCAGTACCAGATTCTGCATCGACAGGGCAACGTCAAACATGAACCAGTCGCCCTTGTCGGTCATGGCCTCGCCATCCTTGTGTCCTGCCTTGCCCATCTCGGCGCAGGCAACGATGACCAGCGGCGCATTGCGTATCGCCTCTCTGGCGGGATTGGTTTCATTGAGCGTATCGGAGAGCTTGCCTTTGTTCTCTCCATCCCGCACCACCACAAAGTGCCAGCACTGCGTGTTGGCCCAGGATGGCGCCTGGCGTGCGGCTTCCAGCACCGTCTCCAGCTTTCCATCGTCTATAGGGTCAGCGGTATATTTACGTATACTTCTCCGGGTGCGAATTGCTTCCAGGACTTCCATCAATCCTCCTTCTGGATAAATCTCTATTCATTTTCCCAGGCGCCCTTGCCGATAAGTGAGACAAAGCGGCAGCCGCCCAGATTCTCTATCCTGTTTTTCTTTCTTTGCCGGGTGATCTTCACCAGCTCCTGAAGATAGCGTGAGCCAACTGGGATGACCATTCGCCCGCCTATGGCCAGCTGCGATATCAGCTCCGCAGGCACCTTTGGCGCACCGGCGGTAACCAGTATCGCCTCATAGGGGGCGGCTTCCGGCCAGCCGAGGGTCTTCTCGGAGAGGTGGATTTCGATATTGCTGTAACCCAGGTTTTCCAGTACCTTACCGGCTGTCTCCGCCAGCTTCGGCAGGCGCTCCACAGTAACCACCTGCTGGGCCAGTTCCGCGAGAATCGCCGCCTGGTAGCCGCTGCCCGTCCCGATTTCCAGCACCTTTTCTGTGCCGGTCAGTTCCAGTGCCTCGGTCATCAGGGCGATAATAAAGGGCTGCGAGATAGTCTGTTCCAGGCCGATGGGCAGCGGGATATCCTCATAGGCGAGGTGGCGGTTCTCCGGCGGCACGAATTGCTCACGGGGTATGCGGGCCATGGCCTCAAGGACCCGCGTATCCTTTATTTCCCTGCTAAGGTGCTCGATTAACCTGGCTCTTTCGCTTGCAAAGTCCATCCTTACCGCCAGGTAAAAAATTACAGAACCAGTGCCAGTACGATGAGAATGACCAGTATTGTCCCGGCCAGAATACCAATGCGGCGCAGCTCGGCAGTAACATAGGGGTATTTCACGGCGGGGGCTTTGGTTCTGGCAGCGCCGCCGGATAACGGGGTTGCAACAACGGGCGTATCTTTCGGGGCAGACGCCGACGCTGCGGCAGCAGTCGAAACCGGCGCCCGTCTGACTTTTTTCTTTTTGCTCTGCAATGCTTTGCCGTATTTTGGTTTCTTCGGCATGCAGATTCTCCTCTATCCGGTTAACTTGTTCGGCTACTTTGCCCTCGGGTGCGACTTCTCATAGGTGCGACGTACATGCTCGCTGGTAAGGTGGGTATAAACCTGCGTGGTGGAGATATTGGCATGCCCCAGCAGCTCCTGAACGGCGCGCAGGTCAGCGCCGCCGCTCAGCATATGGGTGGCAAAGCTATGCCTCAGTGTATGCGGGCTTATCTGGGCATCCAGTCCCGCCGCTCTGGCGTACTCTTTCAACTTCTGCCAGAAACCCTGCCGGGTCAGGCGGTCGCCGCGGGGATTGAGAAACAGGGCGACCTCATCCTTTTTACGGGCCAGCTTGGGGCGCGTTTCCTCGATGTACTCCCTGACCGAACGGGCAGCCTGCTCGTATATGGGCACGATGCGTTCCTTGTGCCCTTTGCCGAAACACCTTACCTGTCCCTCTTCGGTATTGACATCGCCCAGGTTTAGACTGACCAATTCGCTTATCCGCAGGCCGGAAGCGTAGAGCAGTTCCAGCATAGCTTTGTCCCTCTTGGCTTCCAGCGTGTTCAACTTGGCTGGCTGTTCCAGAAGCTGGCGTACCTGGCTGATGGTGATTGGCTTGGGCAATGACTTACCCACGCTCGGCGAGCTCATGTTCTCCGTCGGGTCGGCCTTGATGATGCCTTCGGACTTCAGGAAGCTGAAGAAAGAACGCGCCGCCGCTACCTTGCGGGCGATGGTGGTCGCGGCGTAATTCCTCTCTTTGAGGTCGAGCATGTAGCTCAGCATCTCCTGACGGCTGAAATTTTCCCAGGAAGGGATTAGCCCCTGCTTGGCGGCCTCTTTCCCGGCAAAGCTGGCCAGCTGCTGCAAATCGTTCCGGTAAGCATCGAGGGTATTGCCGGAGAACCCTTTCTCCACGGTCAGATAATTCAGAAAGCTGTTGATTTCTTCTTTCACCGTGCCTCCTCTGCAATGAAGTCGCACTTATATTTTAACATAACGTTAGATATTTTAACATAAAAAAACAATATGTCAAATTAACAATATCATAATAACGTTGGTCTTTTCCAATTGACAATTCAATCAATACAGGCCTAATATTAAGTCCCGATAATTAGTCAGGAGGTAAAAGAAATGAGTGCTAAATCTGAAACCACTGCTGTGCCCGTTACCCTGCTTAACTCGCCGCTGATGACGTTTTTTACGCTAATAGCCGCTATCGTTATTGGCTCAAGTCTTCTGGAATTCAATGAATTGCTTTTCCCACCCAAGGTGACCAGCATCAGATTCTGGGCGCTTATGCCGGTGTATGTCGTGGCTCTGGACGCCTGGTTCGGGGTCGTATCGTGGTCCAGGAACATTCCCTATACAGATAAACCCATATTGCGGACTATGGTTCTATTTCTAGTAGTGACTTGGATAATATTGCTTGCACTCATGTATTTTGCCAGTATGGCACATATTTCTCTATTAAGCTACCTTTGGGGCCTGGTTATCTTATTTGTCATGGTACAACTCATATGTGTCATAAGATCTAGAATAATAAAGAGCCCCGAGCCATATAGAATCTATACCTCATGCGGCGTTCTATCGCTAGTAGTGGCTATCGCCTACAGCATCTGGTTATTCGTTTATTCCCCTGTGCCTGATGTAATGAATTGGGTATTTACGGCTATAGCATTTATTATCTTGGTCGGCATGCGAGTATGGATGAAGGTAGCCCATATCTGGCGTCCGGAGGAGAAGCGTGCCGGGAGCGGACAGTAAGCGCTTGTTTAGTGTTCAAAGCGCCGGATAGCGTTCCTTTGCAGTTAATCGCTTTGCTTTGTCCACCATATTGGCTGTGTTAAAATATTAAAGGGAGCAGTGGACTTGGTGAGCGTACTGATTGAGGAACAACTGAATAGATTGCCGGAGAGTCCCGGCGTTTATCTACTGCGTGATGCTGCAGGGACAATCCTTTACGTGGGCAAGGCGGCCAGCCTGCGCCACCGGGTCCGGTCTTATTTCGGTGCCGGGCAGAAGCTATCGCCCAAGCTGCTGAAGATGGTCTCCCGGGTGGCGGATATTGATTTCTACGTGACGTCTTCAGAGCAGGAGGCGCTGATTCTTGAGCTCAATCTCATCAAGCGCCACCACCCCCGCTACAACGTCAGGCTGAAGGATGATAAGTCCTTTCCCTACCTCAAGATAAACCTTAATGAGGAGTGGCCCAGAGTGCACATTACCCGGCGGCTGGAGCCGGACGGCTCGCGCTATTTTGGACCGTTTGCCAGTGCCAAGTCAGTGCGCCAGACGCTGAGAGTGCTCAAGGGCATCTTTCCCTTCCGCTATTGTACCAAGACCATTACCGGCACCGATTCGCGGGCGTGCCTGGAATATCATATGGGCCGGTGTCTCGGGCCATGCATCGGGGCCGTGAGCCGGGATGAGTACGCCGAAGTCATCAGAGAGGTCATAATGTTCCTTGAAGGCAAGCAGGATAAGATTGTCAGGAACCTTCAGGAAAAGATGAAACGGGCCGCCGAAGCGCTGGACTTTGAGAAGGCAGCGCTGTACCGCGACCAGGTTCAGGCAATGGATAAGGTGGTGGAAGGGCAGAGGATTGCCGCCGCGGTTCACGGCGAGCAGGACGTCATCGCTTTTTCCCAGGACGGAGACCAGGCGTACGTTCAGGTCTTCTTCATCCGCAACAACAAGCTGACCGGGCGCGAGAGTTTTGTGATGCAGGGTACTCAGCATGAAGAGCCTCGACAGATTATGACGGGCTTCATCAAACAGTTTTACAGCTCCAGCCCTAACGTCCCACCCAGATTGCTGCTGCAATATCCAGTCGAAGATATGGTGGTGTTAAAAGACTGGATGCAGGGCAGGCGAGGTGGTCGAGTTGACATTCAGGTACCGCGCCGTGGCCAGAGAAAACAGCTGGTGGACATTGTTGTCGAGAATGCCAGGCAGGGACTGGAACAGCTGAAAATCAGGCAGATTGCCACACCGAAAGAGCTGGAGGCTGCCATCAATGAAATAGAAAAGGAACTGAACCTGCCCCGCCCACCACTGCGCATGGAAGCCTATGACATCTCCGATATTCAGGGGAAGGCGGCGGTGGGGAGCATGGTGGTCTTCGAAAAGGGTAAATCAAAGCCGGCCCACTACCGGCGCTTCCGGATTAAAACGGTGCCCGGTGCCGATGACTACGCCATGCTCCGGGAAGTTTTAAGGCGGAGATTCAAGCACCTTGGGGTGGAAACGGCAACGCCGGATACCTGGGCTATCGTCCCTGACCTCGTCCTCATCGATGGCGGTAAGGGCCAGCTCAATGCTGCACAATCAACAATGAGCGAACTGGGTGTGATATCGGTGCCGGTGGCCAGCCTGGCCAAGGAAAATGAGGAGATATATGTACCGCAGAAGGCAAAGCCGATCCTGCTCCCGCGCCGTTCTCCAGGGCTCAAGCTGCTGCAGAGGCTTCGTGATGAGGCGCATCGCTTTGCCCTGGGGTACTATCATAAGGTGCACCGCCGGGAAACATTTATTTCGGCATTTGATGGTATTCCCGGCATCGGACCCAAACGAAAACGTGCCCTGCTGAAAAAGTTCGGCTCGGTGCAGGCCATCAGGGAGGCATCGCTGGCAGAAATGGCAGCGACCAGCGGTATGACGGAGAAGCTGGCCAGAAAGGTAAAGGAGCTACTGTAGCATGCCGGCCAATTTGCCACCGCAGTATTTTGAGGCGGAGAAAAATTTCCGGGCGGCAAAGACCCCGGCGGAGAAAATCGACGCGCTGGAAGAGATGCTGGCGATTATGCCCAAGCATAAGGGCACCGACCACCTACGTGCCGAGCTGAGAAGTAGAATCGCCAAGCTGACGCAACAGGCGGGCAAGAAGAGCGGTGCCCAGCGCACCTCCATGGCGATTGAGAAGGAAGGGGCTGCCCAGGTAGCTGTCATCGGGCTGCCCAATGCCGGTAAATCACAGCTCGTGGCCAGCGTGACCAACGCTGCGCCGGTCGTGGCCGACTATCCCTTCACCACCTACGCCGCCAGCCCGGCCATGATGCCCTTTGAAAACATACAGATACAGCTGATTGATACCCCACCCCTGGTGCCCCAGATGATTGAGTGGTGGCTGCCGCCCATGCTGCGGCGGGCCGATGCCCTGCTGATTGTGGTTGATTTGGATAACGCGCCCCTGGAGCAGATGGCATCGATAATCGAGCAGTTGCGGCAGATGAGAATCAGCCTCAGCCCAGAGGATACTGGCGAGGAAATCCTGAGGCAGCAGAGGGTCCTGGTTGCCGCCAACAAAGCGGACATTCCCGGTGCTGATGCCGGTTTTGCCGCCATACAGACCGGGTATGGCGAGAAACTTCCCGTTGCTTATGTCTCGGCCAGGGATAGGTTCGGGCTGGAAGAGATGAAGCGGAAGGTCTTCCAGGTGCTTGGGATTATCCGCGTGTATACCAAAACTCCAGGCCAGAAGCCGGATATGAATGACCCTATCATTTTGCCGAAGGGAAGCACGCTGGCCGACGCTGCGGAAGCAGTGCACAAGGACTTTCGTGCCCGGCTCAAATATGCCCGGCTGTGGGGGTCAGGCAAGCACGATGGCATCATGGTGAAGCGCGACCATGTTCTGCAGGATGGGGATATCATCGAGTTGCACGTGTAGCAAAGAAAATAATTTAAAGGAGATAGATATGCCGACACGTCCGGGCTGGTATGACCGATACTGGCGCAATCTGGATAAGGAAACCGAGTCCAGGATTCGCACCACGTGTCCCCGCTGCGGCAGCTCGAAGACATATTACAACGCCCAGTTCAAGACCTGGCGGTGTGGCAAATGCGAACATATATTTGTCATCAAGGGATTAGGGGACAGGGAACCCTGGTGGAAACGCCTGCTCAACTTCTGGAAAAGGTAACCCCCCTCACCTCTGAAACCTGTTGTTTTGTAACAATAATATAATATGTTCTTGCTTGACAGAGGGGGAACATTGGTGGAAAATAAGCTATAATGGGAGTCGGTAGAGTGGCCTCACAGAGGAATACCGAATCGTCGGGCTTGGTGGGTAGAAGAGGTGATAAAGTGCAGGCAGATAAGTCTTCCGAGCGCGAGAATAAAGAGAATGAACGTCTTGCCATCCAGAGGGCAAAGGATAGAGCGCGCACGGCCAGATGGGACCTGAATATCGCCATCTTTCTCTTTGCTGTGCTTATCATCGTCATCATCCTTCTTTTTCAGCAAGTCCCCGTTGAAATTGTAGCGCCGGTGGCCCTTTTCGGGCTGGCCATGGTCTGGCTCTGTGGCTGGAGACAGGGAAAACAGTTGTTCGAGCGTTTCTGTGAGGAAGAACTGTCCAGGCTGGAATACGAGCGCACCCGGCAGGTTGAGGAAACGATAGAAGAAGCGGTGCGCAAAGCCATCCGCGCACGCCAGCGATAAATCCGTAAACAGCTGACATTGTTTCATCCGGGCAAATCCTCTTTATCAAATATATCCAGTGTTTTTGGAAGGAGCATCATGGAAGTACTGAACAGTATTCCGATCGAACTGGATCTTGAAGCCGTTTTGAAACGGATGCGCCTCCGCAACCGAAGCGATAATATCGTGGGTAACATTCGGGAAATGCTGGACATCGCCCGTCCTATTGCCAGGCCCAAGGCGGTCTATGAGGTTGCCTACGTTGAGAACAAAAATGGTGACTCGCTGGAAATCGGCGGCATCAAATTTACCAGTCGCGTGCTCAGGGTAAATCTGGACAAGGTGGAGCGCGTATTTCCCTACGTCGTTACCTGCGGCCGGGAACTTGAAGAGATTGACATCCCGTCCACGGATTTCATCAAGGGATACTACCTTGACCAGATCAAGGAGACGACGGTAGTCCTGGCCCGGCAATATGTTGAGGACTACTTGAAGAAAAGATATGCTCTCGGTCAATTATCCAGAATGGCACCAGGTGCCGGGGCGGAAATTGACTGGCCAATAATGCAGCAAAAAGAGCTGTTCTCCCTCTTTGGGGGCAGGGAAAAGGTTGAGGAGCTCATCGGCGTCAGGCTCACCGATAGCTTCCTGATGGTTCCTATCAAGTCGGTGTCCGGGATATTTTTCCCCACCGAGGTCAGCTTTGAAAGCTGTCAGCTGTGTCCGCGGGAACGGTGCATTGGGCGAAGGGCAGCCTATGACCCGGAACTGGTGAAGAAATACCAGCCGGAACAGGCCTAGCCAGACGGCTCTTGCCCCTTGATTTCCAGCCCAATGCTGAATGCCTTACCCTGAAATTGCCCCACGGCGTGATACTGCCGCAAAGGCTCTTGTAAAAAGACCAGCGGCTTCACTTTGTCCAGGTCAAGCCTGCCATCGGTAAAGCAGTCGCTGGAGGCGTGGACCTCGTCAATCCTGCCGACATATAGCGTATGGCTCCCCAGTTCCAGAGAATGCATAACGCGGCACTCTAGGTTTATGGGGCATTGCTCAATCATCGGCGCCGTCCCCAGCTTGCCATAGAATACGGTGAAGTGACAGGCCTGAACTTTGTTTACCCCGGCGCCGGAGGCAATGCCGCAATAGTCGGCTTCTTTCAGCAGGTCAGCGGAAGGGATATTGATGGAGAAAGTCCTGTTTTGCTCAATGCCGATGTGGGTATGGCGGCTGGACCGTATGGCCACGGTGGCCATTGGCGGTTCGGCATTGGCAATGTTACCCCAGGCTACGGTCATGAAGTTTGGCTTGCCATCGACATTGGCGCCAACAAGGAGCGTGGGCATGGGGTAGATAAACGTTCCGGGACCCATTTGAACTTTAGCCATATACGTACCCCCTTAAATGATATTCAGCATGTTTCCATAAAGAGCCGCGATTTGAATTTGAGACCGTATTCGGTTAGAATAATATAAAGAAGGCGGCGAAAACGCCCGCCTTTCTTTTTGGGTGGAAACCGCAAGCATCTTCATTATACCATACGTTTGCTTGGGACCATTTCAGCGGTGCGAGCTTGTTGCCATTGGCTGATGGCAGGTTTGTAATAATTTTGTAATTTATCCGCCCTGTTTTATGGCGGATTTTAACAATTTTTTAACTTCCGTGTTTTATATTGGAAGAGGTAGTGCATAGCCGATAGTCTTCACAGCAATAGAATAGGTGATAATGAGTCAGGATACATTTTCTGAAGAAGTTACCAGCCATCTCAGTGGGACCGGTCTGCGCCCAGAATGTATTAAGGTGGGGCAGCTTGACATCCATTATCTCACCGGTGGGGAGGGCGAACCTCTGATTGTGATTCATGGCGGTGGTGGCAGCGGCCTTGCCTGGCTGAAAAATGCCGCTGAACTCTCCAAGTATTATCAGGTCTACCTGCCTGACCTCCCCGGCTTTGGCCGCAGCAAAGCGATTGCTGAGGACTTTGAGCTATCTTCATACGTCGCCTTCGTGGAGGATTTCTCCCGCAGTCTGGGTCTGGGCCACTTCCACCTCATCGGTCATTCCCTTGGCGGTGGCATCGCCCTGAACTATGCCCTGCGATTTCCGCATAAAATCAAACGTCTGGTTCTGGTCAGCAGCCTCTGCCTGGGAAGAGAGATTGCGTTCTGGTCCAGAATTCTGTCCCTGCCCGTTTTTTATCGAGTTGCGAAGAAAACCGTGGTCTCTATTTTCAAAGCGATAGGGTGGCTGATCAGGAAATTGAATTGCCCGCTGGAAAAGATAACCCCGCCCCCTCTCCTCAGGATGAGCATAGGGAAAAGCATGATGACGGTAAAGGGACAGACCACTGTCTTGGTGAACCGGCTTTCCGAATTGCTGATACCGACGTTGCTTGTCTGGGGCGCCAATGATAATATTGTCCCGGTTCACCAGGCTTACCTAGCTGCCGCGCGGATTCCCAACTGTCAGGTGCGCGTTTTTCAGAATTCTGGGCACAGTGTCTACCGGCAGAGAATTCGTGAATTTTCCGACCTGCTGGTGCGATTTCTGGGCTAGAGGAATACTTTCATGGCGGCCGCCAGCCCGCTGTGGTCAACGTCAAGGGTAACGTAATCGGCGATTGCTTTTACCTCATCGGCAGCATTCCCCATGGCGATGGCGAGGCCGGCTGTTTTCAGGAGCGAGACATCATTGGTGCCATCACCCACGGCAATAGTCTCGCGGAGAGGTATTTTAAGGTGGGCCGCCAGCTTTTCCAGCGCCTTTCCCTTGGAAACGCCGGGGGCGAGGATATTGAAGAAATCGACCCCGGGATAGGCGGGTGTTCTGGCCCGCGAAAGATGCAAACGGTGGTCAAGTTGACTGCAGAAATCCGCGGCCCTGGCCTTTTCCTCGGGGCTGGTGGGTACCACACCTCCCTTGAGGATTCTCTCCCGCTGCCAGATTTCACGTAAGTCCACCATAGTCGAGTTTACGCCAAAGAAATCGCGGTGGGCTTCGGTTGACCACGTCTCCCGCTCTACAAAGTAGTGCGTCACGGTGAAAAGCTCAAGGTCGACCCGGCACCGGTGCGCCACATCAATCATCTGCCTCACCAGTTCTTTGGCGATAGGACTGACGTAAATTTCCTCTCTGTTGCTCGGGTGGCTGACCAGTGCGCCGTCAAACGAAATGTGGTAGCTATCCAGGGAGAGCTCATTGATAATATTCATGGTGGCCTGGAGGCCACGGCCGGTGGAAAGGGCGACCTGCACGCCTGCTTGGCGCACCCGGAACATGGCTTCCCTGTCTTCGTCTGAAATTGTGCCGTGTCGATTTACCAGTGTGCCGTCAATATCAACCACCAAAAGCCGGTAAGAATTATCGGTCAATCTTATCTCCTTACGGTATTATTTGGCTTGCAGATAGGTACGGATGGTCCTGGCATTGTTCAGCGCAAATCCCTCGATGTCATTGTTGAAGTAAATATAAACCGTCTTCAGTGTATCGGCCATTTGCGTTATCTTCTTCGCCCAGTCGGCGAGTTCTTCATCGGAGTAATTGCTGGAGTACAGCGCATCGCTTCCGTGAAACCTGATGTAGGCGAAATCGGCGGTGGCGACCAGCGGGCAGGTGAGCTTGGGCATGTCAAAGACGCAGAGACCGACGTTGTGCTGGCGCAGGATTTGGAAGACTTCATCATCAAGCCACGACCCGTGCCGGAACTCGAAAGCGTGGCGCCAGCCATGCGGCAGTTGAGCGAGAAACGACTCCAGCACTTCGTCATCGCGGTGCAGGCCGGGCGGAAGCTGGTAGAGAAGGGGGCCAAGCTTTTCTCCCAGAATCTGCGCCCTTTCCAGGAAGTTATGCAGCGGCTCCTCGGCGTTCCTGAGGCGCTTGATATGGGTGATGAACCGGCTCACCTTAACGGCGAAGGTAAAATCCGGAGGCGTCGACCGGTGCCAGGTTTTGAAGGCATCTTCCGAGGGCAGCCGATAAAAGCTGGCGTTGAGCTCAACGGTGTGGAAATGACGGGCATAAAATTCCAGCCAGCTTGATTTAGCCAGCTTCGGCGGGTAAAAAGTAGCGCGCCAGTGCTCGTAGTGCCAGCCGGAGGTACCAATAATGTAGTTGGTTGCCATGATGTCTAACGCTCGATTTCATTCTAGCACCTCGGTGCATAGACTTCCACGTCGCTTTAATGGTATCTTGTATGGGGAACGCTGCTGACCATTTACCGTGCAGCCGAGCCCGCAAAATTTTCCATGACGCAGGAGAAATCATGAATTCCACTGTAGCCAAAACGCTGGTGCAATGTGATTTTGACAACACCATCGCCGAGTTTGATGTCAGCTTTATGCTCCTCGATGCCTTTGCCGATGGCGACTGGCGGCAGATTTTACAGGAATACCGGGAGCACAGGATACCGGTAGGCGTCTTCAGCCAGAGGGCTTTCAGCATGATAAAAGCGGATGAGGCGACCATGCTCGATTATCTGTTCACCGGCAACAGGGTGAGCATTCGTCCCGGTTTTCATGAACTGCTGGCGCACTGTTCGGCAAGGGGTTTTGAATTCGTTATCGTCAGCAACGGACTGAAATTTTATATCGATGCTATTCTGAAACATATCGGCGTCAGGGATATCGACGTATTCGCCGCGCATACTGAATTTAATCCTGATGGGCTCAATATTATCTATGTTGGCCCCGATGGGCAGCCGATGGTCGAGAACTTCAAGAGGGCCTATGTTGAGCGGCATCTCGGTCAGGGCTACCGCGTGGCTTACATTGGCGATGGGTATTCAGATATCTTGCCTGCCAGTCTGGCCAACTATGTTTTTGCCCGCGATGACCTGCTCAGGCACTGCCGGGAGAAAAGCCTCAAATACATGCCCTTCAATGACCTGAATGACGTGGTCAGAGGGCTGCAGTCAATCCCGGCGTATTAACCTCCTTGGCGCATAAGATATTCTGATTTTTAAAATGCGTAATCCGTTTTCCAGACCTCCCAGACATGGCCGGCCCGCGTTAATGTCTCGCTCTCGGGCGGGAGCGTTGGCTTGCCTGGCTGCCATCCGGAGGGCATGAGTTCACCGGTCTTCTGATGATGCTGGAAGGCTCTCAGCTGGCGCAGCACCTCGGCAACGTTGCGGCCTACGGGGGGCGTTAGAACCTCCATAGCCTGGACCGCGCCATCCGGGTCAATAAGGAAACGGCCGCGCACGTCCACTCCCTTCTCCTCGTCGTACACGCCGTAGAGCGTGCCAATCTTGCCTCCCGGGTCGGAGAGCATGGGATAGGGGATGCCGCCTTTGACCATCTTGGAGAGCTCAACTTCCTGCCAGACCTTGTGCGAAAAATTGCTGTCAACGCTGATGGAGAGGACATCAACCCCCAGTTCCTGAAATTCCGCATACTTAACGGCAACTGCCGCCAGTTCCGTCGGTCAGACGCAAGTGAAGTCAGCTGGGTAGAAGCAGAGCATAACCCATCGGCCGCGATAATCGGAGAGTTTGACTTCCCTGGCGGCGCCCTTGTGGTACGCCTTGGCGGTGAAGTCCGGAGCTGGTTTCCCAACCTGTACGCTCATGATGCTCACCTCCTTGACTCAGGTATGTAATTACCTGCCATTTGCCGAAATTAATTATAGCACTTATATAATACTATAAATGTCAATAGCTTCAAGCTCTGGCGTGCGGAATGCGGTTGACTGGAATCAGGCCTGCTGGCTCTTCCTGGCCTCTTCCAGTCTCGCTACAAAGTCCTGCCTGGGCGGGGAAAAGACATCGATAACACGGGCACCTTGGCCAGTAAAATACGCCCCGTGTTCCGTGTTCGATGGCAAAATGACGACATCGCCTTTCTCAATGTGGTATTGTTTGCCCTCGATTACAAAATCGACGGAGCCTTCCAGGACCAGCAGCATCTGTTCATGTTCGTGGCGGTGTGGAGAAAGCTGGGCGTTCGGCTCGGCGCTGGCAAAACTGAGGGTAATCCTTTCCGCAGATACGATTTGCGCCTTGATACCGGGCGCCAGTTCTATGGTGGGGACATCGGCATAGCGAACAATGTACTTGCCGTATTCCTCCTGGGTAGCCTGGGGTTCTTTTTTCTCCATTTTTTAGTCCTCCCTAATATTTTATAGTTATGCGCTGCAGCCGATTTAATGCCGCATTTTTCTCGCTCAGCCCTAATCTGGCTTTTCTTATAGCGCTGGAGAGCAGCTCAATACTCTGGTCATAGGTCTTTCTATCCACAGGGTAGGGGATGCCGTCCTTGCCGCCGTGAGCGAAAGTGTAGCGGGCGGGGTCACGGTAGCTGGGGGCAACCCCGTATACCAGCTCGGAGATGAGGCTCAGCGCCCGCAGGGTCTTGGCGCCGACGCCGGAAAGCCCCAGCAGCCGCTCGAAATCTTCCGGCTGGCGCTCGTAGGTGCTCAGCAGAATCCGGCTCAGGCTGTCGGGGTGGAGGTCATCAACTAATATCTGGTGGCGGGTGGGGAGGGATAGCGTTTTCAGGGTTTTCAGTTCCGCTAACGTTTTCTCCGGCTTCTCTTCCGTGGCGATGCCGGTGATGGTGGTACGTGCCGGGTCGCTTTCGCCGGCCACCAGGTTGAGCGCCTGTGCCCTGGCTTCGGAGAGCACCGCTGAATGCGGCTCGTTGACGAAGCTCTGGACCACTTCCCCCAGCCAGTGATAGCGCCGGGCGTAACGGTTGGCTTCATTCATGCCCTGCTGCACCACCGCCCAGTGGCCGTTGCTGGTGAAGAAGAACGTATGGTGGTAGAGCTGATAGCCATCCTGCACGGCGGCACTGTCCACCTTGGCCGACATACGGCTGGCATAGACCAGTGGCTGAGGGTTCAGGGAAAGCCGGTCCCCCCACCTTTCCAGTTCGTTCGGGGTCTGGCGGGAGGTCTTTCCCTTGCCTCCGGCCACGTAAAATCCGATGTCCCGCTCCAAGCCCCGCACCGCTTCCTTGACCGCGCCGCAGAGAGTGGTGGTAACCCCGCTGCTGTGCCAGTCAAAGCCCAGCACGCAGCCCAGCGACTGGAACCAGTAGGGGTGGGAGAGCCGGTGCAGCATCTCTTCCGGACCGAAATCCGTAATAATGGCCAGCGTGATTTCCCGCGCCAGTTTCACCATGCGCTGGAATAGCCAGGGTGGTGCCTTGCCCGGGTGGAGGGGGAGGTGGGCAATGCCGGTCCGGGTGGGGACGGTCATTATGCGTCTGCCTCCTCGTTAATGACCGCAGGTAGCGCAGCTGCTGGCGCCGCAGGTAGCGCATGAGGTGCCGGTGCCGGAGACTCGGGACGTTTCCCCGCTGCTGTTCCGGGAAAGGGCAACGCAGGCGGACATGATGCGGCGGGCCTGATTGTGGCAGTGCGGGCAGGGAGCCTCTTTGTCCGCCTCGCTGATTGGGCGCATCAACTCGAAGGTAAGCTCGCAATCGGAGCAGGTGTATTCGTAAATGGGCATTTTGCTACTCCCGTATAAAGTTTACCGCTTCCTGGCCTTCCGGTCAATTCAGTCCGGAGAAATCGGGTACCGGCCGTAATCTTTGGCGGCCTCATACATGGCGAGGATGTTCTCCACCGGCACGTCCGGCTGGATGTTATGTACCGCTCCCAGTATATAGCCGCCGTCGGGAGCAAGGTCCCTGATACGCCGTTTTACTTCCGCTTTGACGTCGTCGGGGCTTCCCTTGGGCAGCACGAACTGGGTGTCTATGCCGCCCCAGAAGCTCAGGCGGTCGCCGAAGTCAGCGACCAGCTTGCTGGAGTCCATGTCTCTGGCCGCAACCTGCACCGGATGAATCACGTCAACGCCGATGTCGATCAGGTCAGGCAGCAGCTTGTGGATGGAGCCACAGCAGTGGAAGTGAACAAAGGCCGAGGTATGCTTTTTGATGGTGTCAAAGAATTTCTTGTGGCGCGGCTTTAACAGCTCCCGGTAAAGCTCCGGGGAGACGATGGGCCCGTTCTGGAATCCCATATCGTCGCTGGTCACCACGATGTCAACAAGGTCACCGCCGATTTTCAGAAGTTCCGCAGCCAGGGCAGTGGTCTGGTCAGAGACGAGGTCAAACAGAGCGCCGGCCAGCTTCTTATCGGCGGCGAGGTCGGTGAACCAGTCCTCAAAACCGCGCAGGTACTGCGTGGTATGCACGAATACCGATGGCAGACGCAGCACCACGGCGTAATCGGTGTTCTCTTTATAGTGCTTAAGCTTATCCCTGACTCCCCGGGTATAGCCGGGGTCGGTGGGGTCAGGCACCGGGTAATTAACAATATCCTGAACTGTTATGGCCCCGGCAAGAGGCGACTTGACCAGGTCATAGTACAGAGAGGTTGACGGCATGCGGCGGAGGACACCCCATTCGTCCTCATATCCGTCCTCACCGAACGGCTTATCCGGTTTGCTGTCAGAGGCGCCGAAGGCCACGTAGCGGAGGTCAATATCCAGGGCCTGCAGGATTTTTTCATGCACGGCCGCCGTCTGCATCATCCGGTGGATGATTACGTCCTCGTCCTTCACACCAAAGTGTGCTTTAAGCTGCTGATAGCCTTTGATGTGAATGCTGCTGTTGTTGGTGCTGCCCAGGTCAATGGGAACCCGGTCCGGTTCTTGGTGGCGCAACGCTTTGAGCACCCTTTCACGGTGGCTTAGAGACATACCATCACCTCCCGTGTCGAGTATATAATAACGGGAGTAAAAAGTATACCGCTGCTTTGACCACTCCACCGTGCCGTAGTATACTGGCGATAACGCAGAACCACCACGGAGGTATTCATGGATATCGAGGCTTTAGCCGATAAGCTGGTTTCGTGGATAAGGGAAGAGGTAACGGCCAGAGGATGCCTGGGAGTGGTGGTGGGGATGAGCGGCGGCATTGACTCTGCGGTGGTGGCGGCGTTGTGCCAGCGGGCATTTCCGGAGAGCACACTGGGCGTGATGATGCCCTGCCACAGCCACCCTGACGATAAGGCGCATGCCCAGGCGGTGGCTGAGAAATTCGCTCTTCCCACGGTCGAGGTGGTTCTTGATGACATTTATTCAGCTTTGCTTAAAGCGTTGCCCGCTTTCAAATCTGATACTTCTCTCCGGCACCTGGCACAGGCCAACCTGAAGCCAAGGTTGCGGATGGTCACGCTTTACTACATTGCCAATCAGCTCAGATACATTGTCGCCGGCTCGAGCAACCGCAGCGAGGTCGCCATCGGCTACTTCACCAAATACGGAGATGGCGGTGTGGACATCATGCCCCTGGGCAATATGGTCAAGGGACAGGTAAGAGAGCTGGCCCGGTATCTGGACATTCCCGGGGAGATTATTGACAAGCCCCCCTCGGCGGGGCTGTGGGAGGGGCAGACCGATGAGGCCGAGATGGGCGTAAGCTACGAGGCACTTGATGGTTTTATTCTTTCCGGCACAGTCCCTGATGAAGTACGGAGAAAGATCGAGTCAATGATGGCAAATAGCACTCACAAGCGCTCCCTGCCCCCGGTACCGGAGTTTTAAGAAGGGCGCTCTCTTATCAGAGTTACCATATATTGGCTGCTACGGGTACGCTGGCGCGGTCGTGAAGCGTGATGGCATCCTTGGTGCAGCTGGCGCGGCAAACGCCACAGCCGTAACAGCGCCGCGGGTCAATTACCACTTTTTTATACGCCGCGCTGTAGCCTATGGCGCCGAACTGGCAGACACGCATACACTGGCGGCACCCGTTGTACAGTTCCGGGTTCACCTCCGCCACGTACTCGGCGCGGAACATGAGCGGCACGCCGTACGTCACTGTGGCGCGCATCGCGTCGCAGTCTGAGCGGTCACAGTTGCAGATACCCCCGATGAATGGGGTGATGAAGGTCCATACGCTATGGCAGAGGCCTTCCTTCTCATGCTGGCGGAAGCTATCCAGAGCTTCTTTTTTGGTAAGTGTTTCCAGGCCGACCGAATCCGGCCCCGTCAGGTAACTGGCGTCAATTTCCTCTATTATTTTCCGCATCTCTCCCCCCTGCGGCGCCATGCTGATTCCATAGCAGTAACGCTGCTCCGTGCCCAGATTGGCCTGACGGCAGATACATGCCACCCGGACAATGGAGCTGACGAAACCGAAAATGCGTTCAACGTCCTCCATGGGCAGGACCTGGCCAAAGTGTATTTTCTTCTGCCTGCCTGATATATACGGCGTTAGCACGTTTCTCACGAAAGACGGTGCCCGGCTCAGTTTTTCCAGCTTCCCCACATTTTCCGTAAGGTCTTCCGGCTTTGAGAAAAAATCGGCAATGAAGTTGCGCCGTCTCAGGTCACTCAACAGGTCCTCTGAGTAGTTCTTGGCCTGCAGATACCACTTCTTGCCTTCTCCATGCTTATGACAGAATTCACACATTTCTTCCTCCTTGACTCATATCAAGGTACAATTGTCATTCATTATAGCTCCTCATAATTATTTGTCCATATTATCTGAATCTTTTTTATTTCGCATATATCTATGATAGCTTTTTCTCTTGTTTTGCTTAACATTGTCTGCTATTATGTAAAAGAGGCAGATGATTACCGAAAGAGAGAAGGCCCTAGAGCTAACGATTGGCCAGATCGAGAAAAGGTTCGGCAAAGGCTCCATTATGAAGCTGGGGAAGTCTGCGGGGATACCGCCCGTGGAAGCTATTTCCAGTGGCTCGCTGGCTCTAGATTTGGCCTTGGGCGTGGGCGGCATTCCCAGGGGTCGGATCACGGAGATATTCGGTCCGGAGGCATCCGGGAAGACCACCCTTGCCCAGCACATCATTGCGGAATCACAGAAACGCGGCGGTATGGCTGCCTATATTGATGCTGAACATGCCTTAGACCCATCCTATGCGGCGAATTGCGGTGTTAATGTTGAGGAACTGCTCATCTCCCAGCCGGATACCGGGGAGCAGGCGCTGGAAATCTGCGAGGCGCTGGTGAGGAGCAGCGCCATTGATGCCATCGTCATTGACAGCGTGGCGGCGCTGGTCCCCCGGGCCGAAATAGAGGGGGATATGGGGGAGCCGCAGGTGGGTCTGCAGGCGCGTCTGATGTCACAGGCTCTGCGCAAGCTGGCAGCGGCCATTGGCCGCTCCGGAACGGCGGTCATCTTCATCAACCAGCTCCGGGAAAAGGTCGGCATTATCTTCGGCAATCCCGAGGTAACGCCGGGCGGCAGGGCGCTCAAGTTCTACAGCTCGGTACGCATCGAGCTCAGGCGCGTGGAAACCATCAAGCAGGGAAACGAAGCCATCGGAAGCCACGTCAGGGCCAAGGTCGTGAAAAATAAAGTTGCCCCTCCTTTCCGCAATGCCGAATTCGATATCATGTTTGACCACGGCATAAGCTGGGAAGGCAATCTTATCGACCTCGGTCTGGAAATGGAATTGGTAAGCAAGGCTGGTGCTTTTCTCTCCTACGGTGATGTCCGCCTCGGGCAAGGCCGGGAAGCGGCCAAGCAATTCTTGGCGCGGAATGCAGAACTTGCCCAGGAAATGGAACAGAAAATAAGGGCCTCAGCCAATACCACTCATATTGCTATGCCCGATGAATAGGGGCATTTTGGAATATTAAAAAACTGAATAGCGTAGAAAGTGCAGGGCTGAGGCATGGGCTTCAGCCCTGTGTTTTTTGTGGGGTTAAATAAGGTGAGCAGGATTACCGACCTCCGCGAAGGGAAGAGAAAACAGAAGAGAATAAATATATATCTGGACGGCAGGTTCGCCTTCAGCCTGGGAGCTGAAGTGGTGGCGAAAGAAAACCTGCAGGTAGGCCAGGAACTGACTAGCGACCAAGTCGAGGCACTGACTGGCAGTGACCAGTTGCAGCGCTGTCTGGGGGCGGCTTACCGCTACCTCAGTTACCGTCCACGCAGCGAATCTGAAATCAGGGAGCGTATGCAGCGCCGCGGCTTTGCCATGGAAACCGTAGACGCGGCCATTGCCCGGCTGAGGGAGCAGGCGCTTGTAGATGACGAGGCCTTTGCCCGGTTCTGGAAGGAGAACCGGGACTCGTTCAGCCCGAGAAGCCGGTGGCTCACCGAACGGGAATTAAAGCGGATGGGAGTACTGGAAGGCACCATCGAGCAAGCGGTAGCTGGTATAGATGATGGTGAAAATGCCTACCGGGCGGCACTGCGGAAGACGCGCCGGGGCACACCGGCTGACTATCAGAGCTTCCGGCGCCGGCTAGGTGACTATCTACGGCGTCGGGGCTTTAACTATGAAGTCATTGGCCATACTGTGGACAGGATATGGCAGGAACGAGGGAATAGCTCGGGATAGTTTATGCCTTGTGAAACTCAATGACATGGCTGTCTTAAGCTGCCCCCGATAAATAAAAGTAAAAAGAAGGGGGTGATACAATGGGATTGGATGTTATTGTAATTCTGGCAATATTCTTTGCCTTTGTCATTGGCGTTGTCTTTGGCGGTATGGCGGCTTTTATCTTTCGCCGGGTGATGTTCAACCGGCAGATCCGCATTGCCGAACGCAAAGCGGCCAAAATGCTGGGCGAAGCCAGAGATGAGGCCAGAGTGGTGTTGAATGAGGCTCAGGAAGAGGCGAGAAAGACTAAATCATCGGTTGATGCCGAATATCGCGAGCGGCGTTCTGAGCTGCAGCGCCAGGAAAACCGTTTGAGCCAGAAAATAGAAAACCTGGACAGGAAACTGGAAAGCGTTGAGCAGCGCGAACGCGGTCTGGCCGGCAGGGAAAAGGAAATCGAGTCCATCCGCGGCCAGCTTGGCGAGCTCAGAGACAGGCAGTTAAAGCAGCTTGAGTTGATTTCGGGGATGTCCAGTGCCGAGGCGCGTCAGCAGCTCATCGATGCCATGCAGGTGGAGATGGAGCAGGAGACCTCACGGCGACTTCGCGAGTGGGAAATCAAGCTGAAAGAAGAAGCTGATGAGAAAGCTCAGGAAATCCTCTCTCAGGCGATTCAGCGCAGCGCCTCCGAGATCGTTACCGAGTCCACGGTGGCCGTGGTGCCGCTGCCCAGTGACGAAATGAAAGGGAGGCTCATCGGCCGTGAAGGACGCAATATCAGGGCATTGGAGCAGGCGACTGGCGTTGACCTGATTATTGACGATACCCCTGAGGCAGTTACGCTTTCCAGTTTTGACCCGATACGGCGGGAGATCGCCCGTAACGCTTTAAATAAGCTAATCCTTGACGGTCGCATCCATCCGGCGCGTATTGAGGAAGTGGTTGCCAAGGCAAAAGAAGACGTGGAGGCGGATATCAACGCTGCTGGTGAGCAGGCAGCCTATCAGGTTGGCGTGCACGGACTGAGGCCGGAGATTATCCGGCTGCTGGGCCGGCTGAAATACCGCACCAGCTACGGGCAGAACAGCTTGCAGCACAGCATTGAGACCGCCTACATCGCCGGTATGATCGCCTCCGAGCTGGGGGCTAACGTGGGCATCGCCAAAAGGGCGGGGCTTCTCCATGACTTGGGCAAGGCGGTTGACCGCGAGGTAGAGGGTACCCACGCTCAGATTGGCGCTGATCTGGTGAAGCAGTGGGACAAGTCGCCAGAGGTGGTGCAGGGCATTGCTGAGCACCATCTGGAGACGGAGAGCGTCAGCATGTGGGGGTTCATCATCTCGGCGGCGGATGCCATAAGCAGTGCCAGACCGGGCGCCCGGCGTGAATCGCTGGAGAATTACCTGAAGCGAATGAAAGCTCTGGAAGATATCGCCAATGACTTCAAGGGCGTGGAGAAGTCCTACGCCATTCAGGCCGGACGGGAAATCCGTATCCTGGTCAAGCCGGAGGAAATCGATGACTTGGGCTCGATGCGGCTCGCTCGGGACATTGTGAAGAAGATAGAAGAGGGCCTTGAGTACCCGGGACAGATAAAAGTAACCGTGCTTAGGGAGACCAGGGCTGTTGACTTTGCGAAGTAAGGGACACAGATGCTGGTACTGGTAATCGGTGACATCGTCGGCCAGCCCGGCCGGAAGGCCGTGTTTGAGGTCCTGCCGCGACTGTGGCGCGAGCGCCGGCTGGATATGGTGATTGCCAACGCCGAAAATGCCGCCGGCGGTTTCGGGCTGACTGCAGCCATCGCCCGGGAGCTTATCGAGGCCGGCGTTCACGTACTGACCTCGGGGAACCATATCTGGGCGCAGAAAGATATCATCCCCAATCTTGACGGCGAAATGCCGATTCTGCGTCCGCTGAATTATCCCGAGGGGGTGCCGGGGAGGGGCTACCTCATCACCGGTCAGACGATGGTGGTCAATCTGATGGGCCGGACCTTCATGAATGATATCGACTGCCCCTTCCGGGCGATGGACAGGCTTCTGGAAGAGACCAAAGGCAGGCCACCGGCGGTCATCGTTGATTTTCACGCCGAAGCAACCTCGGAGAAAATGGCCATGGGAAGGTATCTGGACGGCAGGGTAAGCGCCGTCTTGGGTACCCACACCCATGTTGGTACCATTGATGCGCAGATACTGCCCGGCGGCACCGCTTACGTAACTGACATCGGCATGACCGGCCCGACCGATTCCATCATCGGCGATGATGCGGATGCGGTCATCCGGCGTTTTCTCACCGGAATGCCCCATCATCTTTCCGTGGGAAAAGGGAAGCCGGTTTTAAATGCCGTCCTAGTTGATGTGGATGGGGATAGTGGCCGGGCGATAAAGATAGAACGCATCTGCCGGCAGCTGGAGAGGCCGTGAGCAAGGTTGACCTGCACATTCATTCCACCGCCTCGGATGGAAGACATCGACCGCAGGAAATCGTCCGCAAGGCGGTGGAGCTCGGCCTGGAAGTCATTGCCCTGGCCGATCACGACTCGATTGACGGAATTGCACCGGCCATTGAGGAAGCGCGGAAGCTAAAACAGCCTCAACTTATCCCCGGCGTGGAAGTGAGCACGGACGTTCCCAGAGGCGAGGTTCATATCCTGGGCTACTTCATTGATTACACCAGCAAGGAGCTCGCGGCAGCGCTGGAGCGGTTTCGTCATTCCCGGGAAAGCCGGGCGCAGGGGATGGTGGCCAAGCTCGCCGGACTCGGAGTCAACATAAGCTGGGAACGTGTTCGGGAAATCGCCGGCAGCGGTGCCGTTGGCCGACCCCATATCGCGCGGGCGATGCTGGAGAAGGGATATATCGGTACCATCAAGGAAGCGTTTGACAAATACATCGCGCGTGACGGCCCGGCCTACGTGGAGCGGGAAAAATTGACCCCGGTGGAGGCCGTGCAGTTGATATTGCGCAACCGTGGCGTAGCCGTGATGGCGCACCCGTTCACTGTCCCGGAACCGGAAGCTTTAATTGTGGAACTGAAAGCTGCCGGGATGGCAGGTATTGAAGCCTATTACAATGGTTATGCCAACGAAGAGATTGGCGCCCTCCTTGCCCTGGCGAAAAACCACGGGCTGATGGTTACCGGTGGCACTGATTATCACGGCCTGGATGAGAGCAATGAGACCCTGATCGGCGGAGTGGAAGTACCCATGGCGGCGGTAGATGGGCTGATTGCACGGGCCGAGCCAAAAATGTTAAAGTTAGCCTATTTAAAGTAAGTCATTCTTGCGGAGAGCCTATGGCTATCTGGTTTGCCTTGATGCTAGCGGCCTATCTTATCGGTTCTATTCCTGCTGCATACCTTGCGGCCAAACTCACCCTTGGCATAGACATCAGGCGGCACGGCACAGGTCAGGTAGGTGGTGGCAACCTATGGCGGATGACTTCCTGGAGGCTCGGTATACCGATTGGTGCCTTTGACCTAGGCAAGGGAATGGCCATGGTCTGGGTAGCACATCTCCTAGGGCTGAGCGTGACCCAGCAGCTGATTGTGGGTGCGGCGGCAGTCGCCGGGCACAACTGGTCCGTTTTTCTGCGTTTCAGCGGTGGACGGGGCATCGCTACCACCATGGGAGTTGTCCTTATTCTCCCATTAATCAACAGGATGTCACCCTGGCCGATAATCACCTGTTTCGCCTGTCTTGCCGTTGGCACCATTATATTGCGCAGCTCACCGCTGCCGGTGCTGGTAAGTATAACTTCGTTGCCCATCGTTGGCGCCTTTTACGAACCGGTGGCGACAACGCTGGGTTTCCTGACTTTATTTCTGGTAGTGGTGATAAAACGCCTGGTGGCGCCAAGGGCGACTGAGGCTACATCGGTCAGTAAAAAAAGGGTGCTTTGGAACCGTTTGCTTTTTGACCGGGATATAATGGACCGGAAAGCTTGGATGTCCCGATTGCCTTTCAAGGCAAAGGATATAGGGGAATTAGACAGCGAGATCGACTGATGAAGTGTGCAGCTCATCCCGGAGTGGAAACGAATCTTAGATGCGGCAAGTGCGGCAAGCCGATATGTCCCAAGTGCATGGTACAGACGCCGGTGGGTGCCAGGTGCCCGGAATGTGCCCGGTTATATAAATTGCCCACGTACCGCGTCTCCACTATATACTACCTGCGCGCTATCGGCACGGCTCTGGGTATGGCGCTGGTCACCGGTGTGCTCTGGGGAGTGATTAGCCAATTTTTGCCGTTCTTCTTCTTAAACCTGCTGCTCGGCGCCGGGGTCGGCTATGTAATAGGTGAGGTGGTCAGCCGTGCCGTCAACCGCAAACGTGGTCGGGGACTGGCAGCAGTAGCCGGTGCCGGCGTGGCCGTAAGCTACTTGATAGCCTTGTTCTTTCCGCTAATCTTGCCAATCGGTCGGTTCTTCAGCCTTCCTTTTGGTCTGTTCCCTATACTCCTTGCTCTGGCATCAGTAGCACTCGGTATTTTTATCGCTGTTACCCGCCTGCGATGATGAATAGGCGACCTTAGAAAGGGGTGATATGGAGCCAGCTCGAGAAGTATTCTGGAATATTCAACTTGGCGTTATCATCGATGTGCTGGCAGCGGTAGCGGTCGGCATTTTTATATACGCCTTCTATCGCCGGGTGAGGCTCTGGCGAATAGGCCAGCCGGATGACCGTCTTCACCCTCTGGGAAGAAGAATATGGGCACTTTTCAAATATAAGATATTGCACCTCCTGTTGCATGGCAAATTCTTCGGTGTGAGCCGGGGACGGCATTTCAGAGAGCTATAT
This sequence comes from Dehalococcoidia bacterium, assembly GCA_011174815.1. GTDB lineage: Bacteria > Chloroflexota > Dehalococcoidia > Dehalococcoidales > RBG-16-60-22 > E44-bin89. Next base: position 50,879 of record DUFF01000069.1, on the reverse strand, counting down.
CCGGGAATCATTCATTTTCTGATTTTTGCCGGTTTTGTCGTCCTGTTCATCGGGACGGTGCTGGTCGCCGCCAGCCATTATCTTTATGAGTTTCTGCAGGGCGGTGTCTATCTCGGCCTCTCACTGGCCCTCGATATCTTCGGGCTGCTGCTCATCATCGGCGTCATTCTGGCCCTGTACCGCCGTTACGTTCAGAAGCCGGACCGGCTGGACAACCGAATGGAAGACCTGATTGCCCTGCTGCTCCTTCTGGTTATAGCGGTCAGCGGCTTCGTCATAGAGGGATTCCGCATTGCTGCTACCGAGCTGAAGACCAACCCTGATTGGGCGGCGTGGTCGCCCGGCGGCTACCTGCTGGCGTTGGGCTTCAGCGGGCTGGGCCAGTCGACACTACTCCTGTGGCATAAGATTGCCTGGTGGTTGCATTCCCTGCTGACCATCGGCGCTATAATCTATGTTGCGCTTGCCTGGAACCGTCTGTGGCACATCATTGTGTCCCCGATCAACGTCTTTTTCCGGAACCTGGAGCCGCGCGGTGCTCTGGCGCCGATTGATCTGGAGGCAACGGAAACCTTCGGCGTTGACCGGATTCAAAATTTCACTTGGAAACACCTGCTGGACCTTGATGCCTGCACGCGCTGCGGGCGCTGCCAGGACAACTGCCCCGCCTACCTCAGCGGCAAGCCCCTCAGCCCGAAGAAGGTCATCCAAGATTTGAAAGGCCACCTGCTGGCGCGGGCGCCGGCCTTACTTAAAAGGAAGGCCGAGGAAAAAAATCCGGAAAATAACGGGCAGATGATTGGCGAGGTGATAGGTGAGGATGAAATCTGGAATTGCACCACCTGTTACGCCTGTCAGGAAGCCTGCCCGGTATATATTGAGCCGATGGTCAAGCTCATTGAGATGCGGAGAAACTTGGTGATGGAGCGGGCATCCATTCCGGAGACCGGCGAAGGCGCTCTGAAATGCCTTGAGGCCAGGGGACACCCGTGGCGGGGGACAACGCTGAGCCGCACCGACTGGGCAGAGGGGCTTGAGGTCAAAACGCTGGCCGACGATAGTGATATTGACCTGCTGTTCTGGGTTGGCTGTACCGAGGCCCTGGAGGAAAGAAGTACTCAGGTAGCTCAGGCTATCGCCAGGGTACTGAAGCGGGCTGGAGTGCAATTTGCTATTCTGGGCACAGAAGAGGTGTGCTGCGGCGACCCAGCACGCCGGCTGGGCAACGAATACCTGTTTCAGATGCAGGCGCAGCAGAACATCGAACTGTTAAACAAATACGGAATCAAGAGGATAGTTACCGGCTGCCCCCACTGCTACAACACGCTGAAACATGAGTACCCGCAGTTCGGCGGCGATTTCGAGGTCGTCCACCACACCGAACTGATGGCTGCTCTTATGGCGGAAGGCAAACTGCCGGGCAGCAGGGAAATGACTGGCGTAATTACCTACCATGACTCGTGTTATCTGGGACGGTACAACGGTATCTTCGATGCACCACGGCAGATTCTGCATGGCCTCAATGGCGTGAAGCTGGTGGAGATGAAGAGGAATATGGAGTACGGGTTCTGCTGTGGCGCTGGCGGCGGGCACCTCTGGCTGGAAGAGCAGAGGGTCGGTCAGCGAATCAATGAAATGCGCACCGAGCAGGCACTGTCAACAGAGGCCGGGGTCATTGCCACGGCCTGCCCCTACTGTTTGCAGATGTTTGAGGATGGGATACAGACCAAGGGGGCAGGGGAATCAGTGAAAGCAATGGACATCGCGGAACTGGTCCTGAAGGCAATGCCTGACGTTTGACGGTATATCGGGAATATTGTAAGTTAATATTAGACGGAGATTCGGAACGGGAGGGAAGACATGCGTAAAGTTGCCGTAGTTGGCGTGGGGGAAACCAAATTCAGCGGTCCGCAGGAAAGGACGAGCGTCGAGCTCTTTGCCGAAGCGGCTGCGGAAGCGCTGACGGAATCAAACCTGAAGCCGAAGGACATTCAGGCCCTTTACCTGGGCAATGTGCTAGGGGATTTTTCCGAAGGGCAGGGCTCAATGCAGGCCTTTGCTGCGGAAAACATCGGCTGTTTCAACGTGCCGGCCAATCGCTATGAAGGTGCCTGTGCTTCGGCGAGCATGGCGGTACGGGATGCCTGGATGTGGGTCGCCTCCGGTTTCTATGATGTAGTCCTGGCCGGTGGTGTAGAAAGGGCGGCCACCATGGGAACACCTCTGGCCACGCGCACCTTCGCCATGTTCAGCGATTCACGCTATGAGTTTCCCTCGGGCATCACCTTTCCGGCGGTCTTTGCCATGCTGGCACACCTCTATGCGGCCAAGTATGGCGTACCGCTGCCCAAGCTGAAAGAGCAACTGGCTGCCGTGTCCGTGCAGTCCTATAAATATGGCATGTTCAATCCTCAGGCTCATCTGCGCAAGGAAGTAACCATGGAGGCAGTGCTGAGCTCTTTCATGGTGAGCACGCCGCTGCAGTTGCATGACTGCTGCCCGTTTTCCGACGGCGCCGCTGCCCTGGTGCTGGCTTCGGAAGAGACGGCCAAAAAGCTTACCAGCAAGCCGGTATTTGTGGTTGGCGCCGGGCAGGCCTCCAATGGTCCTCTGGCCAATCAGCAGGAGTACCTCCCTAGGCTTAGAGCCAGGGAGCTATCGGCCAAGCAGGCCTATGAAATGGCCGGCCTCAAACCGGAAGATATCGATATCTGCGAGCTGCACGACTGCTTCAGCATCGCCAGCCTCATTGCCGCAGAAAGCCTCGGCTTTTTCGATTACGGTACGTCTGGCGAGGCCTGGGCCAAGGGAGAAGCCGATATCGGCGGCAAAGTCGCCATCAATACTTCCGGCGGTCTCAAGGCGAAAGGGCATCCCATCGGTGCCACCGGTGCCGGCCAGGTCTATGAGATAGCCAAGCAGCTGAGAGAAGAGGTGGAGCCGGAACGGCAGGTAGAGGGAGGCAGAATCGGCATGACCGACACCCTGGGTGGGGACGGCTGCACGCTGGTCAATCTGATTCTGCAGCGGGGCTGGTAATAGAAGTCGCTTTATGCTTGGAGGCCAAGATGGAATATAAACTCACCTATAAAGAATATCGCGAGGCGCTGAAACAGAATAAATTGCTGGGATTGAAGTGTCAGAATTGCGGTAGCGTAACCGTACCTCCCAAGCTGGTGTGCCGCAGCTGTGCCAGTATGGATCTGGAAGTTCTGGAACTGAAAGGCGCCGGAAAGATACAGACCTTTACCACCTGCAACGTTGCCTCTGAAGGACGCGAGAGTGAAGTGCCCTATACCATTCTGCTGGTTGAGCTGGACGAGGGCCCCTGGCTAATGGGCAATTTAACTGGCGTGGATCCGGAGAAAGCCACCATGGAAACGCTGATAGGCAAGCGGGTCAAAATGACCGAGACCAGAATTTTCCCCGGCGATAAGTACTCCGCTGGCGAGGGCGCCAGCCCGACCTTTGTCTTGGAGGCTTAGGCTGAAATAAATTAGGGAGGAGAAGAATGGACAACTTATGGCTGCTCTTTTTCTGGTCAGGGCCCATCGGCATCGGATTTTTTCTGCTTTGCCTGGGAATCATGATATGGCTGCTCGCCAAAGCCGATGAGATCAGCAAGCACACCAAGGCGATGGTAAAGGAAAAAGGGCTGGATAAGAAATAATATCCCCTCTTTTACCCCTCCTTCATCAGCTGCCGGGCTATGGTCATGCGCTGCATTTCCGATGTACCCTCGTAGATTTCGGTGATTTTGGCATCTCTCAGGAAGCGTTCCAGGGGGTATTCCTTGATGTAGCCGTAGCCGCCGAATATCTGGACGGCTTTATTGGCCACAAACGACGCCGTTTCCGCAGCATAGACCTTGGCCATTGAAGCTTCTTTGATGAAAGGCTGCCCCTGGTCCTGCAGGTAGGCGGCGCGGTAGATAAGCAGCCGGGCGGCGTCAATCTGTGTGGCCATATCAGCCAGCATCCACTGAATCGCCTGAAAATTGATAATCGGCTGGCCGAACTGCTGCCGCTCTTTGGCATAGGCCAGAGCACGGTCAAAGGCTCCCTGGGCGATGCCCAGCGCCTGAGCGGCGACCACGACCCGGCTGGCGTCTATGGTGTTGATGGCGATTTTGAATCCGTCGCCCTCGTCGCCGAGGCGATTTTCCTCGGGCACAAAACAGTCCTCGAATACCAGTTCCACAGTTGACGAGCCCCGTATGCCCATCTTGTGCTCATGCTTGCCCACAGAAAGGCCGGGGGTGTCCTTTTCCACAATGAAGGCAGCGATGCCCTTGTGACGCAGGGATTTGTCAACGGTGGCGAAGACAAGGACAATGCCGGCTTCAGCCCCGTTGGTGATAAATATTTTAGTGCCGTTGAGGACATAGCCGTTATCCTTGCGGGCGGCGGTGGTCTCCAGCGAGGCGGGATCGCTGCCCGCGCCCGCCTCCGTCAGTGCGAAAGCGCCGAGCATTTCGCCACTGGCGATGGGAGGTACAAAACGTTTTTTCTGCTCTTCATTGCCGTGCATATAGATTGGTATGCCAACCAGCCCGGAGCTGGCCAGGAGAATGGCGCCGGTGGCGGCACAAACGCGGCTCACCTCTTCGATAGCCAGGCAGAACTCGGTGGCACCGCCGCCGCTGCCTCCGTACTCCTCGGGAAACCCGACGCCGAGGAGCCCGAGACCGGCCATCTTGGGAATACTTTCCGCAGGAAACCTGGACTCCTCATCTATCTGGGCGGCGATTGGTTCCAGCTCTTTACTGGCAAAATCGGTGACCATTGCCTTGAGCATCTTTTGCTCTTCAGTGAGGGAAAAATCCATCTCTACCTCCTAATGACGCCGATAGCTGGTGAACCCAGCTATCGTGTTATGCCATTTTGCGGCCAGATTGGCGGACCTTTTTTATCCGGCCAAGGTCGCTGGCCAGTCGGCTGACCAGCTGCTGCGCGGCCGCCTGGGGATTTGTTTTCCCCTTGTCCAGGTCATTAACAAGCTTGGCCAGATAGTCGCCGTGGTCAATACCGTTGATGCAGTCCCTGACGAACCTTTCCACCGTTTCCATCAGTTCCAGTTTCAGCCTGCCCTGCTTCCGTTTCTTCAGTTCGCCGGTTTTATTCAGGTATTCCCGGTGCCTGGCTATCTCGGCGGCCAGTTCCGCAGTGCCTTTGTCATATATGGCTTCGGTTAGGATGATGCCGGGCTGCCATTCATCGGGAAGCTGGTTCCTCATCGAGAGCATGGACTGGAGGTCGCTTTTTATAATGTCAGCACCGCTCTTGTCCGCCTTGTTGATGACAAAGATATCGGTGGCTTCCAGGATGCCCGCCTTCATCATCTGAATGGCGTCTCCTGCCCCTGGCGTCATGACGAACAGCGTGGTATCGGCCACCTTGGTGATATCTATTTCTATCTGCCCCGAGCCTACGGTCTCCACCAGAATGATATCCTTGCCCATCGCGTCCATAATATGGGTTGTCCCGATGGTGGCCTTGGCCAGACCGCCCTGCAAACCGCGCGTTGCCAGACTCCGGATGAAGACGTCCTTATCCTCGCCGTGCTGCTGCATCCGGATTCGGTCGCCCAGCAACGCCCCACCGGTAAAGGCGCTCGTCGGGTCAATGGCGATAACGCCTACGGACTTGCCCTCCTGGCGAAAGTGACTGATAAGGTTGCCCGTCAGCGTGCTCTTGCCGGCACCCGGTGCCCCAGTAACGCCGATGATATACGCCTTTCCGGTATGGGGATAGATTTGGTTCATTTCGGCTAAGGCGCCGGGCACTTCGTCGGCAATGCCGCTGATAAGCTTGGCGGCGGCGATAGTATCCCCGGATAATACCTTGCGGGCAAGTTCGAATTTCATTGCCAGAGCATTAAACCTCGTTGCATTTACGAGCCACTAAATTATAGTTGAAGAGCGATATCAATTCAACCGTTCATCTTTTTGGCCAGCTTCTGCATGATTCGTGTCATAGCCTCCCCGGCTTTGGCCCTGATGAGTATGCTTGCCTGCCTGTCCATGGGCGTTTCACTCAGGTTTATGATAATTAGCGTAGCACCGGAATCGGCAGCATAGGCTGGGAGCTGTGCCGCCGGATAGACCACCAGGCTAGAGCCGACGACGATAAAAAGGTCACAGTGCTCGGCGCGGAAAGCCGCTTCAGAAAATACCGCATCCGGCAATGCCTCGCCGAAAAGAACGACATCCGGTTTCAGTATGCCGTGACATGCTTCGCAGCCGGGGACTTCCTCGCCGTCATACAGCCTCTTTTTTATCTCCGCCATGGGGTATCTCCGACCGCATTGCAGGCAGAGCACCCTTCTCATACTGCCATGCAGTTCCAGAACCTTATCATCGGGGACGCCGGCGGTTTGGTGCAGACTGTCCACATTCTGGGTAATGACGCAGTCGAGCTTGCCCCGTCTGTCCAGTTCGGCAATGGCGTAGTGGGCGGGGTTTGGCTGCACCGTCTCCGTCAGGCGATCCTTCCAGAGCAACTGCCACTGTTTTCGCCTGGCATCGGCACTACCGACGAACTTCTGATAAGTGAAATCGTCGGGGTCAAAACGGTCCCAGATACCGCCCGGGCTGCGGAAATCGGGTATGCCTGATTCGGTGCTGACACCGGCGCCGGTGAAGGCCACTATTTTCTTCGACCTGAAAATCAGGTCAGCGGCACTTTCGGCCAGATGGTCTAGAGTCCGTTCGTCCATGGGCTTATCCCTTTTGAATAACATGGCAGCGACATTAATCGAACGGTGTACGCGTTTTTCTTATTTTAACATTCAGCCTGTCCGCGTTTCTCGGCGCGGCAATCCAGAAAGAGGTGCAGGCGAGGACGAAGGCACCCATGCAGAGGAAAAAGGCGCTGGTGTAGCTTCCGGTGATATCGTGTATGTAACCGCCCAGCCAAGGGCCGATAACCCCCCCGATGCCCATACCGGTCAGCAGTATGCCGGCGATGGCGCCAAAGTGCTTGCCGTGGAAGATATCAGCGGCACCAGCGGTCATGGTGGGGGTGAAAAAGCCACCTCCGTAGCCAAAGCAGATGGCGTAGATATAGAGAAGCCACGGCCGGGAAGTATCGTTGACGGAAACCAGAGCTATCAGGGCGCAGAGCATCAGTGTGCTGGCGAGCGTAACTGTCATCTCCCGGCCAATCCGGTCCGATATGCCGGCGGACAGGTTTCCTCCTATCTGGGCAATGCCGTAGATGGCGAAGATGGAGGCGGCAAAGGTGCTGCTGTAACCCACATCTATGGCGAATTTAACCTGATGCGTGATTACCATATAGGTGCCGATGCCCCAGAAGAGGAAATAGGTGAGCATAAGCAACCAGAGCTGATAGGTGCCCATTGCCTGCTGGAGTGTCCAGTCGTGTGATACGGCATGGTTGACCTCGGGCACCTCAGGTACTTCATCCCCGGCCATCACCAGTTCATCGGCTCCGTAGGGTTTCAGCCCTTTGCTTTCCGGCCGGAAGTGGAAGAAGAGGAGATAGAGCGGCAGCAGCACGGCACCTAGCGTGCCTGCCAGCACAAAGTAGGCGTGGCGCCAGCCCAGCTGCTCTATGACGAACTCGGCGTACATACCGTAGGTGAAACTGAGCCCGGCTCCCATCTGTGCCAGTCCCATGGCTAGTCCGCGCTTTCGGCTAAACCAGTTTGCCAGTGCCGGGGCCAGCAGAGGCCAGCCGGAGCAGGCCATTCCGATGGCGGCGGCAACGCCGAGAAGCAGGTAGAAATGCCAGAGCTCACGGGCAAAGGCACATCCCGTCGTTGCTAGGCCTAGAATGATGAGGCCGATGGGCATGACACGGCGCGGTTTCCAGCGGTCTCCGAGACTGCCGGTGATGGGTGCCAGGGAGCCGTAGACAATCAGGTTCAAGGAAAGTATAAAGGCGGTATCGCCTCGACTCCAGCCGAATTCCTCCAGAATGGGAGGGAAAAAGACCGCGAAGGAATGCCGGATGCCATAGATGAGCGTCATGCTGATGATGACGATACCGACTATTATCCAAGCATAAGAAAGCCCAGAGCGCCTGCCTACCATCGGCCCATCTTAACCAACTTCAAAGGCCAGCGTCAAGCCAGCCAGACTTGATAAAATGCGCTGCTTCAAGTATAGTGAAACGGATGTGCTCTTCAGTGACACGGGAAGTGAAAATATCCATTGCACCGGACGTTCTTTCCCTGCTGACCAGAATTCACCAGCATCTTGCAGACCGGGGGATAACCGCTTACCTCGCCGGGGGGATGGTGCGCGATATTCTGCTTGGCCGCGATGTGGAAGACATTGACATCGCCGTTGCCGGAAATGCGCTGGCAGTGACCTCCGAAATAGCTGCCGGCCTGGGCGGCAGATACTTTCCCCTTGACGAAGAAAACGAGGTGGGCCGGGTGGTGCTCAGTGTTGCCGATAGAAAATGGGAACTCGATTTTTCCACCATTGAGGACGGCATTGAGCAGGATATGGCGCGGCGGGACTTCACCATAGATGCCATGGCCATTGAACTGGCAGAGCTGCTCCGTCGTCCAGAATCTCCGATGCTCATCGACCCATTACACGGGGAGCAGGACCTCAATGATAGCATTATCAGAGCGATAAGCGCGTCGGCCTTTCCTGCGGACCCGGTACGCCTGCTTCGAGCGGTGCGTCTGGCGGCGGAACTTTCTTTTACCATACATGGCGAGACGGAGGCGCTCATCCGGAAGTATGATCATCTTATCGGCAGTGTGGCCGGGGAGAGGGTGAGGGAAGAGTTGCTCCGGCTGCTGGTCTTACCACATGGTGGTCAGCACCTTGAGCACCTTGAAGAGCTGGGCCTGCTGGGCGAAATATTCCCCGAGCTGGCGCAGACAAAAGGGGTTACGCAACCCAAGGAGCATTACTGGGACGTCTTCGAGCACTCGTTGCGCACGGTGAAGGCGGTCGATTTTCTGCTCCGGGAGGGAGACTGGGATTACGCTGGCCCGGAAGTCATGGAAGCTGCTCCTTGGTCGGAAGAGCTGGCGCAGCACTTCTCGCGAGAAGTCGGCCACGGCAGCACCCGGAAGTCACTGCTGCGGCTGGTGGCACTGCTACACGATATTGCCAAACCAAAGACCAGAACGGTTGAAGAGAGCGGACGGACGCGCTTTCTGGGTCATGCTAGGGAAGGCGCCCTCGCCGTAACCGATATTATGGAGAGGCTGAGGTTCAGCAAGAGGGAAACAAAACTTGTGGAACTGATGGTGAGGCATCACCTCCGGCCGACACAGATGAGCCAGGAGGGGCTGCCGACCCCCCGGGCCATCTACCGTTACTTCCGCGATACCGGAGAAGTCGGCATTGACACCCTTTTCTTCAGTCTGGCTGACCACCTGGCGGCGAGGGGAAAGAATCTGGACCTGGCTCACTGGCGGGAGCACGCGGAAGTTATGTCTTACGTGCTGGCCAAGCATGCGGAGGAAGAGAAGCTGGCACCGCCGCCGAAGCTGGTTGATGGTCACGATTTAATTGATATATTCGGCTTAAGTCCGGGGCCGCGCTTCGCGGAGATACTTGAGGCAGTGCGCGAAGCACAGGCGGCGGGAGAAATAAGCACGAGAGAAGAAGCTTTAAATTATATTGAGAACACTCTAAATATCCGTTTGTCAGAAAAGAAGTGACTTTATAGAGCAATGACAACGAGAAACCTGATTACTTTGTCCATAGTCATGGCCCTTTTCGCCTTTGCCATTATCGCCCTCATCTATCCGCTGTGGGGTAGGGAGGCAATGCGCCTGGGCCTCGACCTGCGGGGCGGCATCCACATGGTCTACTTGGCCGATTTCTCGGATATTGAGCCAGGGAGCGAGGGCGAGGCTATTGACGGTGCCGTTGCCGTCATTGAGCGGCGCATCAATATCCTCGGCGTAACCGAGCCGGTGATACAGAAGCAGGGTGCCGACCGCATCCTAGTGGAGCTGCCGGGCATCAGCGAGGCCGATAAGGCCAAGAACTTGATTGGCCAGACGGCACTCATCGAGTTCCGCGAGCTGAAGATTGAAGACGGGGAAGAGAAATGGGTGCCGGCAACCGCCGTCATCGACGGACAGGAAAAGGAACTCAATAGCTCTTATTTCAGGGAGAATACCTATGTTACCACCGGTCAATTTGGTGAAGTACTGCTTATCTTTGAGTGGAACAGCGAGGGGAGGAAAATTTCCGAGGAGGTTACCGGGCGCCTTATCGGAGAGCCGCTCGGCATTTACCTGAGTGGGGAACCTCTGCTTGGTGATGACGGCGAACCGATTGCCCCGATCGTCCGCTCCAAGATTTCGGAAAGTGGGCAGATCGAGGGCCTGAGCCTGAATGAGGCGCAGGAACTGTCCCAGTTGCTCAATGCCGGGCGCATTCCGCTGCCGCTGACCCCGATTTACGACCAGACCGTCTCCCCCATTCTGGGCGCCGATTTTATTGATATGAGCGTGAAGGCGGGCATCATCGGCATTATTCTGGTGATGCTCTTCATGATTGCGTACTACCGCGTTTCCGGATTACTGGCCTGCCTGGCCTTGGCTTTTTACGGTGTTATCGTGCTGGCCGTATTCAAGCTCTGGCCGATAACCCTGACCCTGGCCGGCCTGGGCGGCTTTATTCTCTCCATCGGCATGGCGGTGGATGCCAACGTGCTCATCTTTGAGCGGATGAAGGAGGAAATACGCACCGGGCGTACGCTCGGGGCGGCTATCGAAGCTGGCTTCAACCGCGCCTGGACCGCCATCCGGGATAGCAATATTACCACCATCATTGTCTGCATTATTCTCATCTGGGTGGGCAACAGCATCGTCGGTGGCGCACCGGTAGCCGGCTTCGCGGTAACCCTGTTCATCGGTGTCGTGGTGAGCATGTTTTCCGCCATCGTGGTAACCCGCACCCTGCTGCGCCTGTTTGTCGGCGGTCCGCTGTCGAAAAGGACGCATCTTTTCAGCGTATGGGTGAGTAAAAGAAATGTTTGATATCGTCGGCAGAAGGTTTCAGTTCTTTTTAATCTCGGGAGTGGTCATCATCATCGGGATAATCTCACTGCTGACCTTTGGCCTGAAAACGGGGATTGAGTTCAGCAGTGGTTCACTGCTTACCGTTGATTTCGAACAGGACGTGGCGCAGGATGAACTGAAGGTGGCGCTGGCTGACTTGGGTCACGATAACGTGATCATACAGCGTACCGGTGCCGGCGACTACCTGATACGTACTGCGGAATTAACCCCGGAGGGCAAAGCAGCCCTCGAAACCGGATTGGAGGCTAGGTTTGGAGAGCTTACCGAACCCGAGTTCTCCTCGGTATCGCCGATGATTGCTACCGAGACGGTACGGACGGCAGTTATCGCCGTGGCGGTAGCGGCGGTGGGCATCCTGCTTTACGTTACCTGGGCGTTCCGCCGCATGCCCAGACCTTTCCACTACGGCACCTGTGCCATCATCGCCTTGGTTCACGATGCGCTGGTGGCACTGGGAGTTTTTTCCATCCTCGGCGGTATACTAAACTGGCAGGTAAATATGATGTTCATCACCGGTATCCTGGCAGTGATAGGCTACAGCGTGAACAATACGGTGGTCATCTTCGACCGGATACGGGAAAACCTGCGCCTGGATATAAGTGCCGATTTTGAAACAGTGGTCAACAATAGCCTAGTGGAAACCCTCGGCCGTTCGGTCAATACCAGCCTCACCACGCTGATTGTAGTCCTGGCGCTTCTGTTCTTTGTCGGCGCCACGATTCAGAACCTGGTCATCGTCCTTATCATCGGCATCATTGCCGGAACATTCAGTTCCATTTGCATCGCCCCCACGCTGCTGGTGGTCTGGGACAAGAAGGAGTGGCGACGGTTCATCAGCTGGCTGCCTTTTGCGTGGGCAAGAGCCAGCAAATAGGTGAGGAGAGATGTTTGCCACCAGAAGCAGTGCCGCCAAGATTGCTCTTGGTGCCGTCATCGGGCTGATAGCCTTCAAGGTGGCCGTGGGGGTCATCACCGGGAGCATCAGTGTTCTGGCCCAGGCGGCGGACAGCTTTCTCGATTTATTCGCCATTACCATTACCTTTCTGGCCATTGTTGTCGCCGCCAGGCCCGCCGATGAAAAGCACCCGTTTGGCCATGGCAAGGTGGAGAACATCGCCGCCGTGGTGCAGGCGGTGCTGATTTTTGTTGCTGGTGGCCTGATTATATTTTCCGCGATACGCCGGATTATTAACGGCACAACTCTGGAAATGACGGAGGCTGGCATCGCGGTGATGTTGGTTTCCGTTATCGTCAGCGTTTTCCTGTCGAGATATCTGCTGAAGGTGGCAAGGACGGCCGATTCGCTGGCATTGGAAGCCAATGCCCATAACATTGCCGCTGATGTTTATTCGGCGGCGGGGGTGCTGGTGGGCCTGATTATCATCCGCTTCACCGGTCTGGTCATCCTTGACCCGATAATTGCGTTGCTGGTCTCCCTGATTATTTTCAAATCCGCTTATGAAGTGCTGCGGAAGTCATTTGGCGGTCTGATGGACACCAAGTTGCCGGAAACCGAGGAGAATGTTATAAGGGACGCCATCATAGAGCACGTTGGCGAGTTGGTTGATTATCACAAACTACGCACCCGAAAGGCAGGGAGCCAGCGTTACGTTGACCTGCACCTGGTAATGCCCAAAAATATCAGTCTGGAAGATGCACACAGAATGTGCGACCACCTGGAGCAGGACATCAAGAACAAGCTAAATCAGGCCAGCGTGACCATTCACGTTGAGCCCTGCGACGAAAGATGTGAGCAATGTCCCATCCCGCCCGGTCTGCGCAAAGACAGGCCTTGAGGCGGGTGGCGTATAATGCGTGTGGAATGTGGCTGCGGTTAGTTAATCACCTTCCCCTGGCTATTTCTCGGCCGAGATTATTTCGGACACCTTGAGGGCCGCTTTCAGGTAGACCTCGCGGCAGTACCTGCCCGATTGCTTCTGGTATTCCATAAACTCCTGAAATTCCTGGTCGTCCGTGATGTTAAAGACCCGGCCCAGCACTTTGAGCTGGACATCGCGGCAGGCGACACTGCCGAACTCGGCAATGAACCAATCACGAAACTGGGCGAACTTGCCGCGGGCATAGGCCAGTTGCTCCCGCTCCTTGTCTGACAGAGTGTCCGAGCGAGGGCTAAACCTGGCGCTCAACACCATAAGCCCCCCGGAAAAAGCCCCGCAGGAACCGATGACGGAGTTGGCACCGCCGCCGGCAAGGGCCACTCCGGCCTGGACGATATCATCGGTAATGAATGGTAGATATTTCTGCACGCCGTGCAGAACCCGGCGGCTTCAGCTGCGATACTCCGCGCCCTCATTCAATACCCTGGAGGTGATGTCTTCCCTTATATCCCGGTTATATCTGGACATAGCTCTTATCACTCCTTTCTTTTTAGACACAGCTCATTATACCGTTGGCTGGTTAAAAACATATTATTTGTTTTTCGTTTCGCATTTAAGCAATTCATCCTCCAGGTAGCTTATCGAAGCTTCAGCTTTCTCCAGTTCATCCTGCAGGCTCGCAATCTGGGCTTGTTGTGAGGATATCGTGTATTCCTGAGTGGCCAGAGTCTGTTTCAGGTCGTTATTGAATTGCGTCAGCCTGGTTATCTCGTCATACTGATTGTTTATCAGTGTCGCATTGCTTTCCATCATGGGCGTATATATCAGGTAATTGGCCAGAAAGGCCAGCAGGCTGCTCACCAGTAAACAGACTAGAACAATCAGCACTATCTTTTTCATGGCTGTCCTCTCCTCTGCCGGATTGCTTTTCATATGGCAGTGTAAAACTATAAAATGAATGAATTCAGGCGATTTTGTGTCTTTCTTTTATTGTCCTGAGCAGGTCGGTGATGTCCGGTGATGCCCAGCGGCGCTCCGGTTGTCCCAGGGGGTCTTCGATATCGGCATTGCCGAGCAGCACATCGAAGGTGGCCTTTACTGATGTCGCCAAAGCTTTCAGGTTATAGCCACCCTCAAGGGTCATCACAATTTTGCCATCGCAAAGCTCGTCAGCCAGGCTTTTAATATACCTCACCATCTCCGCGAAGCCGGCCGTGCTGACCTCCATCATGGCCAGGCGGTCTTTCCAGTGCGGGTCATAGCCGGCGGACACCAGAATAAGCTCGGGGCGGAAGCGCCGGGTGGCCGGCACGATGATTTGCTCAAAAGCCTGCCGGTATTCGTCATCGCCCGAGCCGCTGGGCAGGGGTATATTGACTTTGCTGCCCTCGGCAGGACCGCTCCCGGTCTCGCCGATGGTCCCGGTGCCCGGATAGTGAGGGTACTGGTGGGTGGAAACGTAGAGAACCTGCGGGTGGCTGTAAAAGGCTTCCTGAGTGCCGTTGCCGTGATGCACATCAAAATCAATGATGGCGACCTTTCCCAGCTTGTATTCCTTCAGGGCATGCCAGGCGGCGATGGCAATATTGTTGAAAAGGCAGAAACCCATGGCTGCCAGTGCGGTGGCGTGGTGCCCGGGGGGTCTGACTAGGGCGAAGGCGCTGTTCACCCGGCCGCTGATAACGGCATCGGTGGCTTCAATAGCGCCGCCGGCAGCGTACAGCGCGGCATCGTAAGAGTCCGGTGACATGACCGTGTCGGCATCAAGCCAGCCGCCGCCTTTCAGCGCCGCCTCCTGAATACGGGAGACATATGATGCCTGGTGGACATAGGTCAGCTCCCTGACGGTGGCCGGGCGGGGCTTGACCGGTATCAAATGCTCTATGCATCTCGTTTCCTCAAGGTGAGCCATAATGGCTTCAAGGCGCTGGGCATTTTCCGGGTGGTAGCCGGTTTCATGCTTCAGGTAGACTTCATCGTAAACGTAACCGACGTTCATTGCCGCTCCTCTTTATATTACTAGCTGAATGCCCGATACCAGGAACCAGATGCCGAAGCCAATAAGCAGCAGGCTGCCGGTGATGAAAAGCCACTCCTGCACGCGACGGTTCCAGAAGGCATGCGTCCGGTAGATTACGTTGGATATCAGTGTCAGCCAGACGAGGTCGCACAGCCAGTGCACAATGGTGAAGAGGATGATGCCAACCGTGCCGAAATCAAGGATGCGCATGATAAGCATGCTGCCGAGAGTCGCCCACCAGACCACGAAGAAGGGGTTGAAGACGCTGGTCAGGATGCCGGCGGTGAAGGCGTTGTAGGGCAGATCCTTTCCTTTTTGGGCAACCTCGCCGCGGGCGCGGAACATGCTCACGCCCATCCATATTATCATGCCGCTGCCGGCCACGCTCAGCGCCAGGCGTACGACATTGACCTGAAAGAAGTGAGCAAAGCCAAAGTAGATGAGCAGGATTAGAGGGACTTCAATCACGGCGTGGCCGAGAGACAGCCAGGCTCCTGTCCATGGCGACTTATAGCTTTTCGCCAGCGTAACGGCGAGCATAGGGCCGGGCATCATAACCCCGGAGGAGGAGATGACGACAACGCTCAGCAGAATCGGAAGCATGCCAACCTCTTTATTATCATATCACACCCGTTTGACGGTGTCCCATTGGCTTGAGTTAGCACCTGCGATGGATTATACTTGGCGCTAGAGGAGAAGGAGTGTCACTGGATTTAACCAAGATAGCCTCGCAGGCGAGCCTTATGGTGGCTCGGCTGAAGGAAGGGCGCACCGAAAGACAGCAGCGGTTTCATTATGCGCGGCAGGTTCTCGGCGACGAGGCCATTGACCTGGAGAAGCTAAAAAGGAAAATCGCCGCCAGCCGCACCACCTGGCTGGTGGCAGAACTTACGGACGGGCTGTCAAAACGATATTCGGCACCCCCCGCCCCCACCGATTTCAGCGTGCTCGCCACCGATGGCTCTCACATTGACGTCGACCGGCACCGCTCCACGCGGTGCTATCTGATAAACATCGGCTCCGTTGCCCTCAGGTATGGTGACCAGCCGGACGCCTTTCTGGATAGCGCACCGCACCTCTACGCCGAGGATGAGGACCTGGTGCTGAAGCCGGCGGCAGCGACCGGCCGCGAGCAGATGGTAGAGGGAACATTGCTTGGCATCAAGCGCGCTGTTGAGGAATGCTGCCATCTGTCCCGGCTGGTGGCGGAACAGCCGCCGGGAAGCGCTACGCTGGCGCTGCTCGATGGCTCTTTGATTCTCTGGGGGCTGGAGGCTTACCCTGACTTCGTCACCGAGGCGCTGCTGGGAAACGGGTATCTGCCCTGCTTTGAAGAAATCAGAAAACAAAACCGTGAGAAAAAAGTGGCGCTGGCTAGTTACATCAGCTTCCCGCGCAGCACCGACGTGGTCAACGTGCTGCGGGTGGCGATATGCCCGCATGAGGTGTCAGACTGCGACCGCTTCTGCCCGCCGCCTAAAGACCGCGACTGCGAGGGCGTGGCCGGGGTCACCGACCGAGAGCTGTTCATGGACGTGCTGACACCGTGTGAGAGGTCGGCGCTTTTTATCAGCCCGTCGAAAATAACCAAAGAGCGTTATGGGGAACACCGTATCTATTTCTTTTACCTAAGGCTGGAGGAAGAGGTGGCGCGGGTGGAGATGCCGCGCTGGGCAGCGGAAAATGATGAATTGCTGGGTTTGGTGCATTCTTTAACCCTGGACCAGTGCCGGCGAGGGCAGGGCTACCCGGTGGCCTTGAGTGAGGCCCACGAGCAGGCGGTGGTCACCGCCGCCGATAAAGCCGAGTTCTGGCAGCTGGTGGAATCGCTCTGCATTGAGGAAAAAATCCCCACCCTCACCTCCGCCAAGAGCTTCAGCAAAAGGACGAGGTGGGTGTAAGATTATCAGGATGGAGGGAATAGACATGGGCACTAAAGGCAGAAAGAACGTCAAGAAACCCAAGCAGCCGAAGAAAAAGGGGAAGTAAGAAGGGCACCGCCCTTCTAAAACCTCTTCTCCCTCTCTTCTTCCTAAGGAAGAGGCGTAAACACTATGCGAAGCTGAATTTATTGATTAGTACAGAAGCAAATAGACTAGGATTGGAGCGTAAAACCGCATTGGTTATTTAGGATCACCCGTATTGATTATCCTACGGGAACCCGAAGGAACTCAAGCCTATTTGGAAGTCTCAATCTGTGACACTGCGTAACGCTGTCGAGTGGCACTACCTAACTCGACAGCAGACGACCTGACTTTTAATAATATTAAAATGCATGTCGCACAAAATAGACAATTGTGCAATAGGTAGTAATGAGTATCCAAAAGGGAATAATAATTGGAGACTATAAGAGGAAACCGAAAGTAGAAACCAAGTGAGGTAACGAAAAGCTTAATATGAAATATAACATATCTTATTTTTCGATTTATCGCGAGTAACGAAAAGATAAAATGTGCCATAGAAAAGCCATGTAATACCCAATTTACGCTGACGAAATACACTGTACGCAGTTAGCAATAGTCGCGAAATTTGCTTCAAGATTTTGATGGGCACTTAGACGTGCTACTCCGCGTCAATTCCATTATGGTTCCCGCTTGCCTGTGATGTGTTAAAATCCAAATAGTAGTTGACCACATGAAGGAGGTACTCTATGACTGCAACAGGCGTTGGAGCGATGGACGAATTAGAAGTAATGAAATTTATAAAGGACAGCCCGGTAGGCGTTCTTGCATTG
Source organism: Dehalococcoidia bacterium (assembly GCA_011174815.1). Classification (GTDB taxonomy): domain Bacteria; phylum Chloroflexota; class Dehalococcoidia; order Dehalococcoidales; family RBG-16-60-22; genus E44-bin89. The sequence continues at coordinate 33,259 of DUFF01000069.1, read as the reverse complement.
GTGGACCGAGATAAGCCCTATGCTGTGCCCCTTGAACATCACTTTGACGGCAAGACTCTGTATTTCATTATAAGTCCAAGAAAGGGCCGGAAGATCAATTGCATCGAGAACAATGCCAATGCGTGTTACGTTATATATGAGTCTCAGCATGAAAAACCCGAGAGAGCTAGCCCATGTCGTTCAGTCATCATTGAAGGTCAGTTGACTTTAGATGGTACTAGACTCAAGATGGATGTCAAGAAGATTGGAAACTGGCAATGCCCTCCTGCTATGTTTGCAACATGTCATGTACGCTAGTGCTGCTACCAAACATATCGGCTCTTATGAGTCTAGAAAACAGAGGTAACACACCTTTTACGCTTCAACACAGAAAGCAAGTGATGGCATCAAAGGCCTTGGCTTCCTCAAGAGTCGTAAAGATTTCCCGGCCCAAGAGTTCATCCCGAAGCTTTCCATTAAATGACTCAATATAACCTTCTCCCAGGGACTGCCCGGTTCTATGAACAAAGTCTTCACACCAAGCCGCGTCAGCCATTTTTTCACCTTATTAGCCAGAAACGGCTCCGATTCATGTCCCCTGCACTTACAATTGGGCAAAGTACAATCTTTGATTAGCCATTAGGCACTCTATAGATAATCTGATATATCAGAACACCCAACTGAGCTAAAGCCAAGACACCTAATACTATCGTAAGCCCTCTAAGCCATCTAGTAAGACCAGTTAAAACTATGGAATGTTTTACTAAATCACGAGTAGATAGGAATGTGAGAGCCATAAACCTCTCTGTATCACCCATCCACGGCTGGTCACCGTAATTGCTCTTTATATATTCATAAATTTCGTTTGCTTCTGGGATAGCTCTATCTACCTCTGATTTCAATTTTTTATCCATAACTATTATTTCTCCTTGTCAATTTCTATAGGCGTTAGTGTAGCATCAAAAACAGGCTTACCCTTTTTAACCGATTTCCTGCGATACAGGCTTACTTTGTAGTCAATATCGTGAACGCCTTCAGGTATGACTACATCATTCCAGTCTTTGAAGGGTACTACGCTGCTTGCTGCCTGAGCTGGCGGGATATTCCCGCATCCTTCATTCTGCTTAAAGAAGTTATAGTTTATTAGCCAGCCATCAGTTAAAAGCCTGATAGTCTCAATATCATTGTACTTCTGGAATACGTCTGTTCTTTGTTCCAGTGTCTTATGAAACCGCTCTATCTCTGCTGTGGAAGTACCACTTACCTTGAACTTGAATGGCTCGCCTTGCTTATGCTTTGTATCCGCACCAAAGGCATCCTCTATCGCCACTTCATAAGACCTGAGTTTATCGGTTATTACCACTTTAGGCGTTTTGCCCGCTCTCTGCTCTGCCAGCTTCATTAAGACTTTTGCTTCCCTGCTTCCCCTGCTGAATGAGACGTGAGAAGCCAGAAGGTAGTTAGTTTTTGAGTCTATTAAATCCCAGAAGTAAACAGTCTTATCCCCTAGCTTCATATAGGTTTCATCGGCAACCCAAGTATCACCTATATTTTCAGGCTTAAAATGCTTTGTCTGTTTTATAGCTTCCTTGGTAAATCGCTTTACCCAATTCCAGTAATTGCTTTCACTCATATCGGTATCATAGTCTTGCCTGAATTGCTGTTGAATAGCATCTAGGGACATACCGCCATAGTACATACCCAAAGCAGAAGCTATCTGTCGGGCGGGTGTTTTCATTTTGTGGATTTTAGCATCATCTACAGGGCTTATTGATGCTGACGAAACGGCTGCCGGATAAGAACCTACACTGCCACCAGAACGCATAGAACGCGAAGAACGCAAACTGGATTTGCCAATATAACGGATGACCTTCTGTATGACCTTTTTACCTTTGTGGATAGTCATTACTTCGTAGTCATACCAGTTACCCGAACCAGGCGGAATTTCTTTTGCTCGTATGAAGCTCATATTATTTCTCTTTCCTCTTTCTTAAGTGTTCCCGTATTTCTTTATTGATTTTCCCTATATCTAACTCATCAGATTCACCTGACAATTTATTCAGACTCTTTAGAACTCTCTTCTGAAATATCTTATCACTCATATGTGTATTGGCTCTCACAAAAAACCAGAGCGTAAAAATAATAGTAAATGCAAGCCAAAAACTTAAATCATAATTCATATTAGCCTCAAGTAAGTCCCAGAATTTGTACTGAGGATTGTTTTGTACGTACTGATTGATAACTTGCACTCTATCGTAAACAGCAACAATCGAATATCCGTAAAATACTGGGTCAATAAGTACTTCGATAAGATTCCACAATCGCCTAATAAATGGAGAAGTATAATCAATTGCCTGTTGTAATTTAGTTTGCAGTATAAAAAGTAATCTTCTAAACCACGCAGTTTTATACAACAATCGGAATAATACGGAGAATATCTTAATGACAATGCGTAACGCCAATATATATATCGTGGTGAGTGACAATAATACCAGTATTGCGTAGATAATCCTTGTGACTTCAATAGGCATACGATAACTCCTATCAATATATTTGATAGGCAGTATATACCTATTAGGCACTCTTTACAAGAAAGAGTGTACTTTGCCTACAATTGAGTGGACTTGACAGGAGGTAATACAACTGGCTAAAGTGTCTATCGCTAGGCCGTGTTTTGATGTTGCGGGGTGACCAGAGGTGCCAGTAAGTGAATAAACCACAACTATTTATTGATAAAAGGAGATAGAACAATGGTAAGAAACAATATTGTGGAGAGCATCGCCGGCTATTTCAAATCAGACCAGTGGCACAGGTTTATGCATATGCTCACCCAGACTGATGACCCGATGTATCATATGCACATATATGTGGAAAACAGTATCCATCCCGAGTCTTTATCCAAGCTTTTTACGAAATATCATGAGCTGAAGGGCGTTGTCCTAGACCGAGGTATTAAATTCTCTGGTCTTCCCGGCGTGGGCATGTTCATCAATGTTCAGCCCGTAGATTCCAAGACCCACCGGTTTCTGGCCAATTATGAATTATTTTGGTTCTACAATCCCGATGTGCTTATAGCACCGGCAGAAGTTCGACCAGACGCAGACCTGAATAAAACTCCGCTGTACAAAGACGTCCAGGAAGATAACGTGTGGGGCTGGAGCAAAAAGTTCATGGACGAATACTACAAGCAGTTTGATTTTAAATGTGTGGGACCACACGAAGAAGCTGAAATACGCGCCTACTTCAAGTCTGACCATTTTAAAAAATGGCTCAGGTTGATTGAAGAGTCTCCAGCTGACCATGTCCATTGTAATGTAGAGATAAACTTCGACCCCGGGATTCTGAAAATGTACGCTGTGGCAGCTCTTGAAGAAGTAGGCCTGAAAATTGACTGGGTTATACCCAACGTGTTTCGTGTACCATCAGGCTATCGGGGTAAACTGATTTTCCTGTGCGCACACCCGGAGTGGCAACATGACATAGCCTGGGACTATAACCCGGATGTGGTCATCAGGCCTGCCACTAAGTCCTTCGTTGGGCAAAGGATGCCCGCTGACGGAGATATTACTTTTGACTTCAACCTTCACAGCGATTTTGAAGCATCACTGGCGGAAGGTGAGCACGTGAAGCTCACCGATGAAGAGATTAACGAAATCTTGGCCAAGGTATAACAAATAATTGACCTGTTTCCAGATAACGGGTTCATTGAACCGGAGTGAGTTGCGCATCTTTTAATTGTATAAAAAAAGAAGACATATCAAAGATGCGCTTTGTAATCATGACGGGGCGAATAGTATAAGGTGGTTATATCGCTGTATCAAATACCTGGTTCACCTTATGGTGTAACGAACATAAAGCACGGTAGGCAGCGTTTATCGGGTGGACTCACTCTTCAATAGCAATCGCCCTTACCGGTGAACCTCCTGCTCCTTCTATCAAAAGGGGCAGCGCTATTAATTTGACCCGCTCTTTGGTAATGAGATGGAGATTGCACAAGTACTCTATGACAAATATGCCTTCTTTGAAGAAAACGTCATGGGTAGTATTCTCCTCGGGCTTATCCTTGTATTGTGGGTCTAGTAGTTTTTTTCTCAATACATAATCGGGTGGATAGTCATAGCCAACTGCTTTGACCTTACGCTGGACTAACCACTCGCAGGCATCGCGTGCAGTGTAAGGAGCTATGCCCCAGAAATCGCGACTCATGTAATCGCATTTAAGAGGCCAGTCAGTGCGCAGTAACACGATGTCGTCGGGCTTTACATCGTCACCTTTTTCCTCCAGATCCTGTGCGGTGACGCCATCGTTTTCCCCTAAATAAGACAAATCCACCACCACTGCTTCTCCCATGAACTTCTCCAGCGGCACTTTTTCCATGGAGATTCCTTCCGGCAGAAAGTGCAGAGGAGCGTCTACATGCGTGAACCCATGCAGGTTCATATTGAGGGTTTGTGTCAAGAAATGATAGTCCTTGTGGGTATGAATAGCGGATAATTTGGCCAGCCAGCGCCAGTGTTCTTTGATAGTGAACGAGAGATCAATAACTCTTCCCATTGGCCGTTATCTCCTCTTTATCAATAGTGACAGGCATGCTGCCTATTACCCTAAAGAGTTATGCCCCCACCGACGAATATAACCTGACCGGTTACGAAGTTTGACGCGTCAGAAGCCAGATATATGGCAGTGCCTACGTAATCATCGGGTTCGGCAATTCTGCCCATAGGAGTCTGCTCAATATACTTTTGTAATTCCTCGGGGTGTTCTTCTGTAAAATACTTTCGATTTATATCAGTAATGGTAACTGTTGGCGCCAGGGCATTAACATTAATATTGTACTTTCCCCACTCATAAGCAAGGGAACGGGTTAAATGATTCAACCCGGCTTTGGAGGCTGCATAAGCTGCCCGAATCACTTGTACTCTGGCTGAGATATTGGAAGAGACGTTGATTATTTTCCCTTTTTTGTTTTTAATCATTTCTCTTCCTACGGCCTGACAACAGTAGAAAACTCCCTTCAAATTGGTGTTCATTAAACGGTCCCATTCTTCCTCTGGATACTCTTCAGCCGGTTTCCTGGTGATAACGGCAGCGTTATTGACCAAAATATCTATTTTCCCAAAATCTCTGATTACTTTTGAGACCATTTCATAAATCGAGGGGATGCTGGTTACATCAACGGGAACGGCGGCTGCCTTTAAGCTCTCCTTTTTAATGGCGTCCGCGGCTTTCTGGCCTTCGGCAGCTTTCCGGTTAGCAATGATGACGTCCGCTCCAGCACCTGCCATGCCCTTTGCGATACTAAAGCCAATTCCTCGGTTGCCGCCAGTTACTATGGCAACCTTTCCTGAAAGATTAAAGTATTCCAATTTTCCTCCTTTTTCAAGTTTACCATGAACGATAGGCATTATCTGACTGGAGATTGTATTCCGCAGTAGCTATATCAATAACCGTGTGGTTATCTTAACGCTTAGTAAAGCTGACCGTCAAGGAGGAATCGCCACAAGAAAGGCGTCGCGGAAGATAGATGCTATTCTGCTCAATCGCGACTCGCTTGGCCGGTCACATCGTTCTTAAGATTTTTTCAACCTCAACCAATGACTTCGCGATTCTATGTCCTAGAGCTCTCACATCGGCGGAAGGTTGGATGAGATCCGGAACCTGAATAACCACTAGACCTGCGTTCAAGGCTGCTAGGACACCATTGTCAGAATCCTCCAGTGCCAGGCAATTGGGAGGCTTTTCATCCAATTTGTGACACGCCGTTAGGTATATTTCGGGATTCGGTTTACCATTTGATATTTGATCGCCTCCCAGAACAAAATCGAAAAAATGCAGGATCTCAGTATTGGCGAGCCATCTTCGCGCACTCTCTTGGCCTGTCGAGGTAACAATGGCTTTTTTCACCCCTTCTTTCTCTAAGTACCGCAGCAAACTTAGGGCTCCTGCTTTCAAAGGGATAGGCTTATCTGATGTCTCTTCCTGATACTTCTCACTCCAAAGTTCATAAATAGAATCTAAGGGTAAGGTCTTGCCATACCCATCCGTGAGTATTTCTTTGGTCCTAGAAGACGTTGTGCCAATACATTTGTAGTAGACTCTCAGGTCAGGATCGAAGCCAAATTCTCTGCATGAGTCAACAAATGTGGATAGGGCGATTCTCTCAGTATCCAGCAGAAGCCCATCAAGATCAAACAAAACCGCGTTCATTTTGCCCCCAACTAACCTTTCAAACTTACTATGATATCACAAGTCGTCCTCATATTTCCGTTTTTAGTTATCACCCTAAAAGATAATAGGACTTATCTTTCGGTATACCCAAAAGGTATTTGAGTTTTTTCAGTGCCGAAACAGCCTCGTTTTTCCCTTGACTAATTGCCTGAAAGGTGTTTAATAAAGATAGTCGTTCCAATATAGTTCTTCTATGACGAAGAAACCAGTACGGGAGAGATTTGAGCTGTCAAAATTAATATCCGCACTCCTAGCAGCAAGCTGAGGGCATAATAACCGATGAAGAATTGTTGGCTGCACATAGACAACTCAGGTCCGAAGAGGGTATATTGAATGGACAGCTAAAGAGGCTGGAGGAGTTTAGTGGCGAGCCGTCACCACCGGACAGGGCTACCTTTGAAAAGCTGACGGCATACTGGAGAGGAGCCATAGTCGGTGAGTTAGACATTGCTTCTGACGAACTGAGAGCGAATTTTGCCGAGCTCCTCGACCTTTATGCGACGATTCTTCCAAAGAAGTCTTCGGAAGGTTATAGTTTCGATATAACGGCTAATATTCCGCTGGAGATAGAACGTAACACAGCTAGCGCATATGACATGGTGTTTAATCCATAGAGAGGGGGATTAAGGGGGTGAGGTTCATCATTTATGGCTGAAACATCTGAAAGAGTCGGGGAAATTATTGAGGCCAGCACCGCGGGCTTTGTAGCGCAGTGTTACGAGCTTTATGAGCTGCCGCCTCTGGGCAGCCTGGTGAAGACCAAAAACGGCGAGCTGGACATCTACGGCATCGTCTATCATGCCACCACCGGCAGCTTGGAGCCGGGGCGGCGGCCCATCGCTCGCGGCAGAGATGAAGCCAGCGAGGAGGCCATCTACCAGTCCAGCCCCCAGCTCTCCAAATTGCTCCGCAGCGAGTTCAGCGTGCTGGTGGTGGGGCATAAGGCGGGAGAAAACATCTATCAATATCTGCCGCCCAACCCGGCACGCATCCACAGCTTTGTCCATGCCTGCCCGCCCGATGAAGTGCGGGAGTTCGGGCGGTCGCTGGCCTTTCTAACCTTGCTGGTGAACGCCAGTCTGCCCGTGGCCAGGGAGGAGATTGTGCCCGCCGCGCTGCGCCTGATGAGTGGAGCGCAGGAAGACCCCCACGCTTTTCTGGTGGCGGCGGGCAAGGAACTATCTATTATGCTCGGCGGGCAATATAACCAGTTCCGGGCAATTCTGGGGAGGCTGAAATGACGGACAGGCTGGGCCTTGTGGTCTCCGGCTCGCTGGAGAGCGGCGTTGAGGTTAAGCTGGACGGCGGCGTATCGGTGGAGGACATGGCGGTGGGCAGATACGTCACCATCGAGGGGCAGAGGCAGAGGTTCTTCGGCATGATTACCGATATCGGCCTGGGCGTCATCGACCCGCGCTTCACCCTGACCCCGCCCGATATCTCCGACCCCTTTATCGCCGAGGTGCTCTCCGGAACGGGCACCTACGGCACCCTGCACGTTCTGCCCATGCTCACCATCGGCGGCGACGTCGACACCCTGATTGAGGGGCCGCAGCCGGTGAAGACGGTGCCCAGCCACTTCTCGGCGGTCAATCTGGCCTCGCAACAGGATGTGGAGCTCGTCTTCGGCGGCGAGGACGAAAAGAGATTTTACGTCGGCACGCCGCTGGATATGGAGACCAAGATATGCCTCGACCTGCCGGAGCTGGTCAAGCGCTCCAACGGCATCTTCGGCAAGAGCGGCACCGGCAAAACGTTTCTCACCCGCATCCTGCTCATCGGCATGCTGCAGAAGAGCGCGGCGGTGAATCTGATTTTCGACATGCACAACGAGTACGGCTGGGCGGGGACGAGCGAGGGGGGAAAGTCAGTCAAGGCGCTGAAACAGCTTTTCCCGTCAAAAGTGGCCGTGTTCACCCTTGATGAGGAAAGCTCGCGGCGGAGAAAGGTGAGCACCGACTTCGTCGTGAAGATAGGCTATGATGAGATTGAGCCGGAGGACATGGCACTTTTGCGCCAGACCCTGAACCTGACCGAGCCGGCGGTGGAGGCCATCTACCAGCTGCGGCGCCGTTTTGGCCGGGACTGGCTGCGGCAGGCTGCTGACCTGCCCGATTCCGAGGAGACAAACGAGCTACTGAAAGAGCTATCCATCCACGAGAGCACCTTCCAGAATTTGAAAAGGGGTCTGGCCACGGTGGGCCGCCTCCCCTTTATCGAGCCACAGGCGCCGGACAATGCTGTAACACGCATTCTGGAATACCTTGACCGGGGGATAAACGTGGTCCTTGAGTTCGGCCGCTACACGGACATCACTGCCTACATTCTGGTGGCCAACCTGCTGACGCGGCGCATCCATGCCCAGTACCGCGAGCGGATGGAGAAGGCGATGGGTGAGGCTACGGTCAAGCCCACGCCGCTGGTCATCACCATTGAGGAAGCACACCGCTTCCTCAATCCGGAGGTTGCCGGCCGCACCATTTTCGGCACCATCGCCCGCGAGATGAGGAAATACAATGTGACCCTGCTGGTCATTGATCAGCGTCCCAGCGGCATTGACACCGAGGTGATGTCCCAAATGGGCACCAAAGTCACCTGCCTGCTCGATAACGAGAGAGACATTGACAGCGTCCTCGCCGGCGTCTCCGGCAAAGGCGCTTTGAAATCGGTGCTGTCCCGGCTGGAGTCAAAGCAGCAGGCGCTCATTTTCGGACATGCTGTACCCATGCCGGTGGTCATCAGAACGCGGGAGTACGGCTCGCCGCAGTCCTATCAGGAATTTCTCGCCGCTGGAAAGGGAGAGGGCGGGAAACAGGCGGAGAAGGACATCGAAGAGCTGTGGGGGTGAGGGGGTTGGCCTGCCGCAGGGAGTACAAACGATTGGACTGAATTGTATCATGACACGTCTTAACTGGTTAGTCGTAGGCGCTGGCATCATCCTGGGCCTCATTTTTCTGGCCGCTGGTCTGGGGAAAACGCTCAACCAGACGGAATCTTTTGTTATTTTCGTTTTCCCGGAATTTCTGCCCACGGTGGTGGATAAGTTTATCTTCCGCTGGCTGTCTTACATCGAGATAGTAATTGGCGTGCTCCTCATCGCTGGAATTGCCGCCAGGCTGGTAGCTTCCCTGGGACTGGCGCTTATCGTGGGCTTGATTGTCAATAACGGCATACTGCTTGCTCAGGGGCTGGGGGATAAGCCCTGCGGTTGTTTTGGCGCTGCGGAGAGCTGGGCAGAGTACAGCTTGTCCGTTGCTGGCGCGCTATATATCGATGTCATGATGCTTGTCCTGGGCGTTATGGTCCTGCTCTTTTACCAGGGCAAATTTATCCATTTCCATCCTTGGTTTTTGAGGAGAGCTTGAGCTGATGGGGAAGAAGATTGGCCTGGCGCTGGGTGGCGGTGCGGCACGGGGACTGGCGCACATCGGCGTCCTCAATGTCCTGGAGAGAGAGGGCATTCCAGTTGACCTGATTGCGGGCACGAGTGCTGGCGCCATTGTCGGTGCCCTCTACGCCCGTCATAAAAACGCGGCGCAGATAAAGGAGCAGGTTACGGCGCTGTCAAAGGGCCGGTTAACCCGCTTCATCGATCCCGCCCTGCCCAGGACCGGCCTCATCAAGGGGAGAAAAATCAGCGACCAGCTGGTCCAGTTTCTTGGTGGCAATGTGAAATTCAGTGACCTGCGGATTCCCTTCGCCTGCACCGCGACTGATATCGATACCGGGGAGGCGGTCGTGCTCGGCCGAGGTTCCGTGATAGAGGCAGTCAGGGCCAGCATGTCCATCCCCGGCGTATTTACCTTGGTAAAACGGGGAGGCAGATACCTGGTGGATGGCCGCCTGACCAACCCGGTGCCGGTGAACCTGGTTCAGGAAATGGGCGCCGATTTTATCATTGCTGTCAATGTCATCCCCGGCGTGCTTGACCGTTTTCACCCGCCAGTTAAGAAAAGCCCAAAAAGCACCCGGGAGCCGAATATCATCCACGTTTTGGTTCAATCCATACACATCGGCGCCTATTCGTTGGTGAGGTCAAGCCTGGAGAAAGCTGACGTTGTGATTGAGCCTGACGTGGTACATATCGGGGCGGCGGAGTTTCACCGAGCCCGTGAGTGCATAAAGCTAGGGGAGGTGGCGGCACAGGCTGCCATGCCTGAAATCAAAAGCAGGATAGGGGGCTGAAGCCTGTGGAGGGTGATATTGCCTGAATCAGAAGCCTCTACCACGGAACACCACCTTTTCCTATCCGCCTGGCACTATCCGCAATACCGCCTTCTTTTCCTCTCTTCGCTGGGCACCTATATCGGCCGCTGGATGGAGACCGTGGTCGGTGCCTGGCTGGTTCTGGAGCTGACCGATTCCCCTTTTATGGTCGGATTGCTGGGCACCTGCCGCTTTGTTTCCATGCTGCTGGGACCTTTCTGCGGCGCTATTGCTGACCGGTTCAGCAGACGCCAGATTCTGATTACAGTGCAGGCGGTTTATGCTCTTGGCGCTCTGACTATCATGGCCCTGTTTCTTACCTCAAGCTTGGAGGTCTGGCATCTCTTTCTGTTTACTCTGGTCGGTGGCGTGTCATATACCTTTGATTACTCCACCCGGCATGCTGCGGCGGCCGATATCGTCAAGAGGCAGCATGTGGTCGCGGCGATTTCCCTTTTATTTGTGTCACAGGGCAGCACCACCATACTGGGGCCGCTCCTCGGAGGGAGCCTGCTCGAGGTTATCGGGGCCAGCGGCTGCTTCGCCTTGATTGCCGGTAGTTTCTGCCTGTCATTTCTAGCCCTCTTGCCAATGAAAATCGAATCTCTGCCGGGGCCAGTGGCCCGGGAATCAATATGGCGGAACCTGATGGCGGGCTTCCACTATATAAGAAAAGACCGCTCTCTTTCGGCACTGATACTTATCGCCGCTCTGGTAAATCTCTTTGTTTTCCCGTACTGGTTTACCTTAATCCCGGTATTTGCCCGCGATGTGCTGCACACCGAGGTAACTGGCTATGGACAGCTTATGGCGGCAATCGGGCTCGGCAATACCCTTGGCCCTTTGCTGGTCGCCATACTGCCGGATTCAATTAACCGGGGCCGGCTGCTGGTTATAGTAACCATTGCCTGGCCGGCCATCTTGATGATTTTTGCCTTCTCACGTCTCTTTTCCCTGTCGCTGTTTCTTCTGGTTATGACTGGATTGAATCAGGGAATGAGCATGGCGCTTATCCAGTCGCTGCTGATGATGTGGTCAGTGGAGGAAATGCGGGGACGGATTTCCGGCGCCCGTGCCTTTGCCGTAGGCACGCTGCCACTGGGCAACCTGCTCACCGGCGCCGGTGCCAGCTTCTGGGGAGCACCAGCCATGCTGCTGGTAAATTCGGCGGCGGCCATAATCATCGCCATCATCATTATCGGCTGGGCCTCGGTATTGCTCAGAAGGCGATGACCGCCGTTAAATGTTCTTGTTGACAGGAAAAAGAATATAATATATAATTATTATTGCAAATGATTTGCAATTGCATTAATGTATTCGGGTAGCATTAAGATGAACTCTAGCCGCAGAAAACTGAATGATGCCGGGAAGAGATTTACCCCTCAGCGCGCCTTGGTCATGGACATCATCCGTCAGGGGCGGGGGCATCTTGATGCCGATGAGATATTCCGTCGTGCCCGCGAGAGGGAGTCACGCCTCAGCCTTTCCACGGTTTATCGCACCCTGCATATGCTGAAAGAGCTGGATATGGTAGACGAGCTGCATTTTGGGGAAAACCATCACCACTATGAGGCGAAACCGGCCCGGGAGCATCATCATCTGGTGTGCCTTGGCTGTGGCCGGGTGATTGAATTCAGCTATCCATTATCCCGCTACCTGAAAAAGGCAGTGCCGGAAATGAAAGGCTTTGATATTAATGAAGTGGAAATAAGTGTCGCCGGCTACTGTGACCGGTGTCGTCGAGCACGCCGGCGGTGACATCATTGTTCCATAGAAAAGGTGAAATATGACGGTAACGAAGCGGTTGAATTTAAGTCAGATGTATCCCGGCCAGAGTGGCCGGGTGGTGGGGGTAGATGGAGGGGTGGGACTGGTGGGCCGCCTCAGCGCTCTGGGCATCAGGCCGGGCAGAAAAATTACCAAGTTAAGCTCGATGCTGATGCGGGGACCGGTAACGGTGCAGGTGGGCGGTACACGGCTGGCCGTCGGATTTGGCATGGCAAGCAGGATTCTGGTTGAGCTTGAGCAGTGATGGAGGAGGGGGAATGGCGTGTCATGGTGTGAAAACCAACGTTAGAAAGCGCCGGGGCGGAAAGAGAGACTTAAGGAAAATCCTCCTCATGGGAAACCCCAATGTGGGCAAGAGCGTGGTTTTCTCACGGCTGACCGGCGTGCGGGTTATCGCCTCTAACTATCCGGGAACCACGGTGGGCTACACACATGGATTGATGAAAGTCGGGGAGGAGATGGCGGAGGTGATCGATGTCCCCGGCACCTATGGCTTGGAGCCAAGCTGTGAGGCGGAGGAAATCGCCCTGCAGATGCTGGCAACAGGCGACGTGGTCATCAATGTTATCGATGCCACCAACCTGGAGAGAAACCTCAACTTGACCCTCCAGTTACTGGAGAAGGACATCCCGATGGTTGTCGCCCTTAACATGTGGGACGATGTCGGCCACCGTGGCATCCACATTGATTTAAAGCGACTTGAGGAGTTGCTCGGCGTTCCCGTTATTCCCACGGTGGCGGTGAGCGGCCAGGGAATCAAGGAGCTGGTGGAAAGCATTCCTGCAGCCAGAGCGCCCAGGCGGCCGCCAATTAGCCACGACGAGCGGTGGGCCGCCATCGGCAGCATTACCGAACAGGTACAGCAGGTCACCCACCGTCACCATACCTGGCTGGAACGCCTGGAGGACGCCAGCGTCCGGCCTTTTACCGGCATAATTATCGCAGCGGTGGTTCTGGTGGGCACGTTCCTCGGCATACGCTTCATCGGCGAGAGCCTGATTACCTATGTTCTGGACCCTATATTTGAATATCTCTGGACGCCGGTAGTCCTGTTTTTGAGCAACCTTCTGGGCGGCTCCGGCATCCTCCATGACATATTGCTCGGCAATATTGCGGCCGGCGAGGTCAACTACATCGAGTCATTCGGACTGCTGACCACCGGCCTCTACGTTCCTTTTGCCATGGTACTACCCTATATCGTTTCTTTCTATCTTGTGCTTGGCCTGCTTGAGGACATCGGTTACCTGCCGCGGCTGGCCGTTCTTATGGATACCATTATGCACCGCCTGGGACTGCACGGCTACGCCATTATCCCCACGCTGCTGGGGCTGGGCTGCAATGTGCCGGCGATTCTGGCGACCAGGATACTGGAAAGCAAACGGGAGAGGTTCATCGCGGCCACACTCATCTCCATCGCAGTGCCCTGTGCGGCGCTGCAGGCAATGGTCTTCGGTCTGGTGGGACAGCGCGGGATTCAATACGTTGCCATGGTCTACGGGACCCTGTTTGTGGTCTGGGTGGTTCTCGGCTTCGTTCTCAACCGTGTGGTGAAGGGGTTCAGCCCCGAGCTGTTAATTGAGATACCGCCCTATCGTATACCGCCCTGGCGGACCGTGCTGCAGAAGCTGTGGCTCCGGGTTCACGGTTTCCTGCATGAAGCCATACCTATCATTTTGGGCGCTGTGCTGGTGATGAACATACTGTATGCCGTCGGCTTCTTCGATGTCATCGCCGATTTCACGGCACCGGTGGTAACCGGCCTGCTGGGTTTACCCAAGGAAGCGGTGGTGGCGCTGGCGATAGGCTTCCTGCGCAAGGATGTGGCTATCGGTATGCTGGCGCCTCTGGCATTGACCTCGGGACAGCTGGTGGTGGGCAGCGTGGTGCTGGCCATGTTCTTCCCCTGCATCGCCACCTTTGTGGTGCTCCTCAGGGAGCTGGGCACAACAGGAATGCTCAAGGCCGCCGCCATCATGATTGTCGTGGCCCTCTCCGTGGGCGGGCTGCTGAACCTGATTCTGTAAAAATCAACATATTCCCATGGTGATTGTTTTTAACCTGTCTCACCGTTATAATTGAAAGATACTACTGCCTTCTTATTGAAGTACAAAAATGCACTGGATATATTACGGAGGCCGTTATTTTACCCGGGTGGTTCTTTTTCTCTTTGCCCGCTGGCGGGTGCTGGGCCGGGAGCATATCCCGAAGGAAGGCCCGCTGCTGGTTGCGGCCAACCACCTCAGCCTGGCAGACCCGCCGATAATGGGTCTCAGCATCAACCGGCAGGCGATGTTCCTGGCCAAAGAGGAGTTATTCCGGTCCCGGGTCTCGAGATACTTCGTCCAGAACTACGGCTCCTTTCCGATACGGCGCGGCGGCATGAACCGTGATGCCCTGCGCTTCGCCGAGCAGTGGTTCGGCCGGGGCAGAGCGCTGATAGTGTTTCCGGAGGGGCGACGCAGCATGGAGGCGCAGATGGTAGACGCCTTTTCCGGGCCAGCACTTATCGCGGTGCGTAACGGTGTCCCGATATTGCCGGTGGGAATATCAGGCACGGAAAAGATAACCGGTTCCACCTGGTGGCTGCGCCGGCCCCGGATCACAGTGAATATTGGCCGTCCGTTCCATCTTCCGTCGGTAAACGGCAAGGTGACCAAAGAACAGCTTGCGGAGTTCACAGGTTCCATAATGGCTCAGATTGCCGAGCTGTTGCCCGAAAAATACCGGGGGCAATATGGTGGCGAAAAAAGCTAGCCTGATGGCAATTGAAAAGGCGGACAAGGTAGGTTTCTGCTTTGGTGTTAAGCGCGCTCTCGATATACTGGAGAAGGTGGCCCGAGAGCGTGGCGGCGTGGAAACACTGGGGGCGGTGGTGCATAACCGGCAGGTGCTGCAGAAGCTGGCGGAGATCGGCGTGAAGGTAGCGAAAAACGTTGAAGATATAAGCGGCGATGTGGTGGTAACCAGCTCTCACGGGATAAGCCCGCAGCTTGAGGAGGCGATAAAGGCCCGCAACATTGAGATCATCAGCACCACCTGTCCATTCGTACTTCGAGCGCAGGCCGCGGCCCGGAGGCTGGCGGAAGCCGGCTTTTTCGTGGTTATCTTCGGTGATGCTGAACATCCGGAGGTCAAGGGTATCCTCGGTTGGACCAAGGGAAAGGGCATTGCTGCGTTTGACGAGAAATTTCTGGCCAAGCTGGACCAGATACCGCGCCGCATCGGAATTTTATCCCAGACCACGCAGGTGCCAACCCAATTCACCGAGTTCGTCAAGAAACTGATTGACACTGTTTTTGTCCGGGATTCGGAAATGCGGATTATTGACACCATCTGCCATGATATCAGGGGACGCCAGGCAGCCGCCATTGAACTGGCCGGCCAGGTGGACCTGATGCTGGTGGTGGGCGGGCATCACAGCGCCAATACCAATCGTCTGGCGGAATTATGCTCTCAGGTAACGGAGACTCATCTGGTGGAAACCGCGGCTGAAATCCAGCCTTCCTGGCTGGAAAACAAACGTCACATTGGAGTAACGGCGGGCGCTTCCACTGATGAGCAGATAGTTAATGAGGTATTGAGGGTATTGAAAGCGTAGCTTAGATTGCCAGGCAGGTCACCGTGCGGGATATGCCGGGAATGGGGTGAATCTTGCCGGTAACCAGGTCGCCAATATCATTCAGGCTTTCACCCTGCAATATAGCAATGATGTCATAAGGACCGGTTACGGTATCCACCGACAAAACCCCGTTCAGTTTCTTAAGGGCAGTAACCACATCTTTGGTTTTACCCACCTCTGTCTCAATCAATACAAATGCCTTGGCCGCCACCGGATTCACCCCCTTTATAATAGATAATAGACTAATGGCCCTTATATAATCGGCAATCGGTAGTATAGCCGTCACAACGGCCCTTGTCAAGATGGATGTCAGGCTCCTGCCTTGACGCCAGCCAGGGCTTTACCTATAATTTTACTTGATTTTTATCAGCTTATGGTGCCGCTTGGATGAGAAAGGAGCCTTTCCTTGGAATATTTTCTGACTGAAGAGCAAAAGACAATCAAAAGTCTGGCCCGGAAGATTGCCGAGGAGAGAGTCCTGCCGGTCCGCGCCGAGCTGGATGAGAAAGAAGAGTTCCCCTGGGCAATCATCAGGGACCTAGCGGATGCCGATATGTTCCGCGTTTTTGTCCCGGAGGAATATGAAGGACTGGGCGGCGGCTGTCTGGAACTGTGCCTGGTGGTGGAGGAGTTGAGCCGGGTATGCGGCGGCGTGGCGGCCACCTACGCGGTGAATGCCCTTGGCTCCTACACCCTGATAGAGTATGGCACTGAGGAACAGAAAAAAAGGTATCTTCCCGATATTGCTGCCGGTAAAAAATTGACCGCCTTCGCCATCAGCGAGGCCACGGCGGGCAGCGATGCCAGCGCCATCAGGATGACCGCGGAAAAAGTTGAAGGCGGCTATCGGCTCAACGGCACCAAGCAGTTCATCACCAACGCCGGTGAGGCCGAGCTTTACACGGTTATTGTTCTGACCGACCCGTCCAGGGGTGCCCGCGGTGCCAGTGCTATCCTCGTCGAGAAAGGCACATCGGGCTTCACCTTCGGCAAGGAGGAGAAAAAAATGGGTATCCGGGCCTCGGTCACGAGGGAGCTCATCTTCCGCAACTGTCTCGTGCCGGAGGAGAACCTCATCGGCAGGGAGGGCATGGGGTTTATCCAGGCGATGCGCCTCTTCGACCGCTCACGGCCGGGCATTGGGGCGCAGGCGGTGGGCATCGCACAGGGGGCGCTGGAGGCGGCGGTGGACTATGCCCAGCAGCGTATCCAGTTCGGCCAGCCGATTATCTCCCTGCCGGTGGTGCAGGACATGCTGGCAGAGATGGCCATTCAGGTGGAAGCGGCCCGGGCGCTGGTATATGCCGCGGCGCGGACGGTGGACAGCGGCGCCCGGAAAATCACCGAAGAATCAGCCATGGCCAAAGTCTTTGCCTCGGACGTGGCGATGAAAGTGACCACGGACGCGGTGCAGGTCTGCGGCGGCACCGGCTATATGAAGGACTACCCCGTCGAGAAAATGATGCGGGATGCCAAAATCACCCAGATATATGAAGGCGCCAATCAAATTTTGCGCAACGCCATTGCCGTGGAACTGAGGAAGCGGAAGGCAAGGACGGAATGAACGTCGTCGTCTGTCTGAAACAGGTTCCCGGCACCACGCAGGTAAAAATTGACCCCGAGACCAACACTCTGATACGTCAGGGCATTGAGAACATCATCAACCCTTTTGACACCTATGCCATTGAGGAAGGCGTCCGACTGAGGGAGAGATTTGGCGGCAAAGTAACCGCTATCAGCATGGGGCCGCCGCAGGCGGAAACCGCCCTGAAGGAAGCCATCTCCCTGGGTGCCGACGAGGGTATTCTGTTGAGCGACCCGGCATTTGCCGGCGCCGATACTTGGGCGACCTCCTGCACCCTCTTTATGGCGCTTCGTAAACTGGAGAAGTATGACCTTATCATCTGCGGTCGGCAGACGCTGGATGGTGACACCGGGCAGGTTGGCCCCCAGCTCGCCGAGATGCTGGCTTTGCCGTTTATCGCCTATGTCAGCCAGATAGAGGAGGTAGCCGATGGCGAAATGCGCGTCCGGCGCATGGTGGAAGACGGGTACGAAATTATGGAAAGTTCTCTTCCTACCGTGCTTACCGTGGTCAAGGAGATAAACACGCCGCGCCTGCCCTCGCTGCGCGGCATAGCGCGGTCGAAAAGCGCCTCCATTCCGGTCTGGGGAGTTGAAGAGTTAAATGCGGACCCGGACAAGGTCGGCCTGTCCGGCTCTTTTACCCGGGTCGTCAGGATATTCTCGCCGCAGCGGGTCTGCCGGGGCGAGATATTTCAGGGAGACGTGGAAGACCAGGTTGATTGTCTTATCAGTCGGCTGAAGGATGATGGGTTCCTATAAAGGCAAGGGTATGGGTAACGAGGATTATAGCGGCATCTGGGTATTCGCCGAGCAGAGGAACGGTCAAATCAAGAACGTTGCCTACGAGCTTTTAGGCAGGGCGAGAGAACTGGCTGATGCCCTGGGGGTGGAACTGAGCGCCGTCTGTTTCGGCCACGAAGTCGATGACGTCAATGGCCTGATTGCCCACGGCGTGGATAAAATATACCTTGTTGATAGCGCCGAGCTGGGCGATAATCAGGAAGACCTCCTGACACAGCAGCTCGTCGAGCTGGTTCAGCAGCACCGACCGGAGATCCTCTTGGCCGGCGCCACTGCTCTGGGTCGTGCCTTCATTCCCCGCGTGGCAGCGGCATTGCCCACCGGCCTCTCCGCCGACTGTACTGACCTGGATATAGACGCCGATAAAAGGCTGCTTTTACAGACCAAGCCCACTTTCGGCGGCAATATCCTGGCCGTCATCACCTGTCCTGAGGCGCGACCACAGATGGCGACGGTGCGCCCCCACGTCTTTTCCCTGCATGAGACGGACGGAAGCCGCAAAGGGGAGATAATAAAGGTGGACTTCAAGCGGGAGCGTTACACCTCGCGGACGAAGCTGGTGGAATTTGTCGCCGAGGTTGCGGAAACGGTCAAAATTGAGGAGGCAGATGTCATCGTCGCCGGCGGGCGCGGTCTGGAAAAGGCGGAAAATTTTGAGATGATACAGGAGCTGGCCTCGGTCATGGGTGGTGCGGTGGGTGCCACGCGGGTGGCGGTGGACGAGGGGTGGCTCGCTTACCCGCACCAGATAGGCCAGACAGGCAAAACAGTCTGCCCCCGTCTTTACATCGCCGTGGGCATTTCAGGCGCCCTGCAGCACGTGGTGGGAATGCAGACGTCGGAGTGCATCGTCGCCATCAACGATGACCCCCACGCCCCTATCTTCGAGGTGGCTACCTACGGCATCGTGGGCGACCTTTTCCAGGTGGTGCCGCTGCTTATCGAAAAGCTTAAGAAACGGTAGTCCCAATGTTTTTCTTGAACTACGCCACCGTAATAGACCCTCTCTTACGAGGCGTCAGGCTTTATGCCATATATTTTTCCAGAATGAAGGCTGGCGATAGGGTGCTGGATGTTTGCTGTGGTACCGGGGACCAGGCCTTTCACTATGCCCGGGCGGGTATGATGACTGCGGGCATAGAGCTGGACCCGAATATGCTCAAACTGGCCATAAAAGATAGAAGAAACAAAAACTCGAAAAATGTGTCCTTTTATAGAGCCGATGCGCAGCACCTGCCGTTCAGGGACAATAGCTTTGACTGTGCTTCCATCTCATTCGCCCTGCACGAAAAAGAGAGGACGGCGCGGGACAATATAATTGCGGAGATGAAGAGGGTGGTCAAAAAAGGCGGTATTTTGCTTTTCCTTGATTTTCAGGTTCCACTGCCTGATAACCTGTTACCCTGGTTGGTCAAATTGATTGAGTTTTTCGCCGGCGGGAAGCACCATCGTTGTTTCAAAGATTACTTGGCGCAGGGCGGGCTGGACGTCTTGCTGGCCAGAAACCATCTTGCCGAGGTCAAAAGAGGCTATCTGAATGACGGCCTCATCACCATAATCAAGGCGATGAATTCGTAGCACAAAGTTTCACTGAGCTTGCGGGCAAGCCGCAGCTTGGACTATAATAAAAAGAACTGGCTGGCGAGGAGGTGGCTGTTATGGAGATAAATGTTTCCCAGTTGCTCAAGGAACCCATCGGGTCATCCCGTAAATATACAATAGACGAAACGATTGATATTACCGGAGACGGACGCGAGAGCCCGGTAAGCGGTGACGTCGGTCTGCTCAGGACGCAGCGCGGCGTTCTGGTCAGGGGAAAACTGCAGGCCGAGCTTGAACTCACCTGCAGTCGCTGCCTGAGTTCGTTTGATTACCCGCTGAACATCAGCTTTGAGGAGGAATACATTCAGACCATTGACGTAAACAGTGGACTGCCGCTCCAGTCTTCAGAGGAGCCCGGTTTATTCACCATTGATGAGCATCACGTGATTAATTTGAGCGAAGCAATACGTCAGTACACGCTGCTGGCGGTTCCGATGAAACCGCTGTGTCACGAGGACTGCGCCGGGCTTTGCCCGACGTGCGGACGTAATTTGAACCTTGGAGACTGCAGCTGCCTGGTAGAGACGGTTGACCCGCGCTGGTCGAAGCTGATGGGTCTGCAGTAGTACATCACAGAAAGCAAGAGGAAGTGTAAGTTATGGGAGCATTGCCGAAAAGAAAGATATCCAAAGCGCGCCGCGGCAAGCGGCGCAGCCATATGGCGTTAACACCGCCACGACTGGATTACTGCCCCCAGTGCCATAGCCCGAAGCTGCCACATCACGCCTGCCCCAGCTGTGGAACCTATGCCGGCAGAGAGATTATTGAAGTATCAGGCCCATCAACAAGGTCAGAATAAAACATTTGCCTCCGATTTGGTATGCAGTGGGAACCCATGGTAGAAGCAACTAAGGTAGCTTACGTCTTTCCCGGTCAGGGTTCGCAGTTGGTGGGTATGGGGAGTGACCTGTATGAGAACTTCGCTTCATCTAGGGCTGTTTTTCGCCAGGCAGATGAAGTGCTGGAGTTTCCCATCTCACAACTGTGCTTCGAAGGGCCTGAGGAGGAATTGCGGCTTACGATAAATGCCCAGCCGGCGATTCTGACAGCCAGCTACGCCTGTCTGGAGGCCGCCCACGAGGCTAACTCCGGTCTGCCGGAGGCTCAGTTCATGGCCGGCCACAGCCTCGGCGAATATACCGCTCTGGCCGTATCCGGGGTGTTCGATTTCAGGACCGCGGTCTATCTGGCTAGGGAGCGGGGCCGTATGATGCATGAAGCAGACACCGTGCGCCCCGGGAGCATGGCCGCGGTTATCGGCCTTGAGGAACCGGTGCTGCTTGAGGTCTGCCAGCAGACAGGAACCTGCATTGCGAACATAAATTCGCCGGGCCAGCTGGTTATAGGCGGCGATACAGATGGTGTGACCGAAGCCATGGCGCTGGCTCAAGAAAGGGGAGCCGTCCGGGTGATACCGCTGGCGGTGAGCGCTGCCTTCCACACTCCGCTGATGCAGCCCGTCATTGAAAGCATGGCGGATATCATTTCCCGGCTCGCCTTTGCCGATCCGGCTATCCCTGTCATTGCCAATACCACCGCCCAGCCCCTGACCACGGCGCAGTCAGTAAAGGAAGAGCTTGTCCAGCAGTTAAGCCACTGTGTCCAGTGGCAGCGTTCCGTCGAATACATGATCGATCAAGGAGTGACCACGTTTCTTGAAATAGGACCGGGAAAGGTGCTTGCCGGCCTGATAAAGCGGATAAACCGCGATGTCCGGACCATAAACATCGGGGATGCGCAGGCGGTAAGCAGCAGTCTGGCATAACCCAAGGAGGTAACCATGGACCTATCCGGCAAAGTAGCCATTGTAACCGGCAGTGCCCGTGGCATCGGAAGGGAGATTGCACTCAGGCTGGCCGAGGCGGGTGCCACCGTTGTGGTCAGCGACGTTGCCGATGCGGAGCCGGTAGCTGGGGAGATAAGGGAAATGGGAAGGCAGAGCCTGGCGGTGGCGGCCGATGTCACTTCCACATCTGATGTTGCCGGCCTGGTGGAAAAAGCGACCGGTGAATACAGGCGGGTAGATATTCTGGTAAACAATGCGGGCATCGCTCGCGACCAGCTTTTAATGCGGATGTCGGACGAGGACTGGGAGGCGGTGCTCAATGTGAATTTGAAGAGCGTCTTCCTGTGTACCCGCGCCGTACTGCGTCATATGGTCAGGCAGCGGTGGGGCCGCATTGTCAGCATATCCAGCATCGTGGGCATAGTGGGCAACCCCGGGCAGGCCAATTACGCCTCATCCAAGGCCGGTATCATCGGCTTTACCAAAACGCTTGCCCGCGAAGTCGGCTCGCGCGGCATTACCGTCAACGCCATTGCCCCTGGCTTCATCGTATCCAAAATGACGGAGCAGTTGAGCGAGGAGCAGAAAGGGGAGATGCTGAAGCGGATACCGCTCGGCTTTCTGGGCACGCCCCGTGACGTGGCCGAGGCGGTGGCGTTTCTGGCATCGGAAGAAGCGAGATATATCACCGGGCAGGTTCTGGGCGTGGATGGCGGACTGGGCGGGCTTTAGGACTATAAGTTTGCTGCCGGATTAAGGCTGATTATCTTTTTTCTTGCCCAGCGAGCTTATATCCGGGCGGTGCCGGAGGCCCCACTCTTTGAAACACTGCAGTACTTCCTCGTCGCTGGGCTCGTGCCAGTAGCGGTAGAAGTCGGAGACGTAGAACTGGGGCCCGAACCCGGAAACGCAGGCGACCACCCGGTTGGCCACCTTCTCCACCTTGGGCAGTGCTGTAGCCGATGCCACCGGCACGGCGACGATTATCTCGTTGGGCTGGCGGTAGCGTATCGATTCCACGGCGGCCATCATGGTATATCCGGAAGCGAGCCCGTCGTCAACGATGAGCACCGTTTTGCCCTTGACCACCGAGGGTGGTCTTTTGCCGTGGTAGAGCAGGCTGCGCTGGCGGATGTCAGTTCTCACCCGGCTCACCTGATAGTTTATCTGCTGCTGGCTCAAGTTGAATCGTTTCACCATATCCTCATTGAGTATGGTGGTACCATCGTCGGTCACGGCGCCAAAACCGCCCTCGGGGCTGAGGGGCAGGGGGATTTTGCGGGAAATGATGATGTTGAAGTCTGCATTGAGTGCCAGCGCTACCCCCAGCCCGACCAGTACCCCGCCATTGGGGATTGCCAGCACCACGGCGGAACGGTTCCGGTACTCGGCCAGCCTGAGAGCCAGTTGCCGCCCGGCATCATAACGGTTCTCAAAAATCGGCTGCTGCCTGGTAAGACGCACGCTCATCTTTTTAAGCCTCGGTTCTCAACTGATTAGCCTGAACTCGTTCACATCCACCAGTCCCCGGTCGGTGAGCTTGAGTTCGGGAATGACGGGCAGAGCGAGGAAAGAGAGGGTGGCGAAGGGCGAGGGGATCCTGGCGCCGAGTTCTCTGGCGGCCTGGTCCAGCTTGCCCAGCTGGGCAACTACGTTTTCCAATGGTTCAGCGGAGAGCAGTCCGGCAATGGACAGCCCCAGACTGGCCAGCACCTTGCCCTCTGCCACCGCCGCCAGCCCGCCCTGAAGGCGCTCGATCTCCCGAATCGCCATCAGTATATCTTCGTCGCTCGTCCCAACGGCGACGATGTTGTGCGAATCATGGGCCACGGAGGAAGCCAGAGCCCCCTTCTTCAGCCCGAAGCCGACCACCATTCCCAGCCCGATGTGGCCGGTCGCCCGGTGCCTTTCCGCCACCGCCAGCTTCAGGATGTCCCGTTCAGTGTCGGGGATAACCTGGCCGTTTACCGTTTTGACCTTTAGGTAGCGTTTCCGGGTTACGATCTGACCCGGCACCACTTCGATAACGGGCAGTTCTTCTGATGTAGCCATCAATCTCAATTTTCCGGCATCAAATGGTTTGATGTTTATCGTTCCGGTTACGGCGCGATTGTCCACCTGCGGCAGTGAAAACAAAGGCTTTCCCTCTCTGGCGACCGGGCGGCCGCGATAGAAGACCGTGTGCACCGACAGGTTATCCAAATCATCAAGCAGCAGGATATTGGCGAAGTAGCCGGGGGCGATGGCACCCAGGCTATCAAGGCAAAAATACCCGGCGGCGTTTATGGTAGCTAGCTGGATGGCCCGCACCGGCTCAAGGCCGAGCCTGATCGCCTTGCGTACCACGGCATCGATATCTCCATCGTGCAGCAGGTCATAGGCGCTGCGGTCGTCAACCACGAAAAGGCATCTTTTATAGGTCTTATCGGTGACCAGCGGCAGCAGGGCCTCTAGGTTCTTTTCCGCAGAGCCTTCCCGTATCATGACATGCATGCCTTTTTCCAGCTTCTCCTTGGCCTCTTCCAGGGTTACCGATTCGTGGTCTGACCCTATGCCGGCGGCAATGTAGGCATTGAGGTCTTTTCCCCTGACGCCGGGGGCGTGTCCATCAATAATCTTTCCCCGGCTTAAAGCAATTTTGCGTAGCACCGTGTCCTCGCCGTGGATGACGCCGGGGAAGTTCATTACCTCCCCCAGCCCGATGGTCTCCCGCCAGCGCAATATCTGGCGAACCTCCTCGGGGCTGATAGCGGCACCTGACGTCTCAAGGTGGGTCGCGGGTACACAGGACGGTGCCATCAGGAACAGGTCAAGGGGCAGCTTGCGGACGCAGTCAAGCACGTAACGCATCCCATCCAGACCGCAGACATTGGCGATTTCATGCAGGTCAGTAACGATGGCCGAGGTGCCCCGTGGTACCACCGCCTGCACGTACTGGCCAACGTCAAGCATTGAGCTTTCCAGGTGAACGTGGCCATCGATGAAGCCTGGGGCAAGGTATCTGCCGGAGACGTCTATGGTTTGCCTTGCCTCGCGGTAGTCTCCGACACCGGCGATGCGGTCGCCGCAGATAGCGACATTTCCCGAGGTGACCTCTCCGGTGAAGGTGTTTACCACTTTGCCATTGGCGAGAATAAGGTCGGCCGGCCGGTCTCCTCTGGCTGCTGCGATCAGCTTAGCTTGCCTGGCGGTCATTATGCTTTGTCCTCCAGGTAGCAGATATCGGGCAGGTTGCGAAATTTCTGGTTCGCGTCCAGCCCGTAACCGACGAGGAACTTATTGGGCACGGTAAAACCGATGTAGTCAATGTCCACCGGGACCTTTCGCCGTGAGGGCTTGTTAGTGAGGGCGCAGAGCTTCATCGAAGCTGGCTTGCGCCGGTGCAGGTAAGCAAGGAGGAAGGCGGTGGTAAGGCCGGTATCCACAATATCCTCCACGACCAGCACATGCCGGTCACGTACCGGCGTCTCCAGCTTCTTCATCACTTTGATTTTGCCTGAGGTCTGCGTGCTGCTGCCATAGCTGGACAGACCGATGAAGTCGATCTCAAGCGGAAAATCAAGGTGGCGGATAAGATCGGCGAGGAAGACAAACGAACCCCTGAGAATGCCCAGCAGAAGAGGATTTTTGTTGCGGTAATCTTGGCTGATTTCGGAAGCGAGGCGCCTGACAGCGGTCTCGATCTCTTTACGGTCGAGAAGAACGCGGAGCTCTGTTCTGGAATTCATCTCTGGTTGAGATTATAAACCTAACCTGGTTGACTGTCCACTGTGAATCGGCAGGTCGGTTGGGCGTTTGTTTTGACCTGACATAATCTGGTGCCGGTTTGATATGTCAGCCCTCACTCTGTAGCCGTCAGTTAGCGTTTAAAGGAGAAAAGTCATGCCGCTCTAGCGTCGGCCTCTTACCACGAAGAATAGGACAATCAGGATAACAATGACGACAATTCCAACCCAAGTCAACACTGACATTGATAACTCCCCTCCTTTCAACTGGAAATCAGGAAGTCTTAATCATATTACGTTACCAGACTGCAGTCTTTCAGAATGATATTTCTTTCATAGCCGACATACATGCCCTGTACTGTTGTCGTTTGCCCTTCCGTCAGGCGCGATAAAGGCGCACTGTCTTCGCGACTGAAGGTGCAGCGTACCTGCCAGGACGGAGGTTTACCCGCACCTCCCAGCAGAATGTAGAAAATATCCAGATTATCTCTGGCGAATACTTTATCCACGGTTCCGGTTACCTGAAGCGTTTTATTCAATAGCTTGTTATTTGAACCTGCCTTATCCGATTTGAAGGCGGCATTCAACTCGGCAACGGTCACGCTAATGATTCCTGTGGCTGATTCAGGTTCCAAGGCTGGGACAGCCACCGGTTCCGGCTCCGGTTCTGGTACGGCCTCTTCTTCGGCCTCGATTTCCGCTACCGGCTCTTCAACTGTTTCTGCCTCTGGCTCCGGTGCCGGTTCTGGTTCCGGTTCTGCTTCCGGTACAGATAACTTCTCTGCTTCAGCTTCCGGTTCTTTCTCCTCAATGGCCTCGGATTCTGGTTCGGGCGGTGGCGCAGGCTCTTTCTCTACCTCCGTTTCCTCTTTGGCTTCTGCTACCGTCTCAGGTGGAGTTGGGGTCTCGGGCTCCATTTCCAGCTCAGGTTCCGGTGTTGGCGGTGGCGTTTCTGGTTTCGGTGTCGGTGGCGGTACTGGTTCCGGTTCGGCTTCAGTTACGGGCGCTGGCTCCGGCTCATATTCTATATCCGGCCTCTCCTTATATGCTCTCTCCTCCTGTATTTCCCGGAAAGTCTTGGGTATTTTCTTGAAACCACCGGAAAGAAGCGGATGCCCACACCACTGGCAGGCCCAGTCTTCTGTCCTCAGTGTCTCCCGACCACAATTAGGACATTTTGGCATATATAAACCTCTTTTTCACAGATTATACCATATTATATTCGGATGTAAACTAGTGGCCTGCTCTAGACTTTTGGCATATAGCTGCGATTTGCTTCCGCCGTGTCAATTTGTAATATTTTTGAAATGGCATCAGGCGTAATGGCCGCTTTGCCGAGCCTTTTCGGGTAAAAATTATCAATAATCGACCTGAAGATAAGGCCAAAGGTATTGACAGAAGCCAGGGAAAGTGTTAGAAATATATAACGTTAGAAATAATTAACTACGGAGCGGTTGGATGAGGACGAAGAAAATATTCTGGTCGGTCGCCATAATGGCCCTTGTGGTGGCGGTTATTCTCATAGCAGTGGAGGCTTACTACGTGGTGGTGGCCTTTGTGGTCGGGCTTTTGCTTCTGGGCCACCGTGAGCTGTGGTCATTGCTCAGAAGACGGAAAATGCCACCGATTGATGAACGGGTGAGGGAAAATACAGGCAAATCGGTGCGCAATGGTTTTATCTTTTTTGCGGTGACTACAGCATTCCTGATGCTGCCCTTCAGCGTCAGGCTGGTTGAGGGGCCGGATACGGTGCAGGTTCTGGGTGCTTTGTTCATCGCCGCCGGAGTCGTGTATCTGTTCTCCTATCTTTACTACGACCGTGTATGTCCACGGCTGAGTGAAGGGAGTTTAAAATTATTCAAGACCTTTCTGCTGGTAGCGGGTATATCGCTCGGTGCGGCAATAATAAGCATCTTCCTGCACAATGCCATTTATGCTCTGATTATGCACTTCTGGGGCGCCGATTTCGAGGAACCGGTCTTCTTTATCATTGCCACCATCGTATGCCCGCTGGGTCTCGCTGTGGGGATTATCGGCAGTCTGGTGATATTTTTCCAGGGACTGTTCCGCAAAACCTCTTGAAAAGGACAGACATACATTTCCGTAATAAAGCTAATTATGCCACTGGTTGGTTTACGATGAAAACCAGGATCAGGGAATATCGGACGAGACTTAATCTGACCCAGGAGAAACTGGCCGAGATGGTCGGTGTGCGGCGGGAGACCATAATTTTTCTGGAGCAGGGCCGGTACAATCCATCGCTGCGGCTGGCACACAATGTGGCCCGGGCACTGCAGACCACGGTTGAGGAATTGTTCATCTTCGAGGATATAGAGCGCGCCGAAGATTGAAGTGCGCTTTATTTTATTGGCAATCCCTGAATGCTCCCTATTGACAGCACCATCATCTTGGTATACCCTTATGCTTAAAGCAAAAGTGCAGGAGGAAACGATGGAGAAATCATCTACCGGTCTTGATGAAAATGTTGCCGGATTACTGTGCTATGTACTCGGGTGGGTGAGCGGGTTGGTCTTTATACTTATCGAGCAGCAAAGCAAGTTCGTGCGCTACCACGCCATGCAGTCGATTTACATTTTTGGAGCCATTACCGTAGTGGCCATCGTGATAGGCTGGATACCCGGTATCGGCATAGTGATTTCGAGCATTATCTGGCTGATTGGACTGGCCCTGTGGATATTCCTCATGATACGGGCCTACCAGGGAGCAAAGCCCAAGGTGCTCTGGGCGGGCGACCTGGCCGAGAAGTGGGTGCAGAAAAAGGGCGATTAAGCCACCGGACAGTTTGAAAAATAAAGAAAGGAGGGAGGGGAAAAGCCACCTCCCTTCTTTTTGGCAGTCTTGATTATTCAAGAGGCTCAATCTACCTGCTTGAAACGGCTCTGCGGTGCCCCGCATATCGGGCATTTGTCTGGGGCGGCGCCTTCAACCGTATAGCCGCAGACCTGACAGACGAAAAAGGGCTTGTCTTCCAGTTGCTGACTTCCTTCAAGCGCCTGCAGTGCCTTTTCATACAGCGTGTGGTGGATTTTCTCCACCTTGTTGGCATAGTCGAAGGTTACTTCCGCTCTCTTCACGCCTTCTGATTTGGCCTGCTCGATGAACTCCGGGTACATCTTGGTGAATTCATAGTGCTCGCCGCCGATTGCTTCCTTCAGGTTTTCTTCGGTGGATTTTATGTTGCCCATGGTGCTGAAGTGGTTGCGGGCGTGTACTGTCTCGGCTTCGGCGATGGCCCGGAACAGCCTGGCGACCTGCGGGTGCCCGTCTTTCTCCGCCTTCTCGGCAAAGAACAGGTAACGCCGGTTGGCCTGACTCTCACCGGCAAACGCCGCCCCCAGATTTTCCTGTGTATTGCCCATTTATTGAACCTCCTTGTTCACTCTCTTTCAATGTGTACATTTAAAATTATATCATTTCATAAATTTTAACAAAAGAAAAAGGGAACACAGGAGAGGCTGTCAGCGGCCAGTCAAATCTGTGTTCCGAGCTTGACAGGAACGAAACGGCTTGGGTAAAGTGTTCTTTAATGCAGTTTGATTTGGGTTGAGAAAGGAGGGGAATTATGGCATCTAAAGTCTTTGCGCTGGTGAGCAGCGGCGACCGGGAGGCGGCACTTGAGGTGGGGCTGGTCTATCCGCTCAATGCCGCCAAAAAGGGCTGGATGGATGAGGTAAAGGTCATCTTCTTCGGCCCTTCCGAGAGGGTGGCGGCCAATGACGTGGAAGTGCAGGGGAGGGTAAAGGAGCTGCTTGAGGCCGGCGTTGAGGTGCTGGCGTGCAAATGGTGCGCCGACCGCATGGGCATCACCGGGAAACTGGAAGCCGCTGGCATCAAGGTGGTCTACGTCGGCTCGATAATATCCGACCTTCTGAAAGAAGGCTGGGCATCGCTGACCTTTTAATTATTTTACTGGAGGTGATAACGATGGAAACTTTGGAAGGAATCAAAACGAGGCAGAGCATTCGCGGTTTCAAGCCCACCCCCATCCCCAAAGACATGATAAATAAAATTTTGGAGGCGGTGAGCAATACCCCCTCTTACACCAACACCCAGCCCTGGGAGGTGGCGGTGGTCTGTGGCAAGAAGAAGGACGAGCTGAGTAAGGTCATTTTTGAGCTGGCCAGGGCAAAGGCGCCGACCCACCCCGATCTGCCTATGCCCAAAGGCTGGCCAGCGGCGCATGATGCCCGGGCCCATGAGCATGGCGCCCGTCGGCTGGACACGCTGGGTATCGAGAGGGGGGATGAGGAGGGGAGAGAGAGATTGCGCCTGATGAACTTTGAGTTTTACGGCGCGCCCTGTGCCGTCTTCCTCTTTATCGACGGCTCGCTGGGAGAGTGGTCGACATTCGATATGGGGCTGTTTGCCCAGAACTTTATTCTGGCGGCGCACTCGCTGGGCGTGGAGAGCGTGCTGCAGGCTTCGGTGACCAACTACGCACCGGAAATAAAGAAGTTTTTGGGTATTCCCGAGAGCAAGAAGCTGGTCATCGGCATCTCGCTGGGCTACCCCGACGAGAAAGCGAAATTAAATAACTACCGCAGCATAAAGCAAAAGCCGGAAGAGTTTACCAAGTGGTATGAGTAGGGAAGTAGAAAGAGGGGGCGAAAGCCCCCTCTTCGCTTTATACTAATCCCCCCTTATCAACCTCTCCCCGTACTCCAGTAAAACTTTAGTTCGTTCCGGGAGAGTTTTTTTTGTCTCCAGGTATTTTTTCAAAGCGTCTAAAGGGGTGATTTCCTCGGCGGTGAACTGACCGAGGCGAAGGCGTGCCTCACGCACTGTCTCCCGCGCTACGGTGGCAAAATGGGCCTCCTCCAGCGCCGCCCTGATGTCAGCGTCACGTAATTGGCCCTCCAGCGATGACGGCAAAGTGATGTTCAGCCTTAGGATGGCCTCCTTTATTTTCTCTCCCTGCGCTGCAATCGCCCGGAGCACGGTGGCGGCGGGGTCAGTGTCCTCAGGCCCCAGCGCAGCCTCAATGGTCAGAAAGCGGCGGCCTTCTACCGGGTGGAACTCGAAAGATACCGGCCGCTGCCCGCCGGATTTTTCCGGCGCTATCTCCACCAGATAAAAGCCCTTTTCATCTTTCTCATCGCCGAAATCCAAACGCGAGAGGCTACCGGCATAGACGGTGGGGGGACTTTCGGACAGGACCTGGTGGCGATGGATATGCCCCAGGGCGATGTAGTCGAAGGCGGGGTTGGCCACGTTGCTCAAAAGAAGCACGTGCTCCTGCCCGATGGTCATCTGCTTCTCCGTTCCTATCTGGGCGCCGGCAACCCAGACGTGGGCGGCGAGGATGGCAGGCAACCTGGGGTCGAGTTTGGAGACGTGAAGCTCGATGGCCCCGGTCAGCGCCTTTTGCAACCTTTCCTTCATCTGCTCGAAGTCGAGGTTCTTTGTGTCCTCGCGGCTGAGCAGGGCGCTGCGCCTCAGCCAGGGGAGGGAGGCTATTTGTACCGTGCCGCTGCGGGTGGGGATTTTAAAGATCTCGGGGCGGTTGGAGACAAATACGTTTTTCACGGCCAGCGTATCGAAAATCTCGGTGCTGGTGGCCCGGCCGATGGCGTTGGGCAGGTCGTGGTTGCCCACGAGCAAAAATACGGGGATGTCGTTCGAGGAAAGGCGGTTGATACGCCTGGCAAACTCGCGCTGCTGGGTCTGGGTGGGCTCGCGGGTCTTGTAGGCGTCCCCGCAGAAGATGACCAGATCTACCGCATTCTCTATGGCGTAATCAACAACTTTGTCCAGAGAGGCCAGAAAATCGAGCAGGCGTGTGGAAAGCCCGGTGGCCGGGTCGGTGCGTCCGTAGGTCTCGACACCGAGGTGCAGGTCAGCGAAGTGGAGGATTTTCATTTTTTAGAATCCTATCCCCCTGTGTCCCCCTTCCCTTTAGCAAAGTGAAGGGGGATTTATTTTTGGAAGAGGGGCGAAGCCCCTCTTAAACACCTACTTTCCCTCTTCTTTCCATATCTGGCCGCCCTCCGGCAGCACAAATAGGTCCTCGCCGGCGAGCTTGGCGGCCAGCGTCTCTTTAAGCGCGGCGATGGGCACCCTTATCTGGTTCATGGAATCGCGCTCACGGATGGTAACCTGCTTATCCTCCAGAGACTGGAAGTCAATGGTGACGCAGTACGGCGTGCCGACCTCGTCCTGGCGGCGATAGCGTCGCCCGATGCTCTGGGTGTCATCGTAGTGGACCATCCAGCACGGCCGCAGGTCATCATATACCTCTCTGGCCGCCTTCGCCAGGTTCTCCTTCTTGCTCAGCGGCAGCACCGCCACCTTATACGGTGCGAGGGATGGGTGTAAATGGAGCACGGCCCGCAGCTCGCCCTGGGCGATTTCCTCACCGTAGGCATCGCAGAGAAAGGCCAGCACGGAGCGGTCCACGCCCGCCGAAGGCTCAATGATATACGGGACGATGTGCTCGTTGGACTCCTCGTCGAAATAGGTCATCTCTTTGCCGCTGTGCTTGGCGTGCTGCGCCAGGTCGTAGTCGCCGCGATTGGCGATGCCCTCAAGCTCCGACCAGCCCATGGGGAAATTGTAGTCGATGTCGTAGCACTTCTTGGCATAGTGGGCCAGCTCCTCTTTGCTGTGGGGACGCAGGCGGAGGTTCTCCTCCCTGATGCCGAGGCTCAGGTACCACTGGCGTCTCTCTTCAAGCCAGTAATCGAACCACTTGTCCGCCGTCTCCGGCGGGACGAAATATTCGATTTCCATCTGCTCGAACTCACGGCTGCGGAAGATAAAGTTGCCGGTTGTAATCTCATTGCGGAAAGCCTTGCCAATCTGGGCGATGCCGAAGGGCAGCCGTTTCCGCGTCGTGGTGAGCACGTTCTGAAAATTGACGAAGATGCCCTGGGCGGTCTCCGGCCGTAGGTAGACCACATTGG
Source organism: Dehalococcoidia bacterium (assembly GCA_011174815.1). Classification (GTDB taxonomy): domain Bacteria; phylum Chloroflexota; class Dehalococcoidia; order Dehalococcoidales; family RBG-16-60-22; genus E44-bin89. The sequence continues at coordinate 1,015 of DUFF01000069.1, read as the reverse complement.
CCTCCTCCTCCAGCGGCCCCATAAAGGTCTTGAACATCAGGTTAAAGAGGTGCGGCTCGGTCAGTTCCCCGCCGCAGGAAGGGCAGCGGTTATCAGCGACCTCATCGCTGCGCCACCTCAGATGGCAGCTTTTGCACTCCACCAGAGGGTCGGTGAACTGCTCTAGGTGGCCGCTGGCCGCCCACGTCTGAGGGTGCATCAGGATGCTGGCGTCCAGCCCCACCATGTCATCGCGCCCCTGAACGATATTGCGCCACCAGGCCTGTTTCACATTCTGCTTTAATTCCACCCCCAGCGGCCCGTAATCCCAGCAGCTTGACAGCCCGCCGTAGATTTCGCTGCTGGGAAAAATGAAACCCCTTCGCTGGCTGAGCGAGACAATCTTCTCCATGGTGACGCTGCCCGGTGTTTTTTCTGCCATTAACCGTACCCCTTAATCTTTGCTGTATGGTAAATTATCATTTCCTTGCCAGGGCCTGCTGCACGGCGAGAAAGAAGAGTGCTCCCAGGATGATACCTCCGAGGCCCATGACAATAAGAGCGAATACCCATAAGGGCATGAGGTATATCCCGTACGAATTGTAGCTGAAAACGGTCAGCATTGCAAAGGTAAGGACGAGTTGCGGAAGGGCGACCATATTGCCCATGAGCAGGAGCATCGTCTCGGCGCGTTTATTCACGGTCTGCGGAAAGCGGTTTCCCAGCCTGTTTATGCCTATAACAATGGCGGCACCGAGGCCGGTTAGCAGGAACTGGGGCACCAGCAGCCAGGCAGTGGCGATACCGCGGCTGAGCCATCGGTCGGGCAGGCCATCACGGAAATGATAGGCTATCTCATCTGGGAGGCGGGGATAAAAATAGACGGCGAGGCCAAGGGAAAGGAGCAGTAAGATAAGAGGGAGAGAAACATATCTCCAGCGGAAACGCATCATTTTATTTTACGTGGACGCCCACGCTTTTTCCACCCCAGTATCTGGAGCAGATAACCGACTGCCGTCTCCTCGAGTCCGGGATG
>DUFF01000068.1 GCA_011174815.1 Dehalococcoidia bacterium | reverse complement strand
GCATCGGGCAGGACCCGCAGGCCATGGCCCGCATCGCCCGTGCTACCGGCCTGAATATCATAATGGGCACCGGCTACTACACCATGGACTCGGGCTGCGCCGAGGTGCTGGCCAGGAAAACCGAGGATGAGATTTATCAGGACATCATTAATGATATCATGACCGGTACTGATGGCATCTGCGCCGGCATCATCGGCGAAATCGGGGCTGACTCCTGGCCTCTGCATGATATCGAGATAAAGTCGCTGCGGGCGGCGGCCAAAGCACAGCGTGCCACCGGCGCCGGGCTGACCATTCACCCCGGTCGACTTGACGAGTCACCGCTCCAGATTGTTGACGTCGTCAAAAAAGCTGGCGCCGATATGAGCCGGGTGGTCATCGAGCACATCGACCGCACCGCTTATACTTTCGAGACAATGGTGGAAATCGCCAAAGCAGGATGTTACCTTGAGTTTGACTGCTTCTCCATGGAGGGCTACTACCCCAGGCGCTACGGCGTGTTTGATATACCAAATGATGCCCAGCGCGTCAATTATATCATTCGTCTTATCGAGATGGGGTACCTGAACCAGATACTCATCGCCACGGATACGGCAATGAAATATCGACTGATGGCCTATGGAGGACCCGGCTATGCCCACATTCCGGAGAATGTCATCCCTTGGATGCGCGATAAAGGCATGCCCGAGGAGGTCATCCGCACCATTACCGAGGAGAATCCAAAGCGAATCCTGACCTTCGTCGCCCCATCAAAATAGCCAAACCGCGGCATCACAGGTAAGGCGAGGTAAGGGGCAGCTTCAGGCCGAACTGCTCGGCGAATTCCTGCCTCATCTTCCGGTAGAATTCGATGCACTCTTTGTTCGGCGTCCCGGAGGCGATATCAAAATATTCTGGCAGTTTTTTGCCCGGCGGTGGGTCTTTCAGCTTGTTTTCGTAATTTTCCAGCAGCCTTGATACTATCTTATTAGCTTCTTTCCGGCTCATACCGGCTGAGGCATGGGCCACGGCATTGCTGAAAATATTTTCCATAGGATCGCTGTAGTCCTCCATAACGCCCCTTGAGGGAGGCCCAACCTCCACCGAACCGCCGGAGACCACCGTCGCCATCACCCAGGCAGCGAATTCGTAGTAGCACATTTCGGTCATCGGGCCGGCTGAAGTGTAGCCGGGGGCAACTATCGGCAACGAGCTGTTTCGCGTCGCCGCTTGGATGGCCATGCTGCGTGCCCAGATGATTTCCCGCATGGATGTCGTGCCGCCCTCGATGGGAACGGCCAGCGGATGCTGTACCACGCCGCGTATAACGAGCAGGTCCACCGGATGGTAGGCAGCGCACACCACTGCCACCCCGGCCGGACCACCAGCGTAGCCGCCTAGAATCACACCGTTCTCAGCAAAGGTCAGATTGCCCACGGCCTGGCAGTAAGCCACTTTGTTCAGGGCATCAAAGTCAACCTTCAACTCGTGAACGGTGCCTATCTCTAGGGCGTCGGTCTTCGGGTTGCCGAAGGCATGGCCAGCGATGTGCTCCGTTGCCCGCACCGCCGAGGCCACCTCATTGACCACCGGCATTCCCGGACGTCCCGCCCGGCGCAGCGCCTCACGCACCAGAAGTACCGTCCTGATGGCACCTTCCACACCCCGCGGGCTGCCCGCCACCAGGTCCCGGCCATCAAGTTTGGTTAGGCAGGGGGCGGTAATGCCGTCAGATAAGGGGTCTTCGGCATAGGTCTTCACCACATTAATCAGATTCCACTCGGTCAATACCGGGCCAGCCCCGCAACCGGAACACCAAGGTGGCGTCTCATCCTCAGGAAAACGCCGCGGCATCAGGCGAGCATCTTTCCCCTCCCCGTACACCACATTACACGGTGCCGATCCCAGCGCGCCCTCTATCTCCTGCCGCGTGAACAGAATGCGCCTTTCGGTATCCAGGCAGTAAACGCCGGTCTCGACCAGAAACTCCAGACCCGCTTCCCAGACTCTGTCCGCCAAATCATCATCGGCTGGCACCGGGTTCCCGGGGTCATATTTGATACCGTATTTTTCTATTATTTTGCGCAGATTGGGCACGAAGATGCCGAGGTCAAAGTCACGTTCCGTGCAAATCGGGCCGGTCAATGCCCGCTCCACGACCGTATCAAAACTGAGCATAATTCGTCTCCTGCCTATTAATTACCTGATATGTTATCGGCATCAGAGGTAAGGCGAGGCACTGGTGAACTGGATGCCGAACTGGTCAGTCATCTCCCGCCTGACTTCCATATAGAGCTCAAGAAACTCCCGGTTCGGTTTGCCGGTTACGGGATCGCAGCACTCCTGGTATCTCTGTCCGGCCGGTGGCTCGCGGAGCTGTGATTCGTATTCTCCCAGCAGAACCTCCACGATTTCATTGGCCTCTTTACGGCTCATACCGGGCACGGCGTGGGCTACCTCGCTGGCCAGAAGAGGCTCCACCGGACTGGTGTAGTCAAGGGCAGTGCCCCTCGCCGATGCTCCCACCTCAACCGAGCCGCCGCAGACCACCGAAGCGATAACCCAGGCGCAGTGTTCATAGAAAAGCATCTTGGTCATCGGGCCAGCTGCGGAGTAGCCGACGTTTACCACGGGAAGGGTGCTGTTGCGGGTGATTGCCTGGTTGGCCACGCTGCGCGCCCAGATGGTGTCCCTTGCCGAGGTAACTCCAAGGTCGAAATGTGTTGGGAAGGGGTGCTGCACGGCGCCACGCAGAATCAATAAATCTACCGGATTATAGGCGGCGGTTACCACGGCCACGCCGGCCGGTCCACCCGCCAGCCCACCCAGTATAACGCCGTTCTCGGCAAAGATAAGGTTGCCGGCAGCCAGCGAATAGGCAACCTTGTTCATGGTGTCGAAATCCACCTTCATCTCATGGATGGTGCCGATTTCCAGCGCATCCGTCTGACGGATGCCAAAGTGGCTGGCGGCGATATGCTCCTGCGCCCTGGCTGCCGTCGTGACGCCATTGACAATGGGCATCCCCGGGCGTCCGGCACGGCGCATACCCTCGCGCGTCAGCAGTACTGCCCTGATGGCACCCTCTACTCCCAGCGGGCTGCCGCCAACAATCGGCTGTCCATTCACCTGAGTCAGGCAGGGTATTGTAATGCCGTCCCCCAGCGGGTTCTCCGCATGCGCCTTTACCAGGTTCACATAGTATAGCTCTGATGAAAGCGGCGAGGAGGTCGGGCCGACCGAGCACCACGGCAGTGTTTTGTCCTCCGGGACGCGTCTGGGCATGACCCGAGCATCCTTGCCCTCGCCGAAAATCTGGCCGCACGGCCCCGATTCCAGTGCTCCCTCTATCTCCTCGCGGCTGAAAATGATGCGCCGTTCGGTATCAACACAGTAAACCCCGGTCTCGACTAGGAACTCCATGCCCGCCTGCCAGACCCTGTCTGCCAAGTCATCATCAGACGGCACCGGAGTCTGCGGGTCATATTTGATGTCATATTTTTCAATCGCTTTGCGCAAATTGGGCACGAAGATGCCGAGGTCAAAGTCACGCTCCGTGCAGATTGGGCCGGCAAGCGCCCGCTCCACGACCGTCCAGAAACTTAACATGCGCTGGCTCCTTCCTACTTTTGCGATACTGCTTTAAGCGCCAGAATTGCCGCATCGCCGGCGGTTCTGCCATATCCGTCAGCACCGATATTGTCGGCCCACTCCTGAGTGGTCGAGCCACCGCCAATCAGGACGCAATATTTACCACGCGCGCCACGCGCCTCAAGGTGCTCAATAATGCTCTTCTGCTGCGGGATGGTGGTGCTCATCAGCGCCGAGGCAGCGATTATATCGGCACTGACTTCCTCGGCTTTGCTAACAAAGGCAGAAGCAGCGACGTCAACACCGAGGTCGAAAACCTCAAAGCCGTTCATCTTGAGCATCGCCCCGACGATGTTTTTGCCGATGGAATGGATATCCCCCTTCACCGTGCCGATAACCACCCGCCCCAGTTTTTTCCGTTCACCCCCGGACTCCAGCAGCTTCGGCTCCAGAATCTGCATCGCCCCTTCCCATGCCTCGGCGGCCAGCATCATCTCCGGCAGATAAATCTCATACCTGGCGAAACGGTCGCCTACCTCTTTCATAGCGGGAGACATCCCTTTTTCAATGATTTCCGAGGGCGTGATGCCCTCTTTCAGGGCACTGCCTACTGCCCGCTCCAGACCACCTTTATCTCCGTTTATAATGGCATTGTACAATTGTTCCAAAATAGACTCGTCTGACATTATGGACTCCCTTTTTACTTTTCAGTATCAGAATAGACCCTCTCTCTTCAAGCTCAGGTATTTCCGGTCGCCGATGATAACATGATCCAGGACATCTATGCCCATAATTTCCCCGGCCTGAGCCAGCCTTTTGGTCAGGTTTACATCGTCCTCCGAGGCCTCAGGTTCACCGGAGGGGTGATTATGAACGAAGAGCACTGAAGCGGCACTGGCTGACACCGCCTCTTTGAATACCTCCCGGGGATGGACAACGCTGCTGTCCAAGCTGCCGACTGATACCTCAGCTACCCTGATTAGCTGGTTCCTGGTATCCAGCAGCAATGCCAGAAAATATTCCTTCTTTTTCCCTTTCAGACGACTGTGAACCAGCGCCACGACGTCCTCGGGTGTCTTGACTATCTCCCTCTTTCCGCTTTCCCGATAGCCTTCCAGCCGGCTGGTAAGTTCAAAGGCGGCTCTTATCTGCGCCGCCTTGGCCAGGCCAATCCCCTTGACCTTGGCCAGCTCTTCCAGAGAGGCACCGGCAATTCCCTTGAGACTGCCGAATTGGCTCAAAAGTCTCTGGGCAGTTACCATCACTGACTCGCCAGAGATACCCCGGCCCAGAATAAGCGCCAGTATCTCCTGCGCGGAGAGGGCTTCGGCACCAAACTTCTGCAGCCGTTCTCTGGGCCGTTCCGAAACCGGCAAATCGTGGATGGT
>DUFF01000067.1 GCA_011174815.1 Dehalococcoidia bacterium | reverse complement strand
TGGGTTGGGGTTGGGTGGTCATTTTGATTGCGATGCTTTTCCTAACCTTGTCCTGTGCTCAGCCAGCGTTTCCCTTACCTCCTCCATCCGGGGTTCCAGCGGCTGAAGATACTGCCTCAGAGCCGACCCGTAGGCCCGGGGACAGGCTGACCATCAGCATTATCTATGACAACAACAAGTATGACCCTCGCTTGGAGCCAAGATGGGGATTCTCCTGCCTGATAGAGGGGCTGGAGAGGACGATTCTCTTCGATACCGGAGGTGACAGTGCGACATTGCTCCATAATATGAAGGAACTCCAGATTGATTTGAAGGAAATCGACGTCGTCGTGCTATCACATATACACGGTGACCACGTCGGCGGGCTTAACGGCTTACTCAAAGAAAACGGCAACGTCAAGGTCTATTTGCCCCGGTCGTTTCCGGAAAAATTCAAGGACAGCATAAGGTCTTTTGGGGCAGGGGTGAACGAGATATCTGAGGCAAAGAGGCTGATGACTGGCGTATATACCACGGGTGAGCTCGGCGATGGTATAAGGGAGCAGTCACTTGTCATAATCACCAGCAAAGGACTGGTGATAATAACTGGCTGTGCCCATCCCGGCGTGGTAAACATCATCCGAAAAGCCAAGGATATTGTTTCCGAAGAGAGAGTGTATCTTGTCATGGGTGGCTTTCATCTGGCCGGTGAATCCACCGCTAGAATTCAATCCATAATTGAACAATTCCGGCAGTCGTCTGTGGAAAAAGTAGCCCCGTGCCACTGTAGCGGAGACGAGACGCGGAGGCAGTTCAGACAGGCGTATGGCGAAGGTTATATAGAGAGCGGGGCAGGTAAGATAATAACCATACCTTAGGCCATGACGCCACGGAGGGGTTGACAATATGGAAACGATGGACTAAAATAATAATGGGCATATGACCATTACTATTCTTCGAAGCATATTTTTTAGTGGTCATAGTACTTAAATAAGGAGATAGGTACTTATGGGAAGACAACCGCGCTGGCGCCGCGTGGATTTCATGCCACGGGTGACGTATTTCAAGCCTTCCGGCGTACCGCTTGCGTCTCTTCAGGAAGTGCGCCTCTCCATTGAGGAGGCTGAGGCGATTCGGCTAAGAGATATAGAGGGGCTGGGGCAGGATGATTGTGCGCAGAAGATGAGCGTGTCACGCACTACCTTTGCCCGGATACTGCTCTCAGCCCGGCAGAAGATGGCTGATGCCTTGCTCAACGGGAAGGCGATAAGGATCGAAGGCGGAAACTATGAGATGGCAGTGCGTCAATTTCGGTGCGGTAACGGTCATGAGTGGCAAATACCTTTCGAAGTGATGGTAAAACAGCCGCCAGCTCTTTGCCCTACCTGTAAGACGTCTGACATTATGTCGCTGTGGCCGTGGAGACTAGGCTGGGGCATGAGCGGCCAGGGCAGGCGATTCAGGAGTAGTACGGAGTGACACCATGGCAGGAGGGAAGTCATATAGATACAAGGTTAGTCGGTCGTACAACGCGGCAACGCCATTTGGTTCTGGAGACCGGGGATAACCATACTCGAAGAGCAGGCTCAAGCTCTTAAACATGAGCTTGAACTCATTAGAGAAAGGCTGAAAGAACTCAAGAAAAAGAAACAGGAGGTGAAAAATGCCTAACGGATTTGGTCGTGGAAGAGGTCCTGGTCGTGGCTTGGGAGGTGGCATGGGATTTGGTTTTCGCGGGTCGTCACCCCCCTGGCCTTACGTAGGTCTAGGTAGAGGAGGGCTGCCGCGATGTGGTTACTTCTTGAGCGGCGCTGGCACAGCTGGGTCGTGGCCCTACCAGATGCCACCCTCACCCTTCTACTCAGGTATGGCAGCTGCGCCCGGGTATGGTCCCTACTCCCCCCAGATGACCAGAGAAGAAGAACTGAACCACCTCAAGGATCAGGCGGAGGCTATAAAGGGACAACTGGAAGGGATCGAGTCTAGGATGCGTGACCTGGAAGCTGAAGAGTAACGCGCAGGTGAATTCGTTCGAGAGAAAGGAGGTTTGCCATGCCAGGATTTGATGGTACGGGACCAATGGGTATGGGCCCGATGACTGGAGGCGGCAGGGGCTTCTGCAGTCCCTGGGGAATAGGAGCCGCAATGCGTGCCTATGGTCTTCCTCGCTGGACACCATACGCCCCTCGCTACTACGGGGCATACGGTTTCAGGCCGTTTGTTCCGCGAATCACCCGCGAGTCGGAGCTTGAATTCTTAAAAAGGGAGTCTGAAGCTCTAAGGGAAGAGCTGAAAGACCTGGAGGCCAGGATAGCACAGCTTTCAGAGAGGAAAAAATAAGGAGGTACCATGAAGATTGCCATTTCATCGACCGGGCGTACCCTCGACGCCGAGGTAGACCCCCGGTTCGGGCGATGCCAGTATTTCATCGTCGCTGACCCGGAGGCTATGGACTTTGAGGTAGTAGATAACTCCAGTGCCATGGCGGCAGGTGGAGCAGGCATTTCTGCTGGCCAGGTGATTGCTGCTAAGGGCGTAGAGGCGGTTCTCACCGGTAACTGCGGGCCCAATGCCTATCAGGTATTGTCATCCGCCGGCATTAAGGTTATAACCGGAGTATCCGGGAAGGTGAAGGATGTTATCGAGGGTTACCGTTCAGGGAAGTTCCAGTCCAGTGGTCAGGCAAATGTACCTGACCATTTTGGTATGGGTGGTATGACTGGTAGTGGCCCTGGCATGGGCAGAGGCATGGGGATGGGCCGTGGCATGGGGAGAGGCGTGGGCAGAGGAATGGGCATGGGGTTTGCCATGAGTGCACCCATCAGCCCAGCGCCAGAGTCACAAAGCCCGGAGCAGGAACTTAATGTCCTCAGAACCCAGTCACAGGCGCTGGCAAAGCAGCTGGATGACATTCAACGTCGGATTGATGAGCTGGAAAAAAAGAGAAAATAAGAAAAATACTGGAGGTGAGACTATGCCCAGAGGAGATGGGACCGGATCTCCGTGGGGGAGCGGTCCCGGTACAGGTAGAGGCGCTGGCAGAGGCAGCGGAGCTACTGGAAGGATGGGGAGTACACGTCCCGGAGCCGGCCCTGGCGGGGAGTGTATCTGCCTCAATTGTGGCGCCAGAGTGTCACATCAGGCGGGGACCCCTTGTTCTAGTGTAAACTGCCCGAAGTGTGGAGCCAGGATGGTGAGGGGTTAGGATGGTCATATCAGTGGCCAGTGGTAAAGGAGGGACAGGCAAGACTCTGGTAGCTACCAGTCTTGCCCTTTCCTTAAAGGATAGGGAAAAGGTGCAGCTTCTTGACTGTGATGTTGAGGAACCCAATGCCCACCTTTTCTTAAAGCCGACCTTTACCCACAGCAAAACGGTCTCTATCCCGATTCCCAAAGTAGACGAGGAAAGGTGCGCGTACTGTGGTAAATGCGCTGAGGCCTGCCACTTTAATGCTATTGCCGTGATGAAAGAGAAAGTGCTCATCTTTCGTGAGCTTTGTCATGGCTGTGGAGTCTGTAGCTATGTTTGCCCGGAAAGTGCCATCTCTGAGGACGGGAGGGAGATAGGAGTTGTGGAACTAGGCTACTCAGATGGTGTGCGATTCGTCCAGGGAACGCTTATTGTCGGGGAACCAATAGCCCCACCTGTTATCAGGGAGGTGAAAGAGAGTGCTGGTCGTGGAGGGATAGTTATTATTGATGTTCCTCCGGGGACCTCCTGCCCGGTAGTGGAGGCAGTCAAGGGAAGCGATTTCTGTATTCTGGTAACCGAGCCCACCCCTTTTGGACTTAATGACCTCGCCCTGGCCGTAGAGACGATGAGAGAGCTCGATATCCCCTGTGGTGTTATCCTTAACCGTGCTGGTGTTGGTAACGGCAAGGTGGAGGAGTACTGCAAGAAAGAGGGCATACCGATACTGCTTACGATACCCCTGGACACCGAAATTGCTCGCCTGTATTCTAGGGGTATAACACTGGCCGAGGGCATGCCAGAGTGGAAAGAGCACTTTCTGGCACTTTTTAACCGGATTCGGGAGATAACAAATGAAAGAATTAGTAGTGCTAAGCGGTAAAGGAGGCACCGGGAAGACCAGCATAGTGGGTTCCTTTGCTGCCCTGGCGAAAGGGAAGGTGCTAGCCGACTGTGATGTGGATGCTGCCGACCTCCATTTGCTGCTCAGCCCTTCAGTAAAACAGGAAAGCGAGTTCTGGAGCGGACGGGTTGCCGTTATTGATGAGGAGAAATGCACCCAGTGTGGACTTTGCCAGGAGTTGTGCCGTTTCAAAGCGATCACAGATTTCAAAGTGGATCCAATTTCCTGCGAAGGCTGTGGTTACTGTTACCATGCGTGTCCGGTTGAAGCTATAACTATGAAAGAAAGTATGTCCGGGCACTGGTTTATCTCCGATACCAGATATGGCCCTCTGGTTCATGCCCGGCTGGGAATCGCCCAAGAGAATTCGGGGAAACTGGTGGCGGTCGTCCGGCAGCAGGCCAAGCAAATTGCCGAGGAAAAGAGTCTGGACTATATAATCAGTGACGGGCCACCGGGCATCGGCTGTCCGGTCGTCTCGTCCCTTTCGGGAGCCGACCTAGCCCTTTTGGTTACCGAGCCTACTCTTTCGGGAATGCACGATTTGGAGAGGGTGCTTGGTGTCTGCCGCCACTTCGGCGTGCCCGCCCTGGTTTGCATTAATAAATACGATCTGAATGAGGAAAACACACGGCAGATAGAGAGTAATTGTCTTAGCCAGGGAGTAAAGGTAGAGGGAAGGATTCCTTTTGATAATGTTGTTACCCGGTCAATTGTGCAAGGAGTACCAGTAGTTGACTATTCTGATGGCAGAGTCACGCGGGAAATAAAAAGAATGTGGGACATCCTCTCGATGATGCTTAGGAATGGGAGCAAGGGGTAGCTTTTGTGATTGCCAGCGGCATGGGATCCCGTGCACGGAGCCTTTTTCAGCAAAACCGCATCGGCGCCATCATCGGCTCCATTGAAAGCGACCCGGAGAAGGCGGTTCTGAGCTATCTTGATGACGAGCTGACTACCAGCGAGGACATATGCAACTATTAGATGGAGAAGGAGAAGCAATCTATGACAACTGAGGACCAGATAAGACAAAGCTTGGAGCAGGTGCTTGTCCCCGGCATAAAACGCAGTGTAGAAGGTCTTAACCTGATTCGTGACATATCGATATCTGACCACAAGGTCAGTATTTCTCTGGCTTCAGCAGCGATAAGCGGAGATGCGCAGGATTGGATCCGTGTCAAGGTTAAAGAAGTTGTTGCAAAAGTACCTGATGTCAGCGAGGTGATGGTAGAATTCAGCGAGGCAAAGCCCTCGGATGTGAACAGAATAGACCACATTTTCGCAGTGATGAGCGGCAAAGGCGGTGTCGGCAAATCTTTGGTGTCAAGCTTGGTTGCCGTTGCCCTGAAGCGCCAAGGATACGAGGTGGGCATCCTCGATGCTGATATCACCGGCCCAAGCATCCCCAAGATGTTTGGTATCAATACCCGACCCACTGGCAGTAACACCGGTATTCTGCCTGTTATGTCCAAGTCAGGGATAGAGGTAATGTCAATTAATCTTCTCCTGCCCAGTGAGGATGACGCTGTTATCTGGCGGGGGCCCCTGATTGGAAAAACGATCACTCAATTCGGGGAAGAGGTGCTCTGGGGAAGGCTGGACTATCTGATCATAGACCTGCCTCCAGGCACTGCAGACGCACCACTTACGGTTATGCAGTCTTTTCCTGTCTCAGGGGTGATTATCGTCTTCACTCCTCAGGACCTGGTTGAGATGATAGTCAGAAAGGCGGTGAACATGGCCCAGAAGATGGGAAAACTCGTTGTGGGCGTGGTAGAGAATATGAGCTATCTTTACGTGCCGGAGATAGACAAAAAGATAGAAGTCTTTGGCCGGAGCCGGGGTAAGGAGATGGCCAGGGCTGCGCAGGCTCCGCTACTAGGGCGACTGCCAATAGACCCGGAGCTCGCCAAGCTCTGCGACGAGGGGAATATCGAGCGCTATGACAGCGAAATTGTATCCGTTCTGGGCACCTCCCTCACTCAGGCGGTCCTAGCCAAGGCGGAGTGAAATTGGTAGCATCGCCCGCAATGGTGGCGTGAATAGAGCAAAGAGGAGAGCCTAGTGACCAGTTCAATTGTCTATGGTCCAGTGCCATCCAGGCGACTGGGGCGCAGCTTGGGCGTAAACAACGTTCCCCCCAAGATATGCAGTTACTCCTGCGTCTATTGTCAGTTGGGGAGAACCCTGAGGATGGAGGTGGAGGCGAGGTCATTCTACGGGACCGCCAAGATAGGGGAACAGGTGAGAACGAAGCTCAAACGGGCCAGAGATAAAAATGAGCCGGTGGACTACGTGTCTTTTGTTCCTGATGGCGAGCCTACCCTGGATGCTGACATTGGCAAAGAAATAGAGGTTTTAGGGACAATTGGGGTCAGGGTCGCGGTCATCACCAATGGGTCGCTGCTCTGGCGTGAAGATGTAAGACAGAACCTGCGGAAGGCAGATTGGGTGTCATTGAAAGTAGACGCGGTTAGCGAAGATATGTGGCACAGGGTCAACAGGCCGCACAAATCACTAACCATTGATACAATTCTGAAGGGAATGCTCAAATTTGCCCAGACGTTTGAGGGTGAACTGACTACAGAGACTATGCTAATCAGAGGTGTTAATGACAACCTCGGTGAGATAAAGAGAATAGCTGACTTTCTGGCGATGTTAAAGCCAGTTAGGGCTTATGTGGCTATTCCGACAAGGCCGCCGGCGGAAAGGGTAGCGCCTTCAAGCGAGGAAACTGTTAATGCCGCATACCAGAGCTTCGCGGAAAGGCTGAACAAGGTGGAATACCTGATAGGCTACGAAGGGAATGCCTTTGCCTGCACTGGAAACGTTGAGGATGACCTTCTCAGCATTACTGCGGTGCACCCGATGCGGGAAGAGGCGGTGACGGAGTTCCTGAGAAGGTTCGGCGCTGGCTGGGAAACGGTGCAGAACCTGATCCGGAAGCAAAGTCTTAGAGAACTGGAGTATCAGGGAACCAGGTTTTATATGCGCAGACTGCCCGGATATCAGACGGAATCGCCACATCCTTAACTTGGATCCTGTACCCATCTTGCTGAACTATCGATATATGACCTCCGTTCCCCCTTGACAAAAGAGATGGATGTGATGTAAGGTAAGTTTGAGAATGAGTCGCAACCGCAATAATAACTTGATGCGTGGTCGCCCCTGGACATCCCAAAGACGTCTGCTTCTGGAGTTGCTTCGCGATGCTGAAGGGCACATCGACGCCAAAGAACTGTACCGTCGTGCCAGTGCCAGAGACGAGTCTATCAGTCCGGCAACGGTATACCGAAGCCTCAATCTGTTCAAAGAACTAGGCCTGGTTGACGAGATAAGACTCGGTAAGGTCCGTTGTTATTACGAAATAAGCGGGTTACCGGAGCACCAGCACTTGGTCTGCTATGCGTGCGGCAAAGTCATCGAATTTGATAATCCTCTTGTCGGAAGATTGATTAAAGCGGTGCAGCGCGCACACAATTTCAACGTGACCAAAGCTGAGTTATACCTTGAGGGTTATTGCCCGGAGTGTGAAGAGAAGGAGAAAACACGTTCAGCTTAAAGTTTGGCAGAATGTATGTAATGCTTGTTCTGTCAAAGGGCACGTTGTTTTAGCAGCGTATGCTATGAAGAACAAAGCGAAAGAGTACACATGAAGGGGATAGGGCCATGGAAATGATCGCAGAACAGGATTTTGACAGTGAAGTGTTGCAAAGCAAATCGCTGGTGTTTGCCTGCTTCGTCACCCGCTGGTGCCGCTCCTGTTATCCAACGTGTCTTTTCGCTGATGAGCTAGAGAAGGCATATCATGGCAGAGTGAAGTTCGTAAGGGTCGATGTGGGTGAGATTCCCCGTCTATCAGCCGGGTATCGTATTATGGCTGTGCCTACTATTCTCCTATTCAAGGACTCTCAACCGGTAAAAAGGCTCCTTGGCTTCCAGGACCTTCAGTCGCTGAGACGCCTGTTGGAAAGTGTGATAGAGAGAAAAGCTGCTCAGCCTGAAGAACTGGATGAAAGTCCAGAGGCTTAGAATCGAGGCGTGAAGGACTAAAAGATGAAAATATCGGTCTGTGGTAAAGGAGGAAGCGGCAAAAGCACCATAGTCGCCCTGCTGGCAAATGAAGCCCTAAGAAGAGGCTATCGGACTCTCGTGGTCGATTCGGACGAATCAAACACGGGGCTTTTCCGGATGCTCGGCTTCGAATTCCCGCCGGTGCCACTGATGGAACTCGTCGGGGGCAAGAAAAGCCTGAAGCGAAAGATGGGACAGCCGAGCGTCCTCAACGAGGCCCGAATCGTAACAGCGCATATCCCGGAACAATATCTGCTTCAGAGGGACGGCCTCATGCTGGTCAGCATCGGCAAGATACTTCAGTCATTGGAGGGCTGCGCCTGTCCCATGGGGGTGCTGAGCCGCGAGTTCCTGAAGAAGCTTATTTTGGGAACGGATGAGCTGGCCATCGTGGATATGGAAGCGGGGGTGGAACACTTCGGCAGGGGAGTGGATACCAGCATTGACAGTGTGCTGATTGTGGTTGAACCTCCTCTGGAATCAGTAAACGTGGCCCAGAGAATACACAACTTGGCTTCAGGAATCGGCATCAGGAATGTCTGGGCTATCATTAACAAGGTGCCGTCAGGGGAGATAGCTACACGATTGAAAGGGGAACTGCAGGAGCGGCACATTGAAGTAATCGGGTGTATCTACTTTGACGCCGATATTTTCATGTCCAGTCTGGAAGGCGGCATCCCTGCGAAAGGGGTGGCGATGCGGGAGATAAAATATATTCTGGAGCGCATCCTTTCCAAGGCGGAGTTGCGCGCATAACGGGTATGCTGATTTGGATTGCTCCTGTCAGAGTGCTGGAGCGGTTGGAGGTGTAGAATGTGCCTGGCCAAGGCTTATCTGAACAAGTGGAACAATGAACCGGTGCTTCAGGATATTGCTTACATGCGATTGCACGACGAGCGGGTGGAACTGGAGACCCTGTTTGGCGAGGAAAAGGTGGTCCTGGGGAAGCTGGTCGAAGTAGATTTCGCTGCTTCCAAGATATTACTGAATGAGCACGGTAGTGGCCAAAAGCCGTAATTCGGCAGCGGCCGTTTTGAGATGCCGGATTCACGATAATCATGGGGATAAAACATGACGGTACAATGCAACAGGTGCGGTCGCGAGGTCGCTGATAGTGAAAAGTACGAGTACCATGGCCAGATACTCTGTGAGGATTGCTATATCGACATGAGATTTCCGGCCAAAGCCTGTGACCCCTGGGCAGTTTATTCAGCAACCCGCACCAGACAGCAAATGGGATTCAAGAATGCGGAGGGATTAACCGACCAGCAAAGAGCCATATATGAGTTTGTCAGGAGCAGTGGCAGGGTAACCAGGGAAGAATTGCTGGAGAATTTTGGTCTCGC
>DUFF01000066.1 GCA_011174815.1 Dehalococcoidia bacterium | reverse complement strand
ACGACCACGCGGCGGCTGGCCACGCTGGGCACCGGCGATGCCATTGCCGATTTCGTCGGGCCGCTGGGCAATCCGACGGAAATTGAAAAGTTCGGCACCGTCTGCTGCGTGGCCGGCGGTTTCGCAGTGGCGGTGGTCATGCCCATCGCCCGGGCATTGAAGCATACCGGCAACAGGGTGATTTCCATTCTGGGCGCGCGCAATAAAGACCTGCTCTTCTGGGAGGATGAGCTGCGCCGCGTCAGCGATGAGCTTATCGTGACCACCGATGACGGCTCGTATGGCCGCAAGGGACTGGTCACCGAGCCGCTGAAAGAGCTGCTGGAGGGCAATGATAAAGCGGACCGGGTCATTGCCATCGGCCCGAGCATCATGATGAAGTTCTGTGCCCTCACCACCAAGCCCTTCGAGGTGAAAACCATAGTCAGCCTGAACCCGATTATGGTTGACGGCACCGGCATGTGCGGCTGCTGCCGGGTATCGGTCGGCGGGGTTACCCGCTTTGCCTGCGTGGACGGCCCTGATTTTGACGGTCATCAGGTGGACTGGGACCTCCTTCTGGCCAGGCAGAAGACCTACCTTGACGAGGAGAAAGCCTCCCTGGAAAAGTGGCAGTGCCAGTGTGAAGAAAAATCAAAGCCAAGGGGTAAGAATTAGATATGGCGAAGCTTAATCTGAACCGCACGGAAATGCCCCGGCAGAAGCCGGAAGTACGGGCCAAGAATTACAATGAGGTGGCACTGGGCTACAGCCGGGAGCAAGCGCTAGCAGAGGCCGAGCGCTGCATCCAGTGTCCCAAGCATCCCTGCAAAGCCGGCTGCCCGGTGCAGGTGGATATTCCCGAATTCATCCTCGCCCTGCGCGATAACAATATGGAGGAAGCGGTTCGTATACTGAAGAGCAAGAATGCGCTGCCCGGAGTCTGCGGGCGGGTCTGTCCTCAGGAGACGCAGTGCGAGGAGGTCTGCACGCTGGCCAAAAAAGGCGGGCAGGTGGCTATCGGGCGTCTGGAACGCTACGTGGCTGACTGGGAGCGTGAGCATATGGGGGTTGTGCCGGTGAAGCCGGCCCAGCCGAGCGGCCGGAAGGTGGCGGTGGTTGGCTCCGGACCGGCTGGCCTTACTGCGGCCGCTGACCTGGCCAAGATGGGGCATGCGGTGACCATCTTCGAGGCCCTGCATGTGGCTGGTGGGGTGTTAATGTATGGCATCCCCGAATTCAGGCTGCCCAAGGACATCGTGCAGGGTGAGGTGGACTACGTCGCTTCACTGGGCGTGGAGATAAAACTCGATTCGGTCGTCGGCAAGCTGATAACCATTGACGAGGTGCTCAAAAATGGCTATGACGCTGTCTTTCTGGGGACGGGCGCCGGTCTGCCCATGTTTCTCGGCTGCCCCAAAGAGAACCTTAACGGCATCTATTCCGCCAATGAGTTTCTCACCCGGGTCAATCTGATGAAGGCGTACCAGTTTCCTGAATATGACACGCCGGTGAGGATAGGCCGCCGGGTGGCAGTGATAGGTGGGGGCAATGTAGCCATGGACTCGGCGCGCTGTGCCCTCAGGCTCGGCGCGGAGAAAGTCTATATTATTTACCGTCGCTCTGAGGCGGAGATGCCCGCCCGGCGCGAGGAAGTGGAGAATGCCAAGGAGGAGGGCATCATTTTCAAGCTGCTGACCAACCCCAAGCAGTTTATTGGCGACGAGCAGAACAACGTCTGCCAGATGGAGTGCCATGAGATGGAGCTCGGTGAACCCGATGAGAGTGGCCGGAGGCGGCCCATCGTAAAAGAAGGCAGCGAGTTCAAGATTGACATTGATGTTGCTATCGTGGCACTGGGCACCACGCCAAACCCGCTAATCGCCTCCACCACACCCGGTCTGGAGACGGGCAATCGGGGCACGGTGGTGGCCGATGAGGAGACGGGGCAAACCAAAAAGAAGAAAGTCTGGGCGGGTGGCGACATCGTCACCGGCGCTGCCACCGTCATCAGCGCCATGGGGGCGGGGAAAAGGGCGGCGGCGGATATAGACAAGTGTTTAAGGAACGGATAAAGTTACATCCCCTTGGGGGAGTACAAGAGGGGCGGAAAGCCCCTCTTTTTTTACCCCATAGCCTGCCCGCCGAAAACGTTGATGCGGCTGCCGCTGACGAAAGAGGAGAGGTCGGAGGCCAAGTAGAGCACCGCGTTGGCTATATCCTGTGTGGTGGCCAGAAAATCCTTTTCCGAGCCGCCCCGGCGGAACGGTATCGTTTTGCCCAGGGCCTCAATCTGTGCCGGACCGAAGCCAGCCCCCTCCGTCAGCACCGGCCCGGGGTTGACCACATTGATATTTATCCCGTACTTGCCCAGCCACCGCGCCGCCAGCATGCTCATGCCCATGAGCCCGGCTTTGGCGGCTGAGTATGAGGGAGAGGTAAAATAG
Source organism: Dehalococcoidia bacterium (assembly GCA_011174815.1). Classification (GTDB taxonomy): domain Bacteria; phylum Chloroflexota; class Dehalococcoidia; order Dehalococcoidales; family RBG-16-60-22; genus E44-bin89. Next base: position 4,199 of record DUFF01000066.1, on the reverse strand, counting down.
CCGCCCATAAACCCGGCCAGTGAGCCGATATTTATAATCCTGCCCGAGCGCTGTTCCATCATCGGTTTTATGGCCGCCCGCATGCAGTAGAACACACCGGAAAGGTCGGTGGCGATCTCCTCGGCCCAGCGCTCGTCGGTCAGGTCAAGGAACGGGTTTGTCTTGGAAGGGTCGGCAGCACTGATGGTATGTGGCAAAATGCCGGCGTTGTTCACCAGGATGTCTATTCTCCCCCAGGTATCGAGAACCTGCTGTGTGGAACGGTTGACCCAGTCGCTGACGGATACGTCAGTGCGTATCGCCAGGACTTCTCCTCCCTCCGCTCTCATCTCCTGGGCTGCCTTCTCCAGCGGTTCCGGAGTACGCGCCCATATCGATACCTTGGCGCCTTCTCTGAGCAGCGTCATTGCGATCACCTTGCCGATGCCCCGGCTGCCACCGGTAACAATAGCCACCTTATCTTTGACTAGCATACTGCCTCCTTTCGTCATCCGTGACATTTTCCATGGCCGGACTGATTTTATCAGATTGCAAAATTTTAGTATACCGGGCTAACCAAAATGCTGTCTTGCCGTTATACATAGTGAAAGATAACAGGGCAGGAGGCGGAAAATGATGAGAGACAGGTCGCTGAGCATGTTGCTGATGGTTCTGTTTGGCATCTCTGGCATATTTATCCTGGCATTCGTCTGGCTGCAGCCCATGTCCGGAATGGAAAGGGCTCTGAGCACCATCCTTGGTGCCATCGGGCTCGGCATTGCCTTGAGCCGGATACCGCAGTTAAAGCTTTCAAAAGAGGGAACGGAAACGGAGAAGGTCGCGGTCGAAGCTGAGACCGGGGACTGAAGCCGGTTTATCCCGCCGCCTGCTTTTTTTATAGATGGAAGTGATGCGTCGCTTCCCTTTCTTTTACCCTCTGATTCTAGTAGAATAGGCTTGTCATGGGCGAGTGTGCCACCCCAATTCGGCAGCAGTACCTCAAAATCAAGCGGCGATACCCCGGCGCCATCGTCCTCTTCCGCCTCGGCGACTTCTACGAGACCTTTGATGAAGATGCCAAAATAGCCTCGCGTGAGCTGGAAATCGTCCTGACATCGCGGGAGATGGGCAAGGGTAACAAAGTGCCGCTGGCGGGCATTCCCTACCACGCGCTGGATAACTACCTGGCGCGGCTGATAAATCGGGGCTACAAGGTGGCCATCTGCGAGCAGGTTACCAAACCGGGGGAGACGAAGGGAATCGTGCAGCGGGAGGTGGTCCGGCTGGTAACGCCGGGCACAGTAATTGAGCCGGGCCTGCTCGAAAGCCGGAGAAACAATTATCTAGTCAGTTTGGTACTGGGAGAGGAGAAGGCGGGGCTGGCCTACCTTGATATCACCACCAGCGAGTTCGCTACGGCTGAACTGCCTTTATCCCGACTGTCAACGGAGCTGGAAAGACTGCGGCCGGCGGAGATAATCGCCGCCGGGAGCGCCGACCTGTCGGCGCTGGAACTGGCCGTGCCGGTAACGCGCCTTGACGACTACTGGTATGAGGTCGAGACCGCCCGGCAGACGCTGCTCGACCACTTCGGTGTGAAGACCCTCGAGGGCTTCGGCTGCGCCAGTCTGCCACTGGCGCTGAGTGCCGCCGGCGCCGCCATCCACTACATTCAAGAAACACAGAAAAGTGGGGTCGGGCAGATAACCGGCCTGTCAACCTATTCCGCAGAGTCGTATATGGCGCTGGACATGCAGACGCAGAGAAATTTAGAGATATTTCAGTCCAGCCGTACCGGCGCGGTTGCGGGCTCGCTGCTGGCGGTCATTGACCTGACCCGGACTGCGGGAGGCGGACGGCTACTCAAACGGTGGCTGGGACAGCCGTTACTTGACATAAAAGAGATAGCTCAGAGGCAGGACGCCATTGACTGGTTCAGCGAGCACACCCTGGCGCGTGCCCGGGCCATCTCGTTGCTCGGTGAGGTGGCCGACCTGGAGAGGTTGACCAACCGGGTGCGGGGCGGCATTGTAACTCCCCGTGAGCTGGTTACCCTGAGACGCAGCCTGGAGGCGATACCGGAAATAAAAGAGACGCTGGAGGAAGGTGGGAGTCAGATTGAGTGGCTGAAGGACGGTCTCAAGCCCTGTCAGGATACGATTGACCTTATTGCCCGGGCGCTGGTGGACGAGCCATCATCAACGATGGGAGAGGGGGAGGTCATCAGGCAGGGATTTGCCGAAGAACTGGACAAACTGCGCGAGGCCTCTCGAAATGCCAAGCAGTACCTGGCCAACCTTGAGCGTGGTGAAAGGGAGCGGACGGGGATAAAGTCGTTGAAAATCGGCTTCAATAACGTCTTCGGCTACTATATCGAGGTGTCCAAACCCAACCTGAGCCAGGTGCCCGAAGATTACATCCGCAAGCAGACGCTGGTGGGTGGGGAGAGGTTCTTCACCGCCGAGCTGAAAGAATACGAGTCGCGGATTCTGAATGCCAGAGACCGCATAGCCGACCTTGAGGCATCGATTTTCCAGCAGGTATGCCGGCAGGTGGCGGCGGAGGGCGAGCGCATTATGGAGATAGCCGTTGCCCTCGCCCACCTGGACGTATTTTCCAGCCTGGCCGAGGTCGCCGTGCGCTATCATTATGCCCGCCCCACCCTGAACGTAGGCAATGAAATAAACATCAGGCAGGGGCGCCACCCGGTGGTGGAGCAGACGCTGACGGACGCCCACTTCGTGCCCAACGACACGTATCTCGCCAACGATGACGCCCAGCTTATCGTGCTCACTGGCCCGAACATGTCCGGGAAGTCCACCTATCTCAGGCAGGTAGCTTTGATTGTCCTGCTCGCCCAGATTGGCAGCTTCGTCCCTGCGGATGAGGCCAGCATCGGCATCGTGGACCGAATCTTCACCCGCATCGGTGCCGGGGAAGACATCGCCGCCGGCCAGTCCACCTTCATGGTGGAGATGATTGAGACGGCCAATATCCTGCACAACGCCACCTCCCGCTCCCTCATTATCCTGGACGAGATAGGCCGGGGCACCAGCACCTATGATGGCCTCTCCATCGCCCGGGCGGTGGCCGAGTACATCCACAACAGCCCGAAGCTGGGGGCCAAGACGCTCTTTGCCACGCACTACCATGAGATGGTGGAGCTGGCGGGCTATTTGCCTAGGGTAAAGAATTTTAATGTGGCGGTGAGGGAAGAAAGCGGGGAAGTTATTTTCTTATACAAGATTGTGCCCGGCGGCGTTGACCGCAGCTACGGGATACACGTGGCCCAGCTTGCTGGACTGCCCCGCTCCGTGGTGCACCGCGCCCGAGAGGTCTTGGAAGATTTAGAGGGCGATAGCCGCACAGCCAAACCACTATCAAAAAAGCGCCGCAGAGAGGCAGCGCAGCAGCTATCCTTCCTTGAGCAGAAGTCACCCCTCCTTGAGGAATTGGAAAAGCTGGATTTGGACACCATGACTCCCCTTGAAGCACTTAACAAGCTGTATGAGCTGAAGAAGAGGGTGGGGGAGGGGTAACTCATACAAACTCCCCCCTCATTTCAAGGAAGAGGCGTGAACACTGTGTGAAGCTGAATTTATTGATTAGTACAGAAGCAAATAGACTAGGATTAGAGCGTAAAACCGTATTGATTATTTAGGATCAACCGTATTAATTATCCTACGGGAACCCGAAGGAACTCAAGCTTATTTGAAAGTCTCAATCTGTGACACTGCGTAACGGTGTCGAGTGGCACTACCTAACTCGACAGCAGACGACCTGACTTTTAATTTTATACTATGCCCTCAGCTCCACGAAGGAAGTAGTGATATTACCTTCCAGTTAATTCCGGTATTGCCACATAAAAGGCTAGGCCACAGGAATATTTAAAGCCTGTAGCCTAGCTTTTGTTGTAGCTTACAAGATGAAACAGCTACGTCTTTTTGATTATCTTCTTGCTTTCCTCTAAAAACTTCGGATCATTAACCTGCTCATCCGTGTAGCCGTGCACTTCCTTTACATGCTTTATACCTTCTGCCAGCACTTGCTCCTCTGTTTCACCCTTAGCCACAAAGTCACAATCTACTCCTGCATCCTTACAAGCCAATGTGTAGGTCATCTCTTACCCTCCTTCTTCCAAGATTTCATTTTAACAATATTGCTATCCGCAAAAAATGTATATGACCTATATCACATTATCTTTAATTACTAACATTTTT
>DUFF01000065.1 GCA_011174815.1 Dehalococcoidia bacterium | reverse complement strand
GTCCCGGCCAGAATCGAGCCAGCGCCGGTGACGATGGCCACCCTGTCTTTTAGCCTTTCTCCCATCTTCTTCTCCTTTTATATCGGTATAGCAATGTCTATTTCGCTTCCGGTGACCAGCTTCTCATTGTTCTGACTAGGCCGCCGTCCACAATCAGTGTGGTGCCGGTGATGTATTTGGAATCATCGGAGGCCAGGAACAGCGCGGCGTAGGCGATATCCCAAGGCTCGCCCTGCTTGCTGGTGGGGGACATGGCGTCCCGCCGCCGCCACATTTCGTCAATGTTGCTGCCCCAGACACCTTTATAGTAGCGTTCCACCCGCGGCGTCTTCATCAGACCGGGAAGGATAACGTTGCAGCGGATTCCCCTGGCGGCGTACTGAATGGCCACCTCGCGGGTCAGGGCAATAACGCCGGCTTTAGATACGGAATAGGCCAGTAAAGAGGATGGCTCCGCTCTTATCGCGGCGATGGAGGCGATATTGATGATGACACCGCTGCCCTGTTTTTCCATATGGGGCAGGGCGTACTTGCAGGTGAGAAACATGCTTTTCACGTTCACGTTCATCACCCGATCCCAGGTCTCCTCGCTGATTTCCACCGGACCGCCGTGCGACCCCAGTGCCACGTTGTTGTCAAGGATGTCAATCCGGCCGAACTTCTCGATGCAGGTCTCGACCATCTTCCGGCAGTCGCTCGCTTTGGAGACGTCAGCCTGAAAGGTGAGGCATTGTCCGCCTTCTCCCTCAATAACGCGTTTCGTCTCCTCAGCAGCTTCAGGGTTGATGTCAACGGACATGACCCGGGCACCCTCCCGGGCGAAGGTGATGGCCGTTGCCTTGCCGTTGCCCATGCCGGGGCCTATGACACCGGCGCCGGTAATGATAGCTGCCTTGCCTTTCAGACGTTTTCCCATAACTAAGCTATTAACAGGCGTGGAAAAATTAACTTACTATGATGCGCTCTCCGCCTCTTCCCTCAGGGTATCAGCAGTATCTTTCCCGCCTCACCGCTCTCCGCCAGTTTGAAGGCCTGCTCGAATTCGGACAGCGGGAAGCGGTGAGTGATGATAGGCAGTGGGTCAAACTTGCCCGTATCCAGCATGGCCCGAACCTGCCACCAGGTCTGCCAGACCACACGGCCGAAAACACCCGACACTCTGGCTTCCTTGAGGATGATATTGGGGTGGAAGTCAAATTCTATTGGCCCGGAAGGTACACCGACCAGGCTTACCCTGCCTTCACGCTTCAGTACCTGGAAGCAAAGTCTGGTGGCTTCAGCGTTGCCGCTGAGCTCGATGGATACGTCCACACCGAGGCCATCGGTGGCGTCCATAATGGTCCTGACCGGGTCCTGTTCCTTGGAGTTAATGATGGTGACATCGGGAAAGAGCTGGCGCGCCATGGCTATGCGGTTCGGTGCCACTTCAAGGCCAAAGATTTTAGTCGCTCCGAAGACCCTGGCGGCGCCTATGGCGAACATACCGATGGGCCCGCAGCCAAATACGGCCACGCTTTTGCCGTTTATCTCCCCGGCCATGACGCCATGCATGCCTACTCCGAGAGGCTCATGAATGGCACCGAGTTCGTAGGAGGTGCCCGGTGGGTGCTTCCAGCAAGCGAGCGCCGGCACCCGGGCATATTCGGCAAATGCGCCATTCATACTGAGGCCAAAAAGTTCCATGTTCAGACAGTTCAGCGCCGCGCCCGTCTGGCAGTAGTAGCATTCACCGCAGAAGACGTGCGGTTCCGGGGAAACCAGGTCGCCCTTTTTCAGGTTGGTAACGCTTTCGCCAACCTCCACTACCTCGCCGCACGTTTCATGGCCGAGGATGACGGGTAATTTCATCATGTTCAGTATGCCTGGTGACGAGTGGTAGGCATGGATATCGCTGCCGCAGATGCTGGTGGCTTTCACCTTAATCAGGACATCTTTCGGTCCGATTTTGGGCATGTCAACATCTTTATACTCGAACCCCGGAGCATCGCCTGATTTAACTAATGCTTTCATTTTGTCACGTCCCTTTCCGTAGCAGAATTGATTCGGCCGAGGTCACCCGTAAAAATATCCCCTGGAAATTTCTCTTTGCTGAGTCCATCCCAGGGGATTTCAGTAGCTTTTCCGTGTATTCTGATATGCTGGGTTATGCTAAACCTGGGGATTACCTGTCTCACTATCAAGCCAGCGGTATCAGCAGACATCATTTTCCATTATACCTTCACATCTTGCCGGTACTGAATCCATTAACGGTGTTATTTACCGCCTTTAATCAAGCCCTCCAGCAGTTTGTCGGCCGCTTCCTTGGCGGACATACCAGCTGAGACACCGAGTTTCTGGGCGGCTTCATTAGCTACGGAAACCTTGCCCTGCTCGTAGGTGCTCATGCCATTGCCGATTTTGGCCGACATTGCTGCCACGGCAGCGGCTGGAATGCCCTTTTCATCGCACATTTTTAGGGCGGCGATGCCGGCATCGTTCTTTCCCATGCCAGCGTCGTTGCCGACCATGGCGCCAACGCCACTATGAATTGTCATCTCCCCGACGTTTATCCCGCAGTGAGAGCCATCGACAAAGACATCGCCTTTGGTGCTTTCATCCATCGCCGCTGCAGAATCGGCAACGACGATCTTGCGTCCTCCGGCTTCTTTCACAATTGTTTTCTTTTCAGCCACTTTTACTACCCCTTTTCTTGACCCTTCTCATGGTATTTCAGGAGATACCTTTAAGCATTTTAGCGGCGGCCTCTTTGGCGGTCATGCCAACGGCAACGCCCATTTTTCTGGCCACTTCATTGGCTGCTGAAATTACACCTTCATCGTAGGTAGACTGGCCAACGCCGATTTCAGCCGACATGGCCGCCACGGCTGCGGCCGGGATGCCCTGTGCCTCAAGTATCTTCAGGGAGGCGATGCCAGCATCTTCCAGACCGATACCGGCATCATTGCCGATCATGCCACGGGCACCATTTGGGAGCACATAGTCAGTTGCGATATTGGCACCGCAATGGGAGCCGTCAACAACGATATCGTTTTTATTGTCCTCGGTAATAGAGGTCGCTGAATTGGCAATAACAATGCGGAATCCTCCTGATTCCTTCACCACTTTGTGAACTTCATGCGTCATATATCCTGCCTCCAGTCTCTAAATTGAGTATCCGATGCTGGTTATCCGCGTATCATCTGGGCGGGTAACCAGGTAATAATCTCTGGAACAAGCGTGAAAATGATGAGTCCAATGATAATCAGTGCCACATGAGGCAGTACGCCTCTGATGATGTCACCCATGGTTATGCCCATCTTCGGATCACAGGCACCGCGGCAGATGAATATTCCGGAGGCGAATGGCGGGGTCATAAAGGCCATCTGCAGGTTGACACAGACCATGATGGAGAACCAGAGGTTGCTGAAACCCGATGCCAGGGCAATGGGGGTGATGATCGGCACCATGATATAGACGATGGCAATCCACTCAATGAACATACCCATAATGAAGATGATAAACATGATGATAGCGAAGACGCCCCATTTGCCGCCAGGGGCGCCCAAAATGATTTCGGACATAACCTCGCGGCCACCGCCGCCGAGGAATACCGCGCTGAAAGCGACCGCCATGGTGACGATGACGAAGATAAAGCCGCAGGCTCTCATTGTTATAAGAGCCGCTTCTTTCAATGTTGTCAAATTGAACCGCCGGTAAGCAATGGTCAGCAGGGTAGCCATGAAGGCGCCGACGCCGGCCGCTTCGGTAGGTGGTGCTATGCCGAGAAAGATTACACCCAGCACCGACAGGATGAGAATGGCCACCGGTACAATGGAAGTAAGCAGCATCAATGTTTTCTTCATAAAGGGCACTTTCCTGTCCTCAATGGGCACGGCGGGCGCAATCTGCGGCTGGAAATAACTCCGTATGGCAATATAGGTGATGTAGAGGGCGGAGAGAGTAAATCCGGGCATGAAGGCACCGAAGAAGAGCTGGCCCACGGAAATGCCGGCCATCGGCCCGTAGAGCACGAGCATGATGCTCGGTGGAATGAGTATTCCCAGGCATCCGCCGGCGGTTACGGCCCCGGTAGCCAGCGGTTTGCTGTAACCGCGCTTGAGCATTGAGGGAAGGACAGCCAGCGCCAGCATGGTGATGGAGGCGGCGATGATGCCCACGGTGGCGGCAATGATGGTGCCCATGAGCACGGTGACGATGGCCAGGCCGCCCCGGAAGCCGCCGAGCCACAGGTACAGGGCATCGTACAGCCTTTCCGCCAATCCAGAGCGTTCCAGCATCACCCCCATGAAAACAAACAGCGGCACCGCGATGATGACGTAGTTGGTGATGATGCCGTAGATATTGGTATAAATAACGTCAGCTACCTGCACCAGGCCGCCGAAAACGAAAAGACCGACAAATAGAGCAATAGCACCGACAATGAATCCCAGAGGAAAACCGGTCAGGACGCCGAGGAAAACGCCGCCCAGCATTATGGCGGTAACCATTTCCGGGCTTAAATCAATCATATGGCTTGCCCCTTATCATCAGATATGTATCCCGGATAAAGTGGACTACGGCCTGTAAGGCAAACAGGCAGAGCCCATAGAATATCACTGTCCTCAATGGTCCTGCCGGCGGGTACCAGCCGGTAATGGGCATCTTCTCGCCGGTGACCCAGGAATCATACTGCCAGCTCCAGGCAACGAAGCAGAGCATAAAAATAAAGGGGAAGAAAAGGAGCAGCGTGCCCAGAAAATCAATAACGGCCTGCCCTCTGGGAGGGAGGTGAGCGTATATCATATCCACCCTAACGTGGGCCCGGTGCCGGTGAGTGTAGGCGAAGGCCAGGATGTAAGCGCTGGCGGCGAGCATGACGTGGAGCTCATATCCCCATAGGGTCGGCTTGGTAAAGACGTAGCGCAGCGTGACTTCAGCCGTTACCAGCACAACGAGGGCAACAATAAACCACCTTCCCGTGAGCGCTGTCCACTCACTGATGAAGTCAACAGTATGAATAAATTTTTTCATAGATGTTCTTTTCTAGTTATTAAGCTTCCCCGCCCCGAAGGACTCTCCGGGGCGGGGAAACTGGCTCTAGAGATTACAGGCGCGGATAGGTTTTTGCGTAGGCATCGCGCCAGTTGAACAGGGACTTGATGAGCCTGTCGTAGAACGGGTCTGCGGCCTGGCGCTTGGCATAGAAGGCGTTGGAGTTAGCTACTATCACGTCCTCAAGTGATTTGGGGCAGGGTACGACGTTAACGCCAGCGGCAACCCATTCGGCGGTGGCGGTGGTGTTCTTGTAGGTCCACTCCGCGTAGTGCCGCGTGCCCTCAGCCCAGACCAGTTCGGTGAATATCCACTTCAGGTCGTTGGGCAAGTCGGCCCATGATTGCTCGTTGACAAGGTAGATGTACATATCGGTGGGCTGGCGGGCAGGGGAGACGTAGGCATAGTCCACGACCTCCTGGAAGCCCATGGGCATGTCAACGGCGAGGCTGGAATGCTGGAAGCCGTCAATGACGCCGCGCTGTATGGACTCGTAGATTTCAGGGCTGGGAGTGGAGACTGCGGCCACGCCCAGCGGGCCGAAAATCTCCGCCTCGTCACCGAGGAGCCTCATCTTCTTGCCGTTCAAATCTTCAGGCCCTGAAACCGGGAAGGTGGTATAGAGGAAGGTCTCCGGCTCACGACAGATGGTGGCTATCGGCTTGACATTCTCAAATCCGCCGTTATCAAACATCTCCTTCATCAGGACGAGGCCCTCACCCCACATGTACCACATCTGGTACTGCATTGCTGTGGGACCACCAACAGTGGTGGAGAACGGTGGAGATGCTGGCAGGTCGCCGACCCAGAGGATGGGGCCGTTGGAAGAGCCGTCAAGCACGCCTCTCTGGACGGCCTCAATCTCCGTGTCTGCCGGGACGATGGCACCGCCCTCGTTGGCCTGGATGATGAAGCGACCGCCGCTGGCGGCCTCAATCGCCTTGCTGACCCTGGCCAGAGACATGTAAGTGGACGTGGTGGTGGGGTTATCATCCTGGATAATCCACTTGACTACTTCTACGGGTTGTGCTGGTGTCGGGGCTGGTGCTGGAGCTGGTGTTGGAGCTGGGGCTGGGGCCGGTTTGGCGCAGGCGGCGGCTAGGCTGCTTACCAGTATTACCGCCAATACCAATGTAAATATCAGTTTTTTACTCAATTCATCCTCCTTATAGAAATATAGCCGTTAAGCCGCGGGACTTCTTGAAAGCGGTCACCCCCTTTCATGCCGATTGGGCGATATACCCTGAAACAGAGGTGCGTTGTAGCGTAACTACTGCTCTGAGTATTTAGATACACACCTGATTACGTCATAATATCGGAAATCCATTCGATTTGTCAAGCTTTCCGAATAATGGAATTCACGCTGCGCGATGAGTTACGGTTTCCTAGGTGGTTCGCAGCGCCGTCAGGCCGCTTTCGGGGACAATGTCACGCTCGAGTTGATAGCTGAGCTCGCCGATGTAAATCTCGACCGTTGCCCAGGCTATGCCTTCCTCAAGATGACCGCCGATTAGCTGTCCTGGCTTAAGAGGGTCGATGGCGCACATATGGATATGGAATATCTTCTCGCCCTCATATACAGAAAGCGACCCCTGGGCGGAGAGGATGGACAGATGGCCCTCATATTCGTCGAAGTCCCACCCCCACTTCCCGTCCTTGGGGGCGGTGCCGAACTTGACCTTTTCCAGAGAGCCGATGATGCCGAGGATTATAGCCGAGTTTATACCTTTCTTTTCGCAGTACTTATTAAGTTCGCTTAATAGTTCTTGGCCGTGATCAAGCCGGAGAAGATTAACCGATTTAAACATGTAAATGCCTCCTCATAACAGTAGTGTCTCAGCTTTATTTGACGAATTGTAAGGCGGATTCCCTCAGATGACAGCGGACAATTGCGGTACAATCAGCAACTAACGTCTCAGTTAATATTACTATATTTGGGTAACCGATGACAAAGCATACCGGAATTGATGACAGATGGATATTTGACAAATATCAGGCGAGAGATGAAAATGTGGTAAATGCGACTTCATTCGCCAAAACGCACCATGGGCGGATATTCACTATACCGCAATTAGTAACAAGGAGGAAACAGGCATGGGTCGTAAAGCCAGGGTCGGCTTCACCAAGGACTACTATGACAAAGACGGCAATTTCATTCTGGATTGCCCGGGCTTCAGGTCACTGGAAAAGCTCCCTGATATTGAACGCGAGGTTTTTGCCGAGATGCTGCCCGAAGTTGCTCCGTCCCAGATTGCAGATTATGATATCGTGGTTACCCGTACCTTCTCCCGATGGACAGAGCGCAGTTTTGTCGGCAATGACCGGCTTCTCTCACTGCACCGCAACGGCGTGGGCTATGACCGGATTGATGTTCCGGCGCTGACCAAAGCCGGAGTAATTCTATGCATTACGCCGGCGGCGGTGCGCCGTCCGGTGGCAGTGACCATCATTACCTTTATCCTTGCCCTCAGCACACGTCTATTTATCAAGCATCAGCTTACCAGTGAGGGGCGGTGGAGTGAGGTGTCCAAGCACCACGGCTACGGCCTGATTGGCAAAACGCTGGGATCTTTAGGTGTGGGGAACATAGGACATGAGATGTTCAAACTGGCCAAGCCCTTCGGCATGAAGCACATCGCCTATGACCCTTATCTCAAGCCGGAGGACGTGCGTGACGTTGACGTGAAGCTGGTGGATATGGACACTGTGCTTGCTGAATCTGACTTCCTGAACATCAGCTGTCCGCTGAACGAGAAGACCCGTCATCTCATCGGGGAGAAGGAGCTAAAAAAGATGAAGCCGACCGCCTTCCTGATAAATACCGCCCGCGGGCCGATTATCGATGAGCCGGTGCTCTATAAAGCCCTGCAGGAGAGGTGGATACGGGGAGCGGCGCTGGATGTCTTTGACCAGGAGCCAACGCCGCCGGACAATCCTTTGCTAAAACTGGACAATGTCATCGTTACCGCCCATGCCATGGCTTTCACCGAGGAGTTTCTTAACACGGTGTGGGAAATAATCGCCAGGCAAATCACACAGCTAATGCACGGAGAAATGCCCGAGGGGGTGGTGAACCGGGAGGTATGGGACCAGCCAAAATTCCAATCCAAGCTGAAACGATTTTTAGAGCAGATCAAAAGCTGAAATCAGGGAAGGAGAATGACGTTGAAGAAAAACCGGGTAAAGGAACTCTGGCGTGAAGGCAAGGCAGCTGTTGGCACATGGGTGGTGCTGGGCAGTCCCATCACTGCCGAAATCATTGCCAATATGGGATTCGACTGGATAGTGATTGACACCGAGCACGGCTCCATTGATATCGGCACCACACAGTCCATCATACAGGCTGTTTTATATACCGGCACAGTGCCGATAGTCAGGGTACCCTGGAATGACCCTGCGCTAATCAAGCGGGCTCTGGATGCCGGTGCTTACGGTCTGGTCATTCCCATGGTGAACAGCCGCGAAGAAGCGATACAGGCAGTACAGGCCGCCCATTATCCGCCGCTGGGCATACGGAGCTTTGGTGGACCGAGGACGCGTCTTTACGGCGGCGTTGACTATTTTGAACATGCCAACGAGGAGATTGCCGTCATCGTACAGATAGAGCATATCGATGCCGTAAACCGTGCTGATGAAATCCTGTCCGTGGAGGGCATCGATGCCTTCTTTATCGGGCCGAGTGACCTCGCCATCTCCCTAGGGCTGAAGCCGGGTCTCGACCAGACTGACCCCCGGCATGTGGCGGCGGTAAGCAAGGTTCTGGAGCTGGGAAAGCGGCATGGTGTTCCCGGTGGCATTCAAGTTGGAAGTGCGGAAGCAGTCAACGAGCGCATTGCCCAGGGGTTTCAGTTCATCGCCTTGAGCAGCGACGAGGGTTTGCTGCGGGGTGCCGCATCATCAGCACTGGGTAAGGTTGTTAAGGATAGAAAAGTCGCCTAAATCTCGCCTTTATTGGATGGAGGGCGTTTTGGTTTTCGTACCGTCCGGAGCAGCGTGAGAACCAGAATGCCGCCGAATAGCACCACAGCAATGCCAAACATCATTTCTGTCTTGTAGTCTTTCTCCGGCGGCGTCAGCGAGATCGGGGCTGGCCTGGCGGAGCTCGTGGCGGGAGCAGGCTTCTCTCCTGGTAGGGTGACGTTTTCGGTGGAGAAGGTCACCACTTTTTCATTGTTCGCCTCATTGCCCTCCGGTACTTGGTTACCTTCATCGATAACCACCCTGATGGTGTGCTGTCCGGTCCGGGGTATCCAGGTGCTGAAGGTCTCCTCAGCGTGAGCGTTGGGTTTTAATGACCTGATCTGCCCCGAGGCCAGGTACTGGCCATCGACGTAGTAATTGATGGGTGCATATCTGGACTTGGTATCACCCTGATTTCTGATGGTCACGGTGAAGGTCACGTTGTCACTGGCAGGCGGTTCTCCCCCGGGCCAGGTGATGGACTCGATGACTAGGTCAGGCGCAGGAATGGAAAAGGCGACCGTTTCCACATTGTTGTTCTCTACTCCCTCGGTGATGGCATTAGCGCCATCGGCGAACAGGCTGAGGACATGCTGGCCAGCGGTGACATCCCATTCAAACGTCTTGATCACGCGTGCGCCCGCGTCGAGCTGGGGAATCTCCTGGTAATTTAACACGTCATCATCGATGCAAAAATATACCTGGGAGCCCCCTGCCTTAAGGCTGCCTTCATTCTTGACGTATACAGTCAGAGTAACTTTATCCCCCATTTCTGGTTCCATCGGGCTCCAAGTCACTGCTTCGATGGCGAGGTCAGGCAGCGGATAGACAATCAGCGACTCGTTATTGGTCTCATTGCTCTCGATGACCAGGTTCGAATCATCGATGACGGCCCGGACGGCGTGTGTCCCAGCTGTCACCTTCCAGTCAAAAGTCTTGGTTACTTTGCTGCCGGGGTCCATTTCCGGGATGTCCTGATAGCCCTTGCGACTGTTATCAATGTAAAGTTGTACCAGTGAAGTGCCGGACCGGCTGCGGCCATTGTTTTCGATGGTTACGGTAAAGGTGACCATTTCTCCTACCGATGGGTCATTACGCGACCAGTCAATTCTATCGATTATGAGGTCGGCGAGGTGAGGTGAGAAGGTGATGGCTTTTTCATTATTGGTCTCATTGGTTTCATCAACTACATCGGTGAAGTCAATAAAACCTTTGATAACATGTTCGCGGGCGGTGATGGTCCAAGTAAAGGTCTGATTATCGGTGGCATTGGACGATAGCGAATCTACACGCTCCGAAGAGATGTGGTTATCATCAACGTAATAAGCAATATAGGCATGATCGGCCCTGACCTCCCCCTGATTTTTAACCGTAAAGATAAATGTCACCTCATCACCGATAGTTGGCTCTGATGGCGTCCAGGTTATCTGCTCGATGATAAGATCAGGTGGCATAGTTGAGAGGGAAATCGTTTTATCGTTATTCAGTTCATTGCTCTCTTCCACTACATCCCGGCGGTCGACGATGGCCTGTATGCTGTGCTTACCTTCCTTGACTCTCCAGGTAAAGTCTATTCCCGCTGTACCGTCGGGATCTAATTGTCCCAATTTCTCATAACCCCTTGTCTCCCAATCAATGCGCAGGTCAACCCGGGATAATTCAGATCTGTGGCTCCCCTGGTTTTTCACGATTACGGTAAAGGTAACGTTATCGCCTACTCCTATATCAGTCGTCGACAAGACGATGTCCTGAACAATGAGGTCGGCGAGCCGGGTGGTGAGGGTGACAGTTTTTTCATTATTGGTCTCATCGCTCTCGGTGAAAACGGGACCTGATGTCACCACCGCTTTTATATCGTGTGTGCCCGGTTTGGCCGTCCACGAGAAGGTCACGTTTTCCGAAGCGCCAGCTTCAAGTTCATCGAGGTATCCCGTATCCAGATTGTCATCATCAATGTAAAGATTAATGGCTGGGGTAGTCGATAAACCGCTACCCTGATTGGTAACGGTCACGGTAAAGGTGACATTATCGCTCAGCGCTGGTTCTTCGGGTGACCAGGTGATGTCATCTATGATGAGGTCGGGGAGGAGAGCGGAGAAAAGGACTGTCAATTCGTTGTTTGTTTCATCGTTCTCCGGCACGGAGTTGTCTTTATCGACGATGGCCCTGACGTCATGCGGGCCTGCCTTGGTAAACCAGGAAAAGGTCATCGTCACCGTTTCTCCCGGGTATATTCTCTCGACACGCTTGTAATCATGCTGAATATCATCGATGTAAAAATGCACCTGACCTGCCAGGG
>DUFF01000064.1 GCA_011174815.1 Dehalococcoidia bacterium | reverse complement strand
TAGCGGTCGCTGTACATCTTTCCCTGAAGCTTGTTGCCGAACCGCGTGTCCTCGGCTGGGGGCTTGTTCGGGTCATGCTTGCCGGTGAGCAGCCCGCCGGCCAGCGGATTGTAGACGCAGACCCCCACCCCCTCGTTGACGCAGAGCGTCAGCATTTCGTCCTCAATGCCCCTGGTAACCAGGTTGTACGGCGGCTGCGTGCAGTCATACCGCGCCAGATTGAGCACATCGCTCACCCAAAGCGCCTTGCTGAGTTGCCAGACAAGGTAGTTGGAGCAAGCGATATAGCGCACCTTGCCCTGGTGAACCAAGTCATCGAGAGCGCGCAGTGTCTCGTCAATGGGCGTGGCATGGTCCCACCGGTGGGCATAATAGATATCAATATAGTCTGTCCCCAGCCGACGCAGGCTGCCTTCTAGACCATCCATGATGTGCTTTCGCGACGTGCCGATATCGTTCACCGTCGGGCCTGATTGCCAGCTGCCCACCTTGGTGGCCAGTACCACGTTATGCCGCACTCCCTTGAGTGCTCGCCCCACTATTTCCTCGGATAGACCATCTACATACTGGTCGGCGGTATCAACAAAGTTGATGCCGGCATCCAGCGCCCACTTTATCAGCTTGGTGGACTCCGCCTCATCTATCTGGTTGCCAAAGGTCATGGTGCCCAGACAGATTTCGGATACCAGCAGACCGGCCCGGCCTAGTTTTCGGTACTTCATTTCCGTATTCCTCTCTTTCTCACCCCTGTATTTTAAGCCTCATTTTAGCACTTAATCCACTACTTCGCCAGAAGCTGTGCCGATTTTCCATGACATTGACAGCGAAAGTTTAACACGATAAGATAACGAAAGCTGAGCCTCGTGCTAGCTTCGGAATCAGCCATTAAACCAAGGAGGGACGTTATGCCCACAGCAAAGGTGAACGGAGTCAATATCTACTACGAAGTTACTGGAGAAGGCTTCCCGCTTGTTTTCAGCCACGAATTTGCCGGGACGTATAAGAGCTGGGAGCCCCAGGTAAGGTTCTTCTCACGGCGCTATAAGGTTATAACCTATAACCATCGCGGTTTTCCCCCATCTGACGTGCCGGAAAAGGCATCTGACTACTCGCAGGACATACTCGTCGAGGACCTGTACCAGCTCTTACGGCATCTCGGCATTAAAGAAGCTTATGTCGGTGGTTGCTCGATGGGCGGCAATATCGCTCTCAACTTCGGCATTGCCCACCCGGAAATGTCCAGAGCCCTGATTATGGTCGCCACCGGGGCTGGCACCACCGGACGGGATACATTTGTGCCCAAGCTGGAAGGCATGGCGCAGCAGGTCGAAACGGTGGGCTGGAAGGCGCTGGCTGAGCAGTATGCTCACGAACCCAACCGCATTCAACTACAACGGAAGGACCCGCGTGGCTGGCGCGAGTTTGTCGATGACCTCGCCACCCATTCTAATGAAGGGTCAGCCAACCTGATACGCGAGGTCATCATCAAGCGGCCACCGATTTCAGAACTCGAGGCAGAGCTCAAAAAGCTGAGAATACCGGCGCTTATCATGGTCGGTGATGAAGATGAGATGTGCCTGGACCCGGCACTGATTATGAAAAAGAACCTGCCCGGCGCCGGATTGCTTGTCCTGCCCCAGTCCGGCCATGTCATCAATTTGGAAGAGCCGGATATTTTCAACCGTGCGCTGCTCGACTTTCTCATCGCTGTAGAGTCGGGAGGTTGGGTGGTACAATGAATTCAATAATATTAAATCAGCGAGGTTAGATGATGGAAAGCGCGCAACAGCATCGGCCAATTGAACGGAATATCGCTATGGAGCTGGTTCGCGCCACCGAGGCGGCCGCTATGGCAGCGGCCCGCTATCTGGGCAGGGGCAATAAGGAACTGGTAGACCAGGCAGCAGTGGATGCCATGCGCTTCGTGCTGGGCTACGTGAGAATGGACGGCATCGTGGTCATTGGCGAAGGAGAAAAGGACGAAGCACCTATGCTGTATATCGGCGAGCGCATCGGAGGCGGTGCCGAGCTGCAGGTGGACATCGCGGTCGACCCAATTGACGGTACCACACTGGTGGCCAACGGCCTTCCCGGAGCTATCTCAGCGGTGGCGCTTTCGAAACGGGGCACCATGAACTGCCCGAGGCAATTTGTCTATATGGATAAAATCGCCGCCGGGCCTGAGGCCAGGGACGTAATCGATATCAATGCACCGGTTGAGGAGAACCTGAAGAACATCGCCAGCGCCAAAAAGAGAAATGTATCGGACCTGACGGTGGTGGTTCTGGATAGACCACGCCACGAGAAGCTACTGTCTGAAATCAGAAGCGTCGGGGCACGGGTGAAGTTGATCCCCGCCGGCGACCTAGCGGCGGGCATTCAGGCAGCACTGCCCGAGACAGGAGTGGATGTTCTCATGGGTGTCGGCGGAACTCCCGAGGGCGTACTTACCGCCGCGGCGATAAAATGCATCGGCGGTATTATTCAATGCAAGGCCTGGCCGCGTAATGAAAAAGAACGGGATGCCGCCCTGGCGGATGGAGTGGACCTTGATAAGGTCTATTATACCGATGACCTCGTCAACAGTGAAGACGTTTTTTTCGCCGCCACTGGCGTCAGCACCGGTGAGCTGCTGACAGGAGTACGGTACTTTAGCGGTGGCGCCGCCACCCAGTCTCTGGCCATGCGCTCCAGTTCCGGCACCATTCGGTGGGTAGACGCCATTCATAACTTTGAACGACTGGACAAGCTGAGTACTCTTGAGCTCCCCTGAAGAATGCTTCCGCTGAAGTGACGCTGGATTTATAAATTATTTAACCACGTACTTATTCACCAGCTCTACCGTGTTGACCACATTCAGTTTCTGAAAGAGCTGGATGAAGCGCTCCTCCAGTGTTTCCCCGATCGCTCTCAGATTATCTGGCGGAATGCTCCATATTTCTCTCTTGAAATCGCCAAAGGCTTTCTTGCGCGTTTTGTACAGGAACTGCTCCTCGGTATCGTCTGATTTCCTCTCATCGGAATACTGCTCCAGTAGATGCTGGTTTATTTTCTGCGTTAACTGCTGAGGGAAAGAGGGGCTGTCGTAAATTATATTCTGAAATCCCGTGGCCAGATGGACCTCCGCCGCGCCCACCTCCGGGAACAGGTGAAAGGCTTCATCCGGTAGTGTGGAAGCACCGTGCTGTACGGCGCCACCCATGCCATACTCCTCACGGGCCACATTGGAAAGCTCCTTCAGGGTATCGAAATCAAGCTCCACGCTGGCGATAGACCCGTCCGGCAGCACCACCCCGCCATGCGTCGTGCCCGTCTGGACGCTGATTTTGGAGATCCCCTTGACGTCCGCTCCCAGGCTGGCAAGATAACCACCCATAAATACTCTGAGGTCTTCCACCGTGCTGTTCTGTTTGCCAACCTCCCCGATTTCCCCACCAACGGAAATGGTAACCCCCTCCGGCTCAATGCCGCGGATGAATCTTGTCATCTCCGCAGTAACCTGACAATTCTCTTCCTGCTGCTGCTCCAGCGTTTTCTTTTCCAGGTCAACCAGAGTGGAGGCGTCAATATCGATGTTGAAAAAGCCGGCACTGACCGCTTCCTGTATCAATGCCTTGATGGCCTCCGTTTCCTGTGCTGCATCGGTGCTGTATCTCTTCCGGTTCATCTGAAAATGATCGCCCTGTATGAAAACAGGGCCCTGAAATCCCTCTTTAAGCGCCGCGGCCAGCACACAGGCGGCATACTCCGCCGGCCTCTGTTTGGTGTAACCTATTTCTGAGCGAGCGATTTCAAAGATAAAGGCCCCGACCTTGTGTTTCAGCGCAGCACGGAATACGGCCCGGGCAACCGGGTAGGTCATGCCCCGGATATTTATCGCCGGGACAGTTTTATTGTGGTAAGCGCTTTTCCCCGCGGCCTCATATAGCCCCTGGATGCTGGCGGGATAAATGCCTTGGGACTCCGCCAGCTCACGAATCTGCCATCGGTTTTCCTCTCTGGCCGATTCATCGCCAAAGACCGCCTGTTCCACCAGGCCGTCTATCCTGTCCCCGGTTACTGATGTACTCATATTTTTTATCACCTCACTCTCTGTACCGGAAAATAGTGCGGCGGCCGCTATACCGCTCCACATCATAGTTTTTATCAACGTCCACATAGTTTGTCCGGCCAACAACCTGGTCAAGCGGACAGGAGGTAATCTCGCCATCTCTGAAACACACCATCTTGCCGAAATCCCGGGTAACAATCAGGTCAACGGCAGCGATGCCGAAATACCGCCCCATTCGCCGGTCGTAGGCACAGGGGGCACCGCCGCGCTGCAGGTGGCTCAGCACCACGCTCCTCGTCTCCACGCCAGTACCTTTATTGATTTCCCCGGCCAGAAACTCACCGATACCACCCAGCATCTTATGCCCGAAAGCGTCCACGCCGTCCTGCCGCACAAATTCTGTGCCGCCGCTTGGCTTGGCCCCCTCGGCGACGAGCAGGATTTCGTACCGATTCCCCGCTTTTCTCCCTTCCAGGAGCAGGTCGTTGACCTTTTTAATGGAGAAATCACACTCTGGAATGAGTATGATATAGGCACCGCAGGACTCGCCACCCTCGAGGGCCAGCCAGCCGGTATGCCGGCCCATCGTTTCCACCACAAATATCCGGCGGTGCGACCCTGCCGTGGTCCTCAGCCGGTCAACTTCCTCAGTAATCACGTTCACCGCAGTTTCAAAGCCGAGCGTATATTCCGTTTCCACCATGTCCTTATCGATAGTCTTGGGAATACCCACCACATTGACGCCTTCCCGCGTCACCCTGTCGGCCACGCCCAGCGTATCATCACCTCCGATGGCAATCAGCGCATCCAGCTTCAACTTCTCGATATTTTCCAGCACCAGCCTGGAACGGTCATTCTTGGGATTATAGGGATTGGTCCGGGAGGTTCCCAGCATGGTGCCGCCATACCTGTCCCAGGTCCTCACTATCTGCTCGTCAAGGTCAGTGATATAGTCTCCCGCTTTGGGGTCGACACCATCCTCAAACATGAGCCCGTTCCAGCCATTCTTGATGCCAATCACCTCATACTGGACCCCTCTTTCGGATTCCAGCCGTTTGTCCATCGCGGTCTTGACCGCCCACTTTATCGCTGGATTGAGGCCAGCACAGTCGCCACCGCCGGTCAGTATGCCAATCCTCTCCTTCGTCATAGCATTAATAGCTTATAAATTCCCTCTCCGCCTTGTCAACTAACTGGGATATATCGGTACATTGACAAAGAAAAGGGCAGGAAAATAAAATACTCACCAGCCGAAAAAATGAGGAGGCAACAGAATGAAAATAACTAAGGTAGAAGCCATAGAATTACGCTTGCCGGAGAAAGAAGTTTCCGAGGCGAAATACTCATCGGCGCAGGACGCGGTAGTGGTTAAAGTCCATACCGATGAAGGAATCATCGGCATCGGCGATGCTTACTCCTCACCGCACGTGGTGAAAGCGATGATTGAAGCCCCCCAGAGCGGTGCCAGTGCCAGCGGCCTAGCCAGGCTGATTATCGGCATGAACCCGCTGGATATCAGGCCCATCAACCACCTTCTCCAAGCCCGCAATATCAGGCTGGGGCGCCGCGGCATCGTCTGCCACGCCATCGCCGCCATCGACATTGCTCTCTGGGATATTGCTGGCAAGTATTATAACCAGCCGGTCTACCAGCTTCTGGGCGGTACTTTCCACAAGAAGCTACGCGCCTACGCCAGCATCCTTTTCGGCCCGGACGGCAAAGCCACCGCTGAAATCGGCAAGAGATGGGTGAACGAGGGGTTCACCGCGGTGAAGTTCGGCTGGACGCCGATGGGCCAGAGCGAGAAACTGGACCTGGAACTCGTGGAAGGGGGACGAAAGGGCGTGGGCGACGATAACGACCTCATCATCGATGCCGGCTGCTGCTGGGATGCCAATACCGCCATCAGGCGGGCGCAGCAGTTCCAGGACTATAACGTGCTCTTCCTGGAGGAACCGCTCAACCGGGAGAACATTGATGGCTACCGGAAGCTGACCAGCGTTTCCCCACTCCCCATCGCCGCCGGCGAGGGTGAGGCGGGAAGGTTCTCTCACCAGAGCTTCATTGAGCGCAGCGGCATCAATATCGTCCAGATAGACGTGGAGAACACCGGCCTTACCGAGGCCAACCGCGTGGCCGATTTCGCCGAGGACCACGGCGTGAAGGTGGTCAACCACTTTTACACCAATACCATCGGCTCCGCCGCCGGCCTGCACTTCCTAGCGTCCCGCCAGAGCGCCTTTATCATGGAATACTGCGTGGAGGAGACGCCGATACGCTGGGACCTGACCCGGCAGAAGATGCCAGTGGTGGACGGCTACATTGAGGTTCCGGAAGGGCCCGGGCTGGGCGTTGACCTTGACGAAGAGGCCATTGAGCGGTATAGAGTAGGGTAACGGCAAATAATTTTACAAGTCCACGCTGGTGCCTATGCCCGCCTGAACTGCCTTATCGTAAACGAGTTTGGCGGCGGCGACGTCCTGAATGGCCAGCCCGTTGGACTTGAACAGGGTTATCTCCCGAGCATCGGCCCGGCCCGATTTCTTCCCGATAATCACCTCACCCAGTTCTGCATACAGGTGGGACTTATCAATCGCCCCTTCCTGAATGGGGAGCATGATATCTCCCGCCTCTCTCAGGCAGGCGTCATAGGAATCGGCGATTATTTTCGACCGCCTGACGATGGCGGTATCCAGCTCGCGGGCCTTTGGGGTGTGGCTGCCGACGCTGTTGATGTGGGTTCCTTCCCTGACCTTATTGCCGTCGAATAGGGGCGTGGGCGAAGAGGAGGCGGTGCAGATTATGTCGGCTTCTTCCAGAATCTGGTCGGGTGAGGCGGGGCTGATGTCGAGTTGCAGCTTTGAGGTCATCTCCGTGATAAACCGGCTCACCGCTTGGTCGCTTACGTCATGCACGTACGCTCTCTCAATGTCTCTGGCGACGGTCATCGCCCAAAGCTGTGTCCTTGCCTGCGCCCCGGCGCCAAATATACCGACTTTCTGCCCCTTGTCTTCGCGGGCAAGGTACCTGGTGGCGACCCCGCTGGCGGCGCCGGTCCTGACCGCGGTAAGATAGCCGCCGTCCATAATACAGAGGACATCGCCGGTCTCCGGGTCCTGAAGCAGCACCTTCCCCAGGATGGTGGGCAGTTTGTGCTTTGCGGGATTATTGACGTAGCTGGTCACCACCTTGCAGGCGAGCGCACCCATCTCCTTGAGGTACGCCGGCATGTACAGTCCCAGTCCTTCCTCCGTGAACAGATTTATGCGGAGGGGCAGGACTGCCGTGCCGTAGGCCAGCTCGGCGAATGCCTCTTCGACCACCTTCATACATGGCGCCATATCAAGCACTTCCATCACGTCATTTTGGTTCAGTAACAGCACCGTCTCTCCCTCCCGGTATATTTTATGGCACTATATCACGGACGAATGGTTCTGGCAATGACCGAGGTTCGCAGTGAAAGGTTGATTTTTAACGCTGTGAATGCTAATTTTAATCGTTTAACGCTAGACGAAAGGTGAGGCATGACAGATAAAGATAATATCAGGCAGAGAGTATTTGGCTACATCGAAAGCAAGCGTGATGAAATCGTGCGCACCCTGAGCGAGCTGGTCCGCATCCCCAGCGTGACCGGCCAGGAAGGCGAAGCCCAGAAATACATGAGCCACCTCTACTCTGACCTGGGGCTGAAGGTGACCTCACTGGCCGCTGATTATGATAAAATCCATCGTCATAAAGCTTTTGTCAATTCCGGATTTGAATTTCAAGAACGCCCCAATATCATCGGCGTGCTGCCCGGCGAACCATCGGCACGGTCCTTGCTTCTGAACGGCCATATAGATGTGGTCTCTCCGGAGCCGGTTGCGGAATGGGAGTTTTCGCCTTGGGGGGGCAAAGTGGTGGGGAACAAGCTATATGGTCGGGGCGCCTGCGACATGAAGGCGGGGCTGATGGCCAATTATTTCGCCTTGAAGTCCATCCTTGGTGCCGGGCTCAAACCAGAAGGTACGGTAACGCTGCAGAGCGTGATTGAGGAAGAGCCGCTGGGCGGCGGCGGTACCTTAGCCTGCCTGCTCGAGGGATACACCGCCGACGGGATGATAATTCCCGAGCCAAACATGAAGATAATCATCGCCCACCCCGGCGTCATTTTCTTCAAGGTAAAAGTTGCCGGTAGGTCGGCCCATGCTGGTATGGCACACACCGGTGTCAACTCCATCGGCAAGATGAATAAAGTCTATGACGCCCTAGTGGCGCTCGATGAAAAGCGGGCGCGGGATAACCCCTACCCGCTTTTCGAAAAACAGTCCGGACGCTCCTGCCACCTGAACATCGGCACCTATCGCGCCGGCGACTGGATTTCCACCGTGGCCGGATGGGCGGAGCTTGAGTGCCGCCTGTCATACCTGCCCGCTGAGAATTCAGATGAGGTGAAGCACCAGGTGGAACAGGTGGTCAAAAAGGCGGCTGACGGTGACGAATGGCTGAGCCAGTACCCGCCGGAAATCGTCTGGTATGAAAGAAAGGCGGAGGCCTGGAAACAAAATCCAGAAGACCCGTTTGTCCTGGCGTTCAAGTCGGCGGCGGACAGCATCCTTAAATCGGATATCGCGATTGCCGGGGCCACTTGGGGCATGGACACGCGTTTGGCACCGTACTTCAATATGCCCGCCATCTCTTTCGGGCCGAATGGCGGGAATGTCCACGGCGTGAATGAGTATGTGGATATCGACTCCGTGCTCGATTGCACCAGAGTGCTCGCCGCCTTCATCATGGACTGGTGTGGCCTGAAGACAGTTTGAATAATGGAGGCCAGTATGAAAGAGTTACAGGTTAACGGCCAAAGGCTGTGGCAGACCATTATGGAGACCGCCAGGTTCGGTGGCACTGAAAAAGGCGGCGTCTGCCGCCTGACGCTGTCTGACGCTGACCGGCAGGTGCGCGACTGGTTTGTCAGCGAATGCGAGGCGGCCGGATGTGCCGTCAGCATCGACGAAATGGGCAGCATCTTCGCCTGGCGTCCCGGAAAGATGGATAAGCTCTTGCCTGTCGCCATCGGGAGTCATCTTGACACCCAGCCCTCCGGGGGCAAGTTCGACGGCATCGCCGGTGTCCTCTCCGGCCTTGAGGTGCTGCGCACCCTGAATGAAGCTGGTTATACCACCGATGCCCCGCTGGAACTTATCGACTGGACCAACGAGGAAGGTTCCCGCTTCACGCCGCCGATGCTGGCTTCCGGGGTATTTGCCGGCGTGTTCGAGCGCGACTTTGCCTACGCCGTTGTCGACCGCGACGGCAAAAGATTCGTTGAGGAACTGGAGCGCATCGGCTACCGGGGCCAGCGGAAGTGCGGCGACTATAAACTGGGGGCCTACTTTGAGCTTCACATCGAGCAGGGGCCGGTCCTGGAGGCGGAGAATAAGACCATCGGCGTGGTCACCGGCATGCAGGGGCAGAAATGGTACGAGGTGACCGTGACCGGGCAGGACGCCCATGCCGGCAGCACGCCCATGCGCCTGCGCCGGGATGCTCTGGTGGCCTGCGCCCGAATGGTCGAGTCAATTCAGAAAATCGCGTTGAACCACGCTCCCCTAGCTGTGGCTACGGTCGGCCTGGTGGTGGTCAGGCCAAACTCGAGAAACGTGATTCCAGGGTCGGTCTTCTTCACCGTTGACCTTCGCCATCCGGATGATGACGTGCTGCTCCAGATGGACAGGGAGCTCAGGGAAAAAGTCAACGCCATCGCCAAGGAATCGGATGTGGAGGCGAAGCTGGTCAACAACTGGAACGTGGCCGCCATGGAATTTGACCGGGAATGCATCAATCAGGTACGTAACGCTGCCGAAGCGCTAGGTTACCGCCATCGCGACATTATCTCCGGGGCCGGCCATGATGCCGTCTACATCGCCAGGGTAGCACCGACGGGCATGATTTTCATCCCCTGTGAACAGGGCATCAGCCACAATGAGCTGGAGAAAACGACGTCAGAATATATCGCCGCCGGCGCCAATGTCCTGCTGCACACTGTCCTGGCTTATGATGAAGCCAGGAACGAAGCAAGGCGCTGATTGACCGCTGCCGGTGTTTCTAGCATCGGGAAGTGTCCGATGCCACTGACAATCTCTATCTGTGCCCCGGGCACGTAGCTCCTGACCAGTTTCAGCCACGGCGTGGTGTCTCCCGGCTGCAGCGAAACCCGCTCCATATTCTCATCCACGGTGGTGCTCTGGATGAGCAGCAGCGGCACCCTGATTTGAGCCAGAGCCGAGTCCATTTTTTCGGCGTCCCAGCCGCAGAGGCTGGCAAACAGGGGAATACCTACCTGTTCGGGAAGGGCCAGCGCCCTCTTTATTATGCTTGCCCGCAACGAGGCATCGCTTCCCTTGATAAACATATTGTCGAAAGCGCGGCGCGCCCAATCAGTATAACCCGTATTCTGCATCGTCTGCCATGCTTTCTTCTCCACCTCCGGTCGATTTCCCGTTGCCAGGCGGCTGCCGTCAATCAGTATCAGGCCGGACACCAGTTCAGGCATGACGTTGTACGTCTGCAGCACCACCCGGCAGCCCATGCTGTGCCCGATTAAAACCGCGGGGGGCAAATTTAAGCTCTTCAGCAAATGACCAATGTCACCGCTCAGGGTCTCTATGGTACATTCCCCAGGTCCAGTGCCAGACTGGCCGTGGCCGCGCAGGTCGCAGGCCACCGCTAGATTATCTTTACTAAAATGTTCCGTCTGATGCCGCCAGTCTTCGTGGCCGCAGGCAAAGCCGTGCACAAATACCAGCGGCGGGCTGCCGGCGCCCTTGCACTCATAGAATAATCTGATTCCATTAATCTCCAGATATGACATATATCGAATATTATAAGCTAAAAAATTTGGTGGAGATAGGGGGATTCGAACCCCCGACCTCTGCGATGCGAACGCAGCGCTCTCCCTATTGAGCTATATCCCCACCGGTATCTAAATTATAACACAGATTAATTCATGGAATAATCCGCAGGGCTCAGTGTTCAATCCGTTTGACCTGATAGCGCAGCCTGCCGACAGGCACCGCAACCTCAACCACCTCTCCCTCACCCCGCCCGATAAGTACTTTTCCCAGCGGCGAGACGCTGGAGATTTTACCCTGCGCCGGGTCCACCTCTCTGGGATTGACAACCTGATAGCGCAGCTCTTCACCGGACACCAGGTCCTGCAACATGAGGTGGTCACCGATGCTGACCTTGAGTTCTGTCTTTGGCTGTTCATTGATAACCCTGGCCGACTTGAGCGTCTCCTCCAGTTCCCTTATCCTTCCTTCCAGATGCCCGCGCTGCTCCCTGGCCGCGGCCAGAGGTGCGTTTTCCTTGAAGTCTTTATCAGCGGCGGCCCGACGTATCTGCTCGATGAGCTCGGGGCGCCTACTCTTCAGCGCCTGCAGCTCGTTTTCCAGTTCGGCATACCCCTGGCGCGTCAGCTCGATAACCTCGGGCAATCCCTGCCTGACCGCCGACGATGAGCCAGCTTTTGCCTTCTTTGCCTTGAGGTGGACCGCCAGATTCGTCCGGCTCCATCCAGCTTTTCGGGCATGAGTCAGAAAAGCACGCAGCTGGTCCAGCTTGCGCCCGTAATCGGTATCAGACAAAGACAACCGCTCCGCATAGCCGGCCACTTCTCGAGCGCTGAGGCGGTTCAGCGCCTGCTCTCGCCCAAACCAGCGGATAAATTTGTACAGTTCCGGCTGGCTGATTTCCCTCTCTTCAGTCGTCAATCGGGCCAGAAATTGGCTCGCGGCTTCTTCCAGGCTGATATCTGGTGCACTCTTATCGGTCATATGATACCCGGACAAATTATTATATATTTTTGCTGCTTCTGAATGGAAGTCTGATGCCTCCGAATATCCTGGCCACCACGGCGCGTCTGAGCAAGTTCATAATCGCCTGGCTGTGCCAGTCAAAAGACACATCTTTGGCTTTGAGCAGCGATACATCAATACGGTTCTTTTCGATTATGTCGAATAAACGGTCTATCTGCTGATCGCTTAAACGCTCGAACAGCTTCCTCGCTCCGTAGCCAACCATAAGCTCCCGGCCAAGCTTACGCCTCCACTGCCGGTCGTACTGGGACAGGCTTCTCGCCGATAAATCATCCCGGTGCAGGGCTCTGTTTAATTCCCCGGCCGCGATATCAGCACAGAGCATGCCATAGTAAATGCCGCCGCCGGTGGTCGGCTTAACCTGACCAGCAGCGTCACCCACCACCAGAATTCTTTCACCAAACGTTTTGCGCAGCGGCCGGAGCGGAATGGAACCATGACTTGGCTTCCATCCATCAGCTACTATCTTGTCTCCGGACACCAGAGAATCCAGCAATCCTTTCAAATACTTATCGGGAGCATGACGTGACAGCAGGCCAACACGGGCATTTCCGGCAGTAGTCGGCACCAGCCAGCCAAAGAATCCCGGCGCCACTTCCTGGCCGAAATACACCTCAACCTCGTCCTGCCCTTTTGTAACCACATCCGCCTGCGCACCGGCAACAAAATCAGCCGCTTTGCCAAAGCCCAACTTTTCCGTCAGTCTGGTACCACAGCCACTGGCAATGACCACCGTTCTGGCGATGAGACGGCCTCCCCTCCTCTCACAATATAGCTCCACCCCTTCTTTTGTTATCCGGATGTCATGGACCGCACTGTCGAAGATATATTGTGCCCCCGCATTTTGCGCTCGCCGGGCCATCGCCATATCAAAGGCCACCCGGTCCAGAATGCTGGCCTGGTCCTCGTCCCGTGTTATATAAAGCATTTTCCCTGTCGGTGAGAACAATCGAGCGCCTTTTACCTTCCGCAGGATAACGCTCTCATCAATGTCAAAACTGCGGACACATTCCTGCCCTATAATGCCGGTACAGCATGATTTATTTCCCACCGCCCCTTCCTTTTCCAAAACGGTAACGCCCCACCCCAGCCGCGCCAGCATGTATGCGGTGCGACTTCCCGCTGGCCCACCTCCAACAACAATTACGTCAATCATTGCCAATCAACCGTAACAATGACAGCATATTTCAATAACCAAAACAATGCCATAATAAGGAATCCGCTGCTGAAATTCAAGAATCCGGTTTGAAAACACGCCAGATGATGCTTCTTATTGCCCGCCCTATGAGATTATGTTACTATATTGAGGAAGTTTTTACCTGTATCGGGGTGTAGCGCAGCCTGGTAGCGCACCTGAATGGGGTTCAGGTGGTCGCCGGTTCAAATCCGGCCACCCCGATTTTTAGCAGTTTTAATTTCTGCCTTTGGCCGCGAATGCTTTAGCCGCACCCAGGAACAGGTTCGATACGGTGCCCTCCCACATAACTTCATCGGTCACCTTTTTGCCGGCAGCGTGTATCTGTTCCGCTGCCCTCGCCATTGCTTGTTTGACCTTTGGATGGTCGAACTCACCGGGTACCTTCATGTCC
>DUFF01000063.1 GCA_011174815.1 Dehalococcoidia bacterium | reverse complement strand
GAGATAAGCGGTATCATCTCGCCTCCGATGGTCGATGATGAACTGGATGAATAGATAGAGAAGGATGATGAAAACAAAGAGCAGCCCACCTATCCAGGTCACCAGGTAGATACCCAGGGAGAGGCCGGTAAGCAAACTGTAGATAATAGGCTTGCGGATAACTCCCCAGTCACGGTTCCTGAGGTGCTGAACAGTCAGTCTGCTTTCCTTGGCCCGTTTGACCGCCGTAATGAAAAACATCATGGTGATGGCGGTGAACAGCGTCTCGGCAACATGGTGGTCCGTGAAGCCCAGAATTGAGCGTCCCAGATATTCCCCGGGCAGTATGGCAATCAGACCGGCGGAAATCACCCCGGCCCCATGCCCGAATAACTCCTTGCCGATGAAGTAAACCGGGATAACAGTGAGCGCGGCAAGCACCGCAGGGAAATATGCCCCGATGGCGTCAATGGTGTGCGGGGTTGGTGAGCCCAGGCCGAATATCCAGATTATGCCGGCCAGTAGCCAGTCGAAGAAGTGGATATTGTCAAGGTTCATGCCTGAGGGGTAGAGCAGGTACGGGTCGAAGTTGATCAGGCTGGGAAAGTTGTGCACCAGGCTATCCACGAGGCGCATGTGGAAGTAAGCATCAACGCTGGAAAACTTGACCCATTCTCCACTGAAGATCTGGTCGTGCGGGAGATAGGTTCGGATGAACAGAGAAATGCCGAAAAAAAGCACCACGAATAGGCCGGCGATGATTCCGGCGTTGAGTCTTTTCCCCAGATGACCACTCTCATCATTCATTGTCAGCTCTCTCAGGCCGACCGCTATGGTGACTCAAGAAGATTTTAATGTTGCGACCGTTATCACCGTATTGACAGGGCAATTTACATCTCCCTGTTCAGGCTGTCCAGAAACTCGGCATTGGTCTTCGTTTTGCGCAGGCGGTCGAGGATGCGTTCGGTGGCTTCGACAAAGTTGGTTGAGTCGGAGGCAATCATGGCCACCATGCGCCGCAGCAGCCATATCTTGCTCAGGCTATTTTCGTCAATGAGCAGTTCTTCCCGGCGTGTGCCACTGCGCTGGATGTCCATGGCCGGGAAGACGCGGCGCTCTGAAAGCCGCCGGTCGAGATGGAGCTCCATATTGCCGGTGCCTTTGAATTCTTCATAGATGAGGTCGTCCATGCGGCTGCCGGTGTCAACAAGGCAGGTGGCAATGATGGTCAGGCTGCCGCCCTCGGCGGTGTTGCGGGCGGCGCCAAAGAAGCGTTTGGCGGGGTGAAGCGCCACGGGGTCGATGCCGCCGGACAGGGTGCGACCGCTCGAGGGCATCGCCAAGTTGTAGGCACGGGTGAGGCGTGTGATACCATCGAGGAGAATAAGCACGTCCTTTCCGCTTTCCACAATGCGCTTGGCCCTCTCCAGAGCCAGCTCGGCGACGCGGGTCTGGTTCTCTACCAGCTCGTCAAAGGTGGCACCGATTACCTCGCCTTTGACGGAGCGTTTTATGTCGGTGACTTCCTCGGGGCGCTCCCCGATAAGGCAGAAAAGCAGATGAACATCATTGTAGTTGGTCGTCGTGGCATTGGCAATGGCCTTGAGCAGCATTGTCTTGCCTGCTTTAGGCGGGGAGACAATCAGGCCTCTCTGCCCACGACCGATGGGTGCAATCATATTGAGCAAACGGGTGGAAAGCTCGCCAGGCGCATGTTCCAGGTTTATTATCTGGTCGGGGAAGGTGGGAGTGAGCGCACCGAAGTGAGGTCGATCCCTGGACCTTTCCGGGTCGATGTTGTTGATGGCCAGGATCTGCAGCAGGCTGTAATACTTTTCATTGCTTTTCGGTGGCCTGCCCTGTCCGGCAATCATATCGCCATTGCGCAAGCCAAAACGGCGGATCTGCGATGGGGAAACATAGACATCGGCATGGTTGGGCAGCAGCGTGTCCTGTCTGAGGAAACCGTAGCCGTCACTCATGACATCAAGGACACCCCGGCAGAACACATGACCGTCCTGTTCCACATCTGATTGAAGCAATTGCAGCACTAGGTCCGGCTTGTTCAAGGTCTCCGCCTTGGCGAGGCCCTTTTCTTTGGCTAGGGTTAACAGCTCGGTTTTCGTTTTGCTTTCCAGTTCTTCAATATTCATGTTATCACCTCACTCCCGTACCCCTTTTCTTCTCGGAAAGGGAACTGTTATCGTTTTGATATTTACAAATCATCGTTCTGGGTATCCTCAAAAAGCGGTGTATGGCAAATCTCTGGTTCACGGTTTTCGTGTCGCAAAGAAGTACATGACATCCTCACTTTTCAGCAGCCAGAGGTAAGGGCGGCTGTGCCCCTTCGCGTAGAACGTCCTTGGCCATATCGATGAAGTCGCGAAAAAGTGGATGCGGACGGCCGGGTCGGGAACCAAATTCAGGGTGGAACTGGCAGCTTACCATCCAGGGATGATTGGAAAGTTCACAGATTTCCACCAGCCGGTTATCCGGAGAGAGGCCGCTGTAAACCATGCCGTTCTTTTCTAACGTTTCGCGGAATTCATTATTAAACTCATAGCGATGACGGTGGCGTTCATGTATCAGGCTCTGACCGTAAGCCCGTGCGGCACGGGTGCCGGGAACCAGATTGCAGGGGTAATTGCCCAGGCGCATGGTGCCACCTTTTTGGTGCACCTTCTTCTGTTCCGGTAGGAAATCAATCACCGGATATGACGTGCTTGGATCGAACTCGGTGGAATTAGGGCTTTCCGATTTCAGGACGTGCCGGGCAAATTCAATGACCATTACATGCAGCCCCAGACACAGGCCGAGGTAAGGGATTTCATTGGTCCGGGCATAGTGGACGGCTCTGACCATGCCTTCAATGCCACGGATACCGAAGCCGCCGGGAACGACAATGCCCTGTACCGACCTTAACAGCGAATCGCAGCCGTCACGTTCCAGGTCTTCTGAGTGCACCCAGAAGAGGTTCAATTCTCGATTGTGGTACAGTGCGGCATGACACAGCGCCTCACGCACCGAGAAATAGGCATCGGTTAGTTCCACGTATTTGCCGACCAGAGCGATATTCACCGGTTCATGAGATGTTTTGAGTCTTTCCACCAGGTCCCGCCATCCCGCCAAGTTTACCCTTTTGGCTGGAAGATGAAGTTTCTTGACGAGCAATCGGCCTAGGCCGGACTCCTCAAGCAGTAGCGGTATCTCGTAGATGGTCGATACGGTGGGGAGGGGGATGACGGCCTCTCTTTCCACGTCACAGAACAGGGAGATTTTATCACGGATGTTCTCCGGGATGGGAAGGTCGCTGCGGCAAATGATGATATCAGGCTGGATACCAATGCGGCGCAGCTCATTGACACTGTGCTGGGTCGGTTTGGTCTTCAGTTCCTTGGTGGAGTTCAGATAGGGAAGCAAAGTGACGTGAACATAAAGCACATTATCTCGCCCGACGTCTTTGCGCATCTGTCTGATAGCTTCAAGGAAGGGCTGTCCTTCAATATCGCCCACCGTGCCGCCGACCTCGATGAGGATGACATCGGCACCGGTCTTTTCCGCCAGCTGCCGGAAGCGCAGCTTTATCTCCGAGGTAACGTGAGGCACCACCTGAATAGTTCCGCCAAGGAAATCTCCTCTTCTCTCTCTGGAAATAACCGCGCTGTAAATCTGACCTGAAGTGACGTTTGACTCTTGGGTCACATCAACGTCAATGAAGCGCTCGTAGTTGCCCAGGTCCAGATCGGTCTCAGCGCCATCCTGGGTAACAAATACCTCACCATGCTGGTAAGGGGACATTGTGCCGGGATCAACGTTGAGATAGGGGTCAAGTTTCTGGGCCGTGACGCTGAGCTGACGACT
This sequence comes from Dehalococcoidia bacterium, assembly GCA_011174815.1. Taxonomy (GTDB): domain Bacteria; phylum Chloroflexota; class Dehalococcoidia; order Dehalococcoidales; family RBG-16-60-22; genus E44-bin89. The sequence continues at coordinate 4,606 of DUFF01000063.1, read as the reverse complement.
CTTCAGAATGTTGCCCATGGAAGCGACGGTTACACCCTTGCCAACGGAACTAACTACACCGCCAGTTACAAAGATATACTTTGACATACAGGAAACCAAATTTTAAAACAACTAAGAAAAACCCTCGCTTTTCTTGGTAGCATGTTTACTGAGGTTGGACTTTGACCACAGGTGATATCGGTTATACAGAGAGTGTTCCAGTCCTTTATATACAGAACCAACGTCAGATGTCAAGTTTTTACTGGGGGAGTTTCTTTTATTATAAAGAGACAGGGGCACGTTGTCAAGTTCAGGCGATTGCCACTTATGGGTAGTGAGGTCAGAGATTAATCGTGCTATAATCTATATGTACTTAAACGCTGTGGCTAAAGGAGGCAGGCGCCGATGGATGAGCTAAAGGTATTCACGGGCAACGCCCACCCGGTACTGGCCAAGGAGGTGGTCAATTATCTTAGCATACCTCTGGGAAAGAGCGAGGTATTTCAGTTCAGCAATGAAAACATCTTTGTCCGCATTCTGGAAAATGTTCGTGAGCGTGATACCTTTGTCATCCAGCCGCTGAGCTCGCCGGTCAACACCAACCTAGTGGAGCTGCTGATTATGATAGATGCTCTTAAGCGAGCGTCAGCCAAGCGAATTACCGCCGTTGTGCCGTATTATGGATACGGCCGAACCGATAAGAAAGACCAGCCTCGCGTCCCGATCACCGCGAGGCTTATTGCTGACCTGCTGACCGTGGCCGGGGCGGACCGGCTGCTGACGGTTGACCTGCATGCCGCGCAGATACAAGGTTTCTTCAACATTCCGGTGGACGAGCTAACCGCCCTGAATCTGCTGGCCAATTATTTCAAGGACAGGGCTTTCGACGACCTGGTGGTGGTGGCCACCGATATCGGTATAAGCAAACGGGCACGAGACCTTGCCGAGAAGCTTAATGCTCCGCTGGCCATTATGGAGAAGCGGCGCATCGGTAACGTTGACCAGGCGGAGACATTGAACGTCATCGGTGAGGTGGAGGGTATGACCGCCCTTACCGTGGACGACGAAATAGACACGGCGGGGTCTCTAGTTAACGTTGTTGAGGCGCTGATCAAAAACGGTGCCACAGGAGTATACGCCTGCTGTACTCACCCCATTTTTTCCGGGCCGGCGATTCAGAGGATTGACTCCTGCCCGGTGAAGGAAGTGGTGGTGACTAACACCGTGCCGGTGAAAGATGAGAAAAAAGTAAGTAAAATTACGATTCTCTCCATGGCGCCGCTGCTCGGCGAGGCCATTCACCGCATTCATACCGGACTGTCTATAGGTGCCATGTTTGAGTGAGCAGCAGTGGGAAAACGGAAAATGATGGTGGAAATCTACCGGGCAGCCAGCGAGGCCGAAGCCCTGATTATCAAGAGCTTTCTGGAGAGCAACGGCATACCGTGCTTGATGAAAGCGAATGCCGCCCCTTCCGTGCATGCTTTTGCCGTTGATGGCATGGGCGAGGTGACCATCCTGGTCTGGGAAAACGAGGCGGCGAAAGCTAGAGAACTCATCAGGGAGGAAGAGGATGCTTAAGTGGCTGGGCAACCTGGTCGATTCCAACGAAAAGCAGCTGAAAAAGCTCCAGCCGATTGTTGAGCAGATAAACCAGCTTGAGCCTGAGTTTGAGAAGCTGAGCGATGCCGAGCTGCGGGCCAGGACAGATGAGTTCAGGGTTCGTCTGAAGGATGGTGAAACGCTGGACCAGCTTTTGCCCGAGGCCTATGCCGCCGTGCGCGAAGCAGCCAAGCGGACCATCGGCCAGCGCCACTTTGATGTCCAGCTGATGGGGGGGATCGTTTTGCATCAGGGGAAAATCGCCGAGATGAAGACCGGCGAGGGCAAGACGCTGGTGGCTACGCTTCCCCTTTACCTTAATGCCCTGACCGGCGAAGGCTGCCATCTGGTAACGGTGAACGATTACCTGTCCCGGCGCGACCCGTACTGGATGGGACCGATTTATCACCGGCTGGGATTGACGGTGGCCAGCATCTACCCTCAGCAGACACCGGACGAGCACCAGCCATCGCGACTTTACGACCCGGAATACGACTCTGGGGACAGCCGGTGGCGACATTTTCGTCCCGTTCCCCGCAAAGAAGCGTATGAGGCTGACATTACCTACGGGACGAGCAGCGAGTTCGGCTTTGATTACCTGCGCGATAATATGGTGGTGGAGATGTCACAGCGCGTGCAGCGCCCGCTGCACTATGCCATCGTGGACGAGGTGGACAACCTGCTCATCGATGAGGCCCGCACCCCGCTTATCATCAGCGGCCCGGCGGAGGAATCGGGACAGTTGTATGTGGCTGTCAACAATGTAGTGAGCCGTATGAAGGTGAAATTACTGTCGCACGAGCCAGCCACAAATGAGGAGAAGGAAGAGGAGAATAAAATCGAGGAGCAGTACGACTATATCGCCTATGAGAAGAACCGTAATGTCAAAGAAACGGCGCGTGGTCAAGAAAAATTGGCGAGGGCTTTGGGTATAAAGGTCGATGATCTCTTCGGCGGCGAGGGCGGCGAAGAGCATAGGCAGTATACCTTCGAAGAGGCGAAGAAGTTAAATGATATCCTCTCGATTTTCCGTAAATCTATGGCTGCACATGCGTTGTACCAGCGCGACCGGCATTACGTGGTCAAGGATGGGGAAGTTATCATCGTTGATGAGTTCACCGGGCGGCTGATGTTCGGTCGACGTTATGCCGAGGGCCTGCATCAGGCAATCGAGGCGAAAGAGAAAGTTAAAGTGCAGCGGGAAACGATGACCTACGCCACCATCACCATCCAGAATTATTTCCGCATGTACCAGAAGCTGGCCGGGATGACTGGCACCGCCGCCACCGAGGCGGAGGAGTTTCACAAAATATACGGCCTGGAGGTGGTGGTCGTCCCCACCCATATGCCGATGATTCGGGATGACTTCCCCGACCAGATTTACAAGAACGAGCGGGGAAAATTCAACGCCGTGGTGCGTGAAATCGAGCAGATGCACCGGGAAGGACGTCCGGTGCTGCTTGGCACCGTTTCCATCGAGAAGTCGGAATACCTGAGCGACCTCTTGAATCGTAAGGGCATCCCCCACGAGGTGCTCAACGCCAAGCAGCATGAAAGGGAGGCCTACATCATTGCCCGGGCGGGTGAGCCGGCAGCGGTTACCGTGGCCACCAATATGGCGGGGAGGGGCGTTGATATTGTGCTCGGCGGGAGTTTGGACGGCCAGGGTGAAGCGGAGTGGCAACAGAAACATAACCAGGTGGTATCAGCCGGGGGGCTGCACGTCATCGGCACGGAGCGCCACGAAGCAAGGCGGATTGATAACCAGCTGCGGGGCCGGTCGGGGCGGCAGGGCGACCCGGGCAGCTCACGTTTTTACGTTTCCCTCGAGGATGATGTGGTGCGGCGCTTCGGCGGCGAGCGCATCAAAGGCATTATGGACTGGGTGGGGATGGACGAAAGCGTGCCCATTGAGAACAAGCTGGTGAACCGTTCCATTGAGAGTGCCCAGGTCAGGGTAGAGGGTTTCCACTTTGACATACGCAAGCACCTCGTCGAGTATGATGACGTGGTCAACAAGCACCGCGAACTTATATATGCGGAACGTCGCAAAATCCTTGACGGCACTGACCTCAAGGCAAACATTCTGACCATGGTGCAGGATGAGATACGAAACATGGTTGCCAGCCACATTGCCGATGAGCATGGCGTTGACTGGGACGTGGAAGGTCTGCTCGCCGATGTGGCTACGGTATTTCCTCTACCACCCTCGTTAACGGCAGGCTCGATTCTAGAAATGAAGCCACGGCAGATTGAAGAGAAGCTCGTCGGGCTGGCGGAAACGATTTACCAGAAGCGGGAAAAGGAGCTGGGGGCAGAAAACATGCGGGTGCTCGAGCGTCTGGTCATGCTGCGTATCATCGACAGACTGTGGGTGGAGCATTTAACGGCAATGGAGGATATGCGCCAGCAGGCGCAATGGCAGACGCTGCGCCAGACGCGGGCGGTGGATGCCTACAAGCGCGAGGGTTACCAACAGTTTCAGACGCTGCTCGATACCATTCAGCATGATGTGGTTCATACCATCTATCACGTGAGCATCGTCAAGAAGGAACCATCGGCGCAGGCACCATCTCCGATGGCTCAGGTGGTCGGGCGGGGCAGCACGGGTAAAAAGCAGAAAGCAAAGGTGGGCGGCAGGAAGATAGGTCGTAATGAGCCCTGCCCCTGCGGGAGCGGCAAGAAATACAAACACTGCTGTGGAAGGTGATACGTCATTATGATGACTGAAGAACAGTTAAAGGAGCTGCGTCAGGAAATAGGCAGCGAGCTGGACAATCTGGCCAGTCTGGAAAGGCCCCTCACCAGGGAGGAGGAGAAGCATCGGGGCAAGCTGCGGATCCGTAAGTACGTGCTCGATAAGATAAAAGAGGCCAAGGACAAAAACCAGAGGAGCGATGAGCTTTACAATACCACCTATTACCATATGCTGGTGCCGTGGGGCGAGAAACACCCCGTACTGTTCTTCTTCTGGATGCGCATCATCAAGGCCAGGTGGTGGGGTGTCACGGCATATCATTACGGG
>DUFF01000062.1 GCA_011174815.1 Dehalococcoidia bacterium | reverse complement strand
TGGTACGCCTGGTTTGCAAGGCCTCAACCGCCTGTTTTTCCTTGGTGAGCAGGATTTTCTCGATTTTACGACCGCGCATTTCGGTGACAACCAGCTTCAAACCTTTGTAGCGTAACTGCTCATTCTGTTTCGGGATATGTCCCAAGAGATAAAGAACAAAACCAGCCACGGTCTCGTAGTCGCCTTCAGGCAGGTCAAGCTCCATCTCTTCGTTCACTTCCTCAATGCGCATGCTACCATCGACCTGGAAGGTATATTCGTTGATAACCTCAAAGTCCTTCTCCACCTCCGCCAGCTCATCACCCACCTCGCCGACGATTTCCTCGACCAGCCGGCTCAAGCTGACGATGCCGGCGGTGCCGCCGTACTCATCGACGACCACGCACATGCGGAAGTTATTGTCTCGCATTTCGGCGAAGAGCTCGTTGATGCGCTTGGTCTCCGGGGCGAAGTAGGCGGGGCGGACCAGCTCATCAATGGTACTTTCATTGCTGACGGTGTTTCTGGCTTCGGCCATGAGCACGTCCTTGACGGAGAGAATGCCGACCATGTTGTCCATATTCTCCTGATAGACGGGGAAGCGCGAGAGCGGTGATTCAGCGTAAAGGGCCAGGAATTCAGATATTCTGGCACCCTGTTCGATGGCGACGACATCAGGCCGGGGCACCATGACCTCGCGGACGGGCCGGTCTCCGAAGTCGAAGACCTTGTGCAGCAGCTCAGCCTCGGCTTCCTCTACCATGCCCTCCCTTTCCCCTAGGGCGATCATGGTGCGGATTTCCTCCGGCCGGGCTATTGATAATGAGGTTGTGGCACTGCCGAACAGCCTGGTGAAGCCGACAGCGATCCAGCTGAGTACGATGACGAACGGGGTGAAGAGCCAGGAGAAAAGGGCCAGCGGACGGGCGAAAAGCATGGACAGCTTCTCCGCATGCTGGGCAGCAACTGTCTTGGGCGTTGTCTCGGTGAAGATAAGCAGAAAGGCAGTGAGGCCGAAGGTGGCATAGAGGACTCCATGTTCACCCCAGAAATTTATGGCCAGTGCCGTGGCTATGGCCGCGGCAGCAGTGTTGACCAGTGTGTTGCCGAAAAGGACGGCGGAGAGCAGTTTCTCGGGGCGTGCAATCAGACTGGCAACGCGCTTCGCGCCCCTGACATTGTTCTCAACCAGATGCTGAACCCTTACTCTCTGCAGGGAAACGAAGGCCGTTTCCGAGCCGGAGAAGAAGGCGGAGAACAGCAAACAAACGACCAGAATCACGAGGTAGAGGTCAATATTGACCATGAAGACCGCCCCCCTGCATAATCATATCATTGGCCTATGGGGGTGTCAAAGGGGCAGCGTATGATGATATTCGATAAAAATATTACTCGTCTTCCGAACCTGCCAGAGCCAGCAGCCGTTGCTTGGCCGACGGGGAAAGACCGTAGCTATCTATCTCCTGGCGAAGAACTTCAATGTCTCTGTTGCCGACGACATAGCCGTTGACCCGGGCCACGGCCGTGGAATCGATGAAGTCACTGACATCAGGATAGATAGCGGCGAGCTCTTTCCTGATATCGGGAACGCCGCTGAGGTAATACTTTTGATGGTAGTCTTCAGCGAGATAAAACTTGGAATACGGCAGAACCTCGGTATGGATGGCCTTATTTAACTCTGCCTCGCGGCGCGTTTTTGACTCCAGTGCCAGCCGTTTTTGCTCCTCATCGTGATAGAAAATGATTGATTTATACTGCACGGAAAGGGGCGGATTCACCGGATTGTGGCTGTCCCAGAAGACAGCGAGCAGTTCCTCATATGAGATTACGGTGGGGTCGTAATCAATCTGTACCGTCTCGGTATGGTCACCAAGGCTATAGTAGGTGGGATTGTCTTTGCTCCCGCCGGCATAGCCAACTCGCGTTCTTATCACACCGGGCAGACTCCCGAACCGGGAGTCAGGGCCCCAGAATCAGCCCAGTGAGAAAGTGGCCGTCTCGGTGTGCTCTGGTGCTGCCATATCAATAGGCGGGATGCCATGTTCCTTAGTTAAAATCATGGTTTCATCTTCTGACGAATTCATTGCCTCAGGCTCCTCTATCGGTGCGGGGCATGTGTCTTCTGCCTTGGCTACCGCTTCAGCTTCCGTAGCTGGCTGGCAGGAAGCCAACAGTCCGCCCATACCAATTAAAATCAGGATAAACAGCAAACCGTACCATACTCTTGTAACTCGCATCACCCTGCCTCTTCCCCATCTTCACTGGCAAATTGCAGCGCTATTGAGTTAATACAGTAGCGCTGGCCGGTTGGCGGTGGGCCGTCTTCAAATACATGTCCGAGGTGAGCATCACAGCGCCGGCACCGCACCTCGGTGCGCACCATATTATGAGACGTATCCGGCGCCGTGTTTACACTTTCTCCAGAATGGGGGGCATAAAAGCTCGGCCAGCCGCTGCCGGAATCATATTTGGCCTCCGAGCTGAACAATTTGTTGCCGCAGGCAGCACAGCGGTAACCCCCTTTTTCTTTCCAGTTGTAGTATTTACCGCTGAACGGGCGCTCCGTGTCCTTCTGGCGTGTAACCTCATACTGCTCAGGGGTCAATAGCTTCCGCCACTCGGCATCGCTTTTGCTAACTTTTGCCAAAGTCTTTTCCCCTCCACCTTTTTATATATTCATCATACAGTGGAAGAGCAGGGCGTGTATGTGACTTTTATCGCAAGGTGCAAATAGTAGCCTACGAGGAGGGACTTCAAGGAGAATGAAAGCAGTGTTACAATAAAGCAAAAAGGGGAATTAAGATGGATATAGTCACAGCGAGCCGTATGCTAAGCAAATGAAGGAGGACTAAACGATGCCAGTATGCCCTTATTGTGGACAAGAAATTACCATGCTTTTTTATAGCCCGAGAAGAAATTTGTTGTGGGACGACGGCAAATGGGCTATTGACCAATTGGATTATGATGAGGTCATTGTATGCCCCGCTTGCTATGAAGAGCTTGGGCCAAAAGAATTAGAAAGGCTGGGAGTACCTAAAAAGGTTCTGTAATCGGAGCCAAATTAACAGCGTTGGAATTCAACTCTTCTTGATAACTAGCTTACCTTTGTAAAACTAAAACTTTCTTTTATTTCATCGAATGTACATGGAATATCACTATCCATGATATCGAGTTTATATTTGAATGCACTTATTCCTTCTCTTGATGCCTCGTATAGAAGCTTTTTTGAAAAATCTCTCGCAATTAGAACCGCAGCCAGACATTCATTACCAAGCTCATTAAGATACATCTTCAGTTGTGATACATCTTGAATTCTTGCTAATCCTGTTTTCACTTCTATTACAATTTTTCTACTCATACCAAAAGGCGTTGCCTCTTTAATTAAAATGTCTATATGTCCCTCTGCTAAGGCTTTTTCTCCAAGAATCTCCAGTTGGCTAATATTTAAGTTTTCTATATTTATTCGATTTAGGAAATTATTCAAATTTTCTTTATCAGATAAGTATTGTCTTATGATTGATTGAAGGATAATCTCGGTAAAGCGAAAAATTTCAGGGGAAGAGACCACATTTATAGACCTTGTAAAACGCGGAGTAAAAATCTCATACCTATCAATGTTTAATCTCTCTATCGGCTCACTATATAACTCTCCGAGTTGTGAAGCACTTTGAAGAGTAGTCTGGTCAGCTTGGAAATGGGTTTTCCGATATCCTCCCCTTAATAATAAGTTTTCTGCTACATAGGCAAACTCGGCTCTAACCAGTGATTCGTTAAGTTTTCGAATTGGCGAAAGGTAAAGACGAAAAGGGAAATAATAGGTTATTCCTGACATTCTGAAAGTTATGGGTTCCCACGGTGGTAGCTTTTGTGCATTTAGAATCGCTTCTTTTTTCTCAACTCGATAAAGATTATTAGCTCTAGCTCCATATAAAAAAGAGATAAAATCCCCCTCTCGTATCTCTGAAAATGTCCATACACCATTAATACTGTTTGTGAACCCAGCTAGGGCATATTTGATACAAAGCTCTAAATTTTTTCTATTTGAAACAGAAATTAGAAAATAAGCCATAACCTCTCTTAGAACCTACGGTCAGGATGAATTGTACAATTTCATTTCATACTTTAGCTCTTCGACCAATATTGTGTAAGACTCGTCGTGTATAGTGAACCAGGAATCGCAATCCCGGCACCCGTAGTTTACTTCACCCTCAACGTCGGTTTCTATTGTATCGATATTGTTGCTATCACATTTTGGACACTTCATTTGACACCTTTTTCATTAAAGTACTTCTATCTTAGTTATTCACCATCCGCCGTTGCTGACCTGTCTCAGGTTGTCGAGAGCAGATTAACCTAACACTTGGTGTAGCCACAGGCGGGGCAGATAAAGCATCCTTCCTGATAGATGAGCATGTTGCTGCACTCCGGGCACTGGCCGGCCAGGTTCTTGGCCAGGCCGTAGTCCTCCGGCCTTGGCTTGCCATCATAGCCGGTGGTGTGCTTTTCCAGCACGCTGGCAATGGCATCAGCGCAGGAGAGGATGGACTTGCCCTCCTCCCAGGCAATGGACGGGCAACGGATGCCCCGGAGCTGCCGGACCACCGAGGCCACGTCCACTCCCGACCTTAAAGCCAACGATATCAGGCGGCAGGTGGCCTCCAGCTGTGCCGAGGCACAGCCCCCCGTCTTACCGAGGTGGGAGAAGACCTCACAGATGCCGTTTTCATCGGAGTTCACCGTTACATAGATATAACCACAGCCGGTGGTGACCCGCTCCGTAAAACCGCTGGTTATCTTGGCCCGCTTCCGCGGCGTCCGTCTTACTTCATCCGCCTTCTCGGTTTTCCCCTCCGTTTTTCCGGTGGTCAGGACCTGCGCGTCGCGGCTGCCATCGCGGTAGATGGTGATTCCCTTGAGGCCTTCCTCATAAGCGAGCCGGTATACCTTGGCCACGTCATCCCTGGTGGCCTCCTTGGGGAAATTGACCGTCTTGGAAACGGCGTTGTCCGTTGACTTCTGGAATGCCGCCTGCATCCGCACGTGCCACTCCGGGGTTATCTCGTGGGCAGTGACGAATACCGGCTTCACTTCATCCGGAATGCCTTCAATATCACCGAGGTGAGCGCCATCGGCGAGCTTCTGCATCAGCTCTTCGGAGTAAAAACCTTCTTTCCGGGCGATTTCTTCAAAATGCGGGTTCACCTCCACCAGTTTCGCCCCATCCAGGATATTCTTGGTATAGCTCAAAGCAAAAAGCGGCTCTATGCCGCTGGAACAGCCAGCAATCATGCTCAGGGTGCCGGTGGGGGCGATGGTGGTGCGCGAGGCATTTCTTACCCTGGGAGCATCGGGGACGTCATAGATGCTGCCAGCAAAGGCGGGAAAGAGGCCACGCTCCTTGCCCAGTTCCACAGATGCCTTGGTCGCTTCATCGCTGACGAACTTCATGATATCGGAGGCGAGATTGAGCGCCGCCTCGGAGTTATAGGGGATGTCAAGCTGTATCAGCATATCGGCAAAGCCCATGACGCCGAGGCCGATTTTTCTCGTCTTTTTGGTCATCTCCTCTATCTGGGGCAGCGGGAACTTGTTCACATCAATCACGTTGTCCAGGAACCTGACTGAGGTCTTGATGGTTTCCGCCAGCTTGGGGTAGTCAATCTCGACCGAGCCCTCTTTCTGGCGGAGCATCTTGGCCAGATTGATGGAGCCGAGGTTGCAGGACTCGTAGGGGAGCAATGGCTGCTCGCCACAGGGATTGGTGCTCTCGATGTTGCCCAGGTGCGGGGTGGGATTATCCTTGTTTATCCGGTCCAGAAAAACGATACCGGGGTCGCCGGTCTTCCAGGCCATATCCACAATCTTGTCGAAGACCTTTGTAGCGTTTTCCCTGCCCTCAACCTCCTTGGTGCGGGGGTTGATGAGGTTGTAATCGGTGCCTGCCTTGACCGCCTTCATAAACTCCGAGGTCACTGCCACCGAGATGTTGAAATTGGTCAGGGCGTTCATATCCTCTTTTGAGGTGATGAACCTCATGATGTCTGGATGGTCAACGCTGAGGATGCCCATATTGGCCCCGCGGCGCATCCCGCCCTGCTTGATGACATCAGTGGCGGTATCAAACGCCCGAATGAAGGACACCGGGCCGCTGGCCACTCCGCCCGTGGAACCGACCCGGTCTTTTTCCGGGCGCAGTCGGGAGAAGGAGAAGCCGGTGCCGCCGCCGCTTTTATGAATGAGCGCCGTATTCTTCACCGAGTCGAAAATGGAGTCCATCGAGTCCTCGATAGGCAGGACAAAACAGGCGGATAGCTGCCCCAGTTCCCGGCCCGCGTTCATCAGCGTGGGCGAGTTGGGCAGGAACTCAAGGCTGGTCATTATGCGGTAAAATTCGTTTTCTATTGCCTTAACATTAGCTTTGGGACGGTACAGAAATTCCGCCTCGGCAATGGCTCTGGCAACGCGGCGGAACATCTCCTCCGGCGTTTCAATGACATTTCCCTGCTTGTCCTTTCTCAGGTAGCGCTTCTGCAGGACATGCCGCGCGTTTTCCGTTAATGTCAAGCCAGTATCGGGCTGTCTTTTGGTTCTGGCAGTCTTAATCGTTTTCATTTTCGCGGGTGCCTCCTCGGTGAATTTTTGCTCCTCCGCAGCCAGGATTTCCTCGACCATCGTCAGGATATCGGTATCCGTGGGCAGGGGGCCCAGTCGCCGCGGTGTTTTGGTGACAAAGTCTTCCATACCGGGCAGGGTAGGCGGTTGGAGAAAGGAGCGGCTTTGCTCCAGTCGCTCAATTACCTGCGAGGTAAGCCTTTCCAACAGCCTGCGGTCAGTGATGCCCAT
>DUFF01000061.1 GCA_011174815.1 Dehalococcoidia bacterium | reverse complement strand
TTTACGAAACCGCTGCTCTACCCCTGAGCTACGCTGGCCCAGATACGATTTTAGTCCGTTACCCCTTGAAAGTCTAGAGTTGCTAGTTTTTTGCTTAACAGTTTGCTTAACTTCTAGTCTTATTTTCTCTTCTCCTTTGGTTTTCTTTTTCTAGTGTAGTTAAGGTCCAGTATTGCCCAATCATGCCCAATTTTCTGTGCTTTTATCAGTCCTTTTCTAGCTAGCAGTTTTATATGGTCTGGTGATAATCCTAATTTTTCTGCTGCTTGCCTTGTTGAATATATCTGTTTCATATTAATATATTATAACCGTTATCGGTTAATATGTCAATACTTGATACCTAGAAAGCGAAGCTATAAGAAGCGAAGCGACAAGATAAGATTAAGAATTGATTATACTTAATTCACGGCTGGGCTTTCTCTAAAAAGAGCACCCTTACATCCTGCCTGTTAATTGGTACATCTACGACCGAAGCAAATGAGTTTTTTCTTATCAAGGTGGGAGTAAGTGTAGGTAAATAGATTCAAGTATTGTTACAATGCTAGGCTTATTTAGTTACAATTGTTGCATTGCTGCAATTGAGGCGCGGCCTTGTTACAGGGAGCCGATTCCTTAGCATATAGGCTTGTGGTTTCGTTTGAGATGCCGAGTGAAGATCCTCACAGTTGAGAATGAAGACATACAAACAGGTTCCAGAAAACAATACTTGTGTAAAATATCAAAAATACTGCGGTAATTCTGTATATGAGCTTAGGCCTTGCATTATATTTAACCCATAAAAGCAATGTAACCAGAAATGCACCTGATATCTTAATAGCCAAAAACAGGTCCTGGCTTACCCAAGCTTGCAAGAAAGGATTCACTTCAGATGCATATCCGTTTGTCACAAGAAACTGGGTTATTAACCCGTCCGCAACTATGAGCCCGAATAGCGTGTATAACATGAACCTAGTGGTACGGCTTGTAACGCTAAAGCGTTTAGGAACTCTTAATACGTTCATTTATTTAAATATATGCGAAATAATGGCATTCGCAAACGATTGTCCACTGTACAATGTATATCTCACTAGCATTTGGTAGGTCTCCATCTAGCGAGACCCCTTGCTTTATACGCTATTCATTAACATAATTAGGACCCAACTTATTTCCCAGCTTCCAGTAATCCCCATTCCTGTTGAGTCCTAATTGTCCGAATACAATACAATCATAAAGGCTATTACGGCGGTCCACAATCCCGCAAAGGTATGATTCTGTGGGACTAAACGGCTAACCATTTAGGGTGATTAAAATTCCGCAGTATTCTTTCGTAACAAGGATGACAGCAGTTTAATAGCTGGGCGTATGGGATGTTGTTAGGATGATTGAGAGGGATGCGGTGCTGAAGGCTTGGTCTGCCTTGAAAGTCACGAGGAGATGAGTAATAGTACACCAGCAACGAGAATATGTTCTATGTTTTAATTTGCTCTTTAATTATAATCCGTATTCTTGATATCTCCTCTAATTTACAGTAGCACGTTTGACCCAAAATCTTGTGGCAAAAACTAAAAATGTTGACTTGCTATTCTTGTAGAGATGGCTTTATTTCTAGTGAATCTCCATTATTAGATTTTGCTTTTTTTCTTTTACTTTTTTTATTAGCAGGCAAGAAACTGTAATTAGCTTCAAGATTTTTCAAAACACTTTCCAGCTGCTTCTGAATTTTGGCGAGCAACTTCGGGTGATTTAACTTAAAATACTGGTCTCTGTTGTATTCTCTTATAAACTTATAGCAAGAGATTATTTCCATCCGTAGATCACTAAGGAAGTGAAGTTGACCTGAGTTCTTTAAATTTTCAAAAACTTCGCTATCAATATGTTCAAACAGCGCGTTCCGCTCCTCCATTGATAATTTTTCATCTACAGGGTCACTAAGGCCCTCAAAGCTTTGCTCAATGCGAAAACGCAGAGGAAAAATGTTGGAGAGGTTAATGCTGATTTCATCATGCAAGGCACGTATAGCATATTCCTTTTCCCGTTCTTGACTACGACGAACCTGGTATAGAATTATGATAGCGAGGATGGCAATAAATAGAGTGCCAGCAGCACTTAGAGCCGGTGTCCATAACCTAAGATAACCGTTAACAAAGTCGTAGGGGTTAACAATGATATTCGAGATATTAAATTCGGCGCTAATTAATACAGATAAAATAAAAAGAAACAAGAGCACGGTAACTATTGTGTAAAAATACTTTTTAATGCTCATTCCTTGGAGTAACCCCCACTAAGAAGATGACCTTTTGTTACTACATTTATACGTTATCTATTTATATTTTATTCCTTTCGTCACTTAAGTCAATACTAGTGCTGGTCACTGGCTGCTGGCTCCTTGGCATGTCTCATTCTTGCTGACTGGCGGTAACTAAAATGAATAGCGAAAGCCATAAAGACGAATACCCAGTTAGCAGCCGTGGGGATTGGGTGAGAAAACAATGCCCAAATGCTGTATGTTGTAGCAAAAGCTAACATTAGTAAACCATGTAAGCCACACCAACCGAGCGGCTCAGGAAGATGAAGGTCCATTTTTCTAATGAGAATGCTCAACCACATAACAATATATAAAAAAACCCAACACCACAAATATGCAGATACGGAATCAGTAAGACGAGTAGCAAAGTACATAAGCGCTAGGTATAACGTTAGATGAAGTATCCCAAAGGTAACCCTAGTCCTTGACATGAATGTATCTCTGTAAGGGCGGTATCTGATGATCGTAATTATGCCAAACCATGTTGCTAGGGCGCCATAATAGACTGCTATTAGTGCCTAAAAGCTCAAGCTGGTTATTTGGGGAGGGAAAAGTAATTCATTGAATTCAATCAGGCTAGCACCGAGAATTACAGCGATAAATGTTGATATAAGTGGCGCTTGCGGTGAGGCTATAAACCCAAGGCTCGATGAATCGGCTATTTGTTGAGTACTCATTTCTATTACCTCCTATTCGGGTTTTTGAATCAAGTGAATTGAATTATAATCACATTTGGTGGGATGTCAATAGATAACAGGAAGTTGTTTACTAGAGGTTAATAAATGGTTAATCCAGCCTCGGAAATTGTTTAGTTTTAAGTGTGATCCGAACGTTTAATCTCGATTCTGGGACATTCTTGAAATCAGGCCTTCGTACTGGTGACTTGAGGGAATTTGTACTTATTATTTCTAATTAGTACTGCTAATATATGTCGTAATACTCCCGTTAAGTGTAATTTCTAGCTTTGGGAAGGAAAATTTTTAAACTGTGGGCGTGTGCCGGGTGGGTTTAACTAATTTGAATGTAACAAGACCATCTATCTAGCAGACCTACTGACTATTCATAGGAGAATTAGCCAAATCAGATGTTTTTTCGAGAACTTCAGACTGTCTTGAAAAGTCACTGAGCGAGTGTATCGTTGCATCATCTCTAATTATTTCTGTCCTGACCACATGCTCAATCAGCGCGTCATCTCCTATATTTTGCTTTATCCTTTGCAGCCTTTTGGCAATAGTGGGAATCCACTCACTATATAGCTCGTCAAGTAAAGAGCTTCGATAATCAAATTCAGTTGAAAACCAAAGGATTTGCTTCAATACGTGGATGTCAGAATAGACCTGCACCAGTTGCTCTCGTAGATTGACGGGCAGTTTATGAGCCGAGTATCTGTGTGCATCCCATATATCACTTTGGAGAGGCAATAGATTGTCTCCTGAAAACTCGGTGACTATTTTTAGGTTATTCTCAATCTCAACAAGTAACTCAGGTACAGGGAACTTCGCTGGTTCATGGACTTCTGGACGGGTACTGGGAGCATTAATAATATGTCGGGCCAGATCAGTAGAAGTAAATATTTTAGGTTTCTTGCTAAACAACAGATAGAAAGTGTCAAAAAAGGTGACTCGGCGCTTTAAGACAAAACGTATAATCAGGTAATTAACAGAGACGCCTGTTAATATTCCTATTAATATAGTGGCTATAAGAACCAAAGCTGTTTGCCACCATCCCAAAGCTGCTGTGAGAAGCATAATTTCTTGCCACGATCCCATATCATTCCTTACCTTTCGACCATTGCTTAATATACTTTATGCTATAGCACAATACGGTGGACTGATGATGTTTTAGCTTTTTCTACAGATATATCAATTGTAATGTTTCTGCCCATCCAATGCAACAATGGCCGCACTTGGGGCATCTACCTTACTATTATTGCCCCATTATAAACGTAGGGTGTGGAGTGTCAAATGAATTGCTAGACAAACTGCCGTTTGTCTTAGCTTATGTCACATCTGCAATCTCTTTGTTTTATTATTTTTTAACGATTTTCGTGGTTACGCCGCTGGGCGTATGGAATGTGATTAGGACAATTGAGATAGAATATAGAGAAATCTATCGCGCGAGGTGTCACACAAAACAACTATGATTAAAAGAGGGGGTAAAAGGTTCAAGTGTACTGGCTCTTAAGCGATAGAGATTAGACCCTTTTTTATACCCACAACTACCGCTTCCGTGCGAGCATTGGCATTCAATTTACGCAATACAGAAGTAACATGATTTTTTATGGTTTGCTCGCTAACGCTGAGTATAAGCGCAATCTGCTTGTTAAGATAACCCTTGGCAATATAATCAAGGATTTCTGTTTCTCTCGCGGTAAGCGGCGAAATAAAGTCCTCGCTTTCACTTTGTGAGGAGAGTTCTTGAAACTGCTTCAATACTTGATCAGCTACATTTGGGTGGGTAGTAAGGCTTTCATTTATGGGGTGCTCACCACGGGCTACACGTCTAATCACATTGGCTAGATGGTCAGCAGTAATTTCCTTGCTAAGATAGGCTGCAGCCTGGGCTTTGAGCGCTTGAAAAAGTTGAGCGTCATTGGGTTTAGAAGTAAGCATCACTACGCCGATGCTAGGCAAGCGTTGTTTCATTCTGCGAGCTAATATCAGGCTACTATCGGAAGGACCATCAATATCTATGATGGCTACATCAGGTGGTGATTCGTCAAGGGCAAACGCAATCCCATTACTGAAATCTGTGGTACCTGAGATTTCGGTATCTTTCATAGCGGAGAATACGATTTCTAATCCTTGACGAAATAGGACCTGCTGACTTACTATTAAGACCCTTATTTTATTCGTGTCCATAGCCTACGGCAAAACCTTATCTAATCTATTCTTAGTCAATTGAATATCCACATAATGTATAGTACAGGCATCCTAGCTAATCTTGAATAACTAAAAAGTCCTTTTCGTAAATAGTAAATTAGTACGACTCTAAAGACTTCTCAGATTAAGGGCTTCTATCTGGGATTCTCACTAAAATCATTCTGTAGACACAACTGGTTTAAGTATGACACTAAATATTAGTCCTATTACTCCCATAAGGAGACAAATAATGAAAGCTACCTGATAGCTTTCGTAAGTATCAAACATATAACCAGCAAAGATAGGGCTAGCAGCCCCACCAACAGTACCGATGAATATAACCAAACCCAAAATTACGCCGTGTGAACGAAGGCCAAATAATTCGCCTACCAACGGTGATATTAGAGTAGCAAATCCACCGTGCGCAATCCCATATATAACAGCAAACAGGATTAACATCCAAAAACTCCCCGCAAATAACAGCAATATAAATGAGATTACAAAGGTAACACAGCATATGGTTATTGACCTCGTACAACCAATCCTATCACTCACACTTCCGAGTACCAACCTCCCAAATATACTTATCGCTCCTATAGCAGATAATACTACAGCGGCTTTTGTGGGTGAGATGCCTATATCTATGGCATATGGTGTCACGTGTACTAAGACGACGTTTACACAGAACCAGATGGCAAAATATAAAATTGAAGTAATCCAAAGTTGCCTAGTACGAATTGAATCATGAAAACTTAATCCTAATTCTACTGATTTCAAGTCAGCGAATTTCACCCTGTTTTCTTTATCCAGTACCTGTTTAACTTGGGTCGGATCTCTGCGTAGCAATTGAGCAAGTGAGGTGATTAATATAAAACCTAGAACACCCAATATCATGTAAGAGATGCGCCAACTATAGGACGATATGAATCCAGTTGCTACAAGAGGCATAACAAACATACCCAGACCTGTCCCGGCTTTGATTATTCCAGTCATCATACCTCTTCTTTGAACAAACCATCGGGCTACCGTTGAAAGTATTACAACGTCTGTCGCACTGACACCAATCCCTATTATGAGTCCATGAAATAAGTACAACTGCCAGATAGAACTAATTTGCGACATAAAAAAATAACCCACACCGAAGAAGCAGCCACAAATAGCCATAATAACTCTAGGTCCAAATCGATCATTTAGGTTTCCTAATAAAATACTCATGAAGCCCCAAACAAACATAGACAATGAACGAGCACCCGAAATCTCAGCTCTTGACCACGCAAATTCATCTTGTAATGGTATGAAAAAGACTCCGTAAGTGTTGAATATTCCCCACATAATCACTTGGAGAACGATTGACACTATGGCCACAATATAGCCATAGTAGAACTGGTTTCCCTTTATTGGTGAGCGAGGGAGATCGTGATTCTCCAATGGAAAGCCTTTACCGTTTCTTTGCATAACTTAAGAGTTGGATATTAAATGTTAGGATATATCATATGAGAAATCAAAGTTATATAAACCAGAATGGGAAACTGCTTGTAACTACAGTGAGCGAATAATGAAGCGGGATGGGACAAAGGTATACTGAAATGCATCAGTAGATTGAAAGAAGAAAGTTACGACACAGGATTGTGGTTAATCAACTGGTTAATTTGTTGCCCGAAATTGTAAACATTAATTTATGGTCCGAGCGTTCAATCCTAATTCTAGGTAATTCTCAAAATCAGACCTTCGTACTGAAGATTGGGGGAAAATTAAACTTTAAATTAATCCGTACTATCACGAATATTAGGCACAATATCACCATTACGTGTGATTTCTAGATTTGTGAGGAAAATATTTATAGACTTTGTGCGTGGGGGAAGGTTTAACCCCTAATAAGCTAAATCCAACTAGCTTTACTCCCTTAACTTATCGAACAGTTCGGTCATGATGTAAGAATATTTCAGAGGCACATTAACAACGCCCAAAGTTCTTTGACAGCGTACGCAAGTAATTACGACCACTTCCATTTCAAACGCTTCCGGTTTAGCTAATACACGTACTTTTTCAATTGTACCCCTGGTTGTTCTATGACCGCATTCAGGACATTTCATTCTAGCACCACCCCTTCGGCACGAATTATAGCACTAAGCACAGCTATGTCAATGCCACAGACTGTTTTGAGGTTTGCCGAGGGCTTTAGGATGGCTAAAATGGTCAAGTATAACATTAACACGGACACCTAAGAAATCCGGCCTTCGAGGTCGTTAAAAGACCTTATTGGTTTGACACACCTGAAAGGGCAATGTTATGATTGCTTTTTAGTAGCTCCTTTCAACCTATAAAGAAGGCCCGTCATGATCAATGAACTAGTCTACGAATTGGTGCAAATTCCCGGTCCTATCGGTTTTGAAGGTCGGGTAGCCAAGCGTCTTCAAGCGTTGCTTAAAGACCACGTTGATGAAATGCACATTGATAAAATCGGCAACCTCATCGCCAGGAAGAAGGGAACGGAGGGGAAGCGCTCGCTGGCGCTGGTGGCTCATATGGACCAGGTCAGCATGGTGGTGCAGAAGGTGGATGAATTCGTCTGGTTTGACAAGCTAGGCTGGATCGATTTCGGCAACCTGCCCGGTACACCGGTGCTTATCCTGGGAGCCGAGCGGGATATTCCCGGTGTTATCGGGGCTACCAGCACCGTGGGGCGTCGTGACCTGGGCGCTCTGTGGATAGATGTGGGCGACCGTCAGGAACTCGTCTCGGTGGGCGACCCCATCATTTATGACTATCCGCCGCGCTGGCTTGATGATAACAAAACGATATTGGCCAGCCACTCCATTGATGACCGGGTGGGCTGTGCCGTCCTTGTCGAGCTGGCCCGAAGGCTGACCAAGCAACCACGCCACGATATTTATTTCGTTGGTTCGGTTCAGGAAGAGATAGGCTCTCAGGGGGTCAAGCACTTTCTGCGGGAAATTACACCGGACTGGTTCATTGCCCTGGACACCGGTTTTGCACAGGATGCCGTGCCCGATATCCAGCGCACGGTGCCGATGCGCACCGGACTGGGCGTGCGCAGACTTGCCTTCGTCCAGCCCACCACCCCCTATCCAGCAGCAGTCAACTTTGCCAGCCCTCGTTTGAACCAGCTATTGAAGGACGCCGCCGGGAAACTTAATGTTCCGTTCCACGTTGATGTGAGCACCGGCATCTGGTCCGACCACAGTATTGCCTACGAGGTAAATCCAGATATTGAGTCCACATTTATGTTCGTGTCCGCCAGAAGGTATAGCCATTCCCCAACGGAAGTGGCCGATCTGAGTAATGCCGAGCGTGCTGTGGATGTCCTTCAGCAGGCGATTGCGGATATGGACAGCTGGGACAAGTGACCGAAGGTGGCAGAAGCAAAACGGGTCTGCGAGCAGCGTGCTCTTATTGACCCGGGGAATCTTTTCAAAGGAATTGTATTAGTCATCATAATCTGTCATTTATGTTAAAATCATCAGGTAAGACCCGAGCTTTAAGTACCCTGGAGGTAGATACCTATGACACCAATAAATTCAAATGAAGCGGAGAAAGAAGGGGTTCTTGCCGCGGCAAAATTAATGGCCGTCAGCGCCCGCACCGCCCCCAAGACCAGAGGGCTGGACTCCATCAAAACCCTCATTCTGCAGGAACCGGAGGAACTGGAAAACCTGGCCGCCGCCATGGAGGAAGTCTACCGTGAAGACCGGGAAAGGCTCGCCTTCTTCAAACGAAACGCCGATGACGTACGGCAATCGTCTGCAGTGCTGCTCATCGGCGTAACCGGTGAGCCAAAACGGATGGAATCGCCACTGGACTGTGGTGCCTGCGGTATGGACTGCGCCGGCCTACTCAAAGCGAAAAAGAAGGAACGCGGCACAGCACGCGGCCCGATGTGCCACATGCAGAGCATTGACCTGGGTATTGCCCTCAGCTCGGCAGCGAAGGCCGCCAGCGACTTCGGCGTTGATAACCGAATGATGTATTCCATCGGCGCCGCCGCCCGACGAATGAAACTCATGGCTGTTGACCTTGCCATTGGCATCCCGCTTTCGGCAACGGGCAAAAACCCGTATTTTACGGGAAGATAAGCTAAAACCCATACAAAATAATAACCAGACTGAAGGAGGCAATAATGCCCAAGGTTCACATCACCCGCAGAATCAGTCCCGAAGCAGTTGACCGGCTCAAGCAGCACGCCGAGATTACTGCCTGGCAAAAAGAAGAGGCAGCTAGCCGTGAAGAGCTCTTTCAGCACATCGCCGATGTTGATGGCGCGGTCGTCTGGCAGGACAAAGTTGATGGCGAGTTCCTGGACCATGCGCCGAAGCTGAAAGTGATTGCGCAGCGCGCCATTGGCTTTGACCTGATAGATGCTGCCGAATGCGCCAGGAGAGGCGTCCGGGTAAGCAATGCACCAAGCGGTGTCCAGGACAGCACCGCCGACTTTGCCGTTGCCCTGCTTCTGGCCTCGGCGCGACAGCTCGTGGAAGCGGTCAATCTGACCGCCAGAGGCGGCTGGCAGAAATGGGGCCCCATGGCCCTACCGTTCCTCGGCCTTGACGTGTACGAGCAGACGCTGGGTATTGTCGGCCTGGGCAGAATCGGCGCGGGCGTGGCCAAGCGGTTACGCGGCTTTGATATGAAGATTCTATATTATGACATCGTGCGCAGTCCGTATGAAAAAGAGGTCGGCGCCGAATATATCCCGGACCTGCATAAATTGCTGGGCATGGCAGACTACGTCAGCATCCACGTTCCCCTTAACGAAGAGACCAGACACCTGATTGGCGCCCGGGAACTCGCCGCCATGAAACCAACAGCGATACTGGTCAATACCTCCCGGGGAGGACTGGTTGACCCGAAAGCACTCTATGACGCCCTGAAGAGCAAAAAGATACATGCGGCTGCCATCGATGTTACCGAAGTAGAGCCGATTGCACCCGATGACCCGCTATTAACCTTGGACAATATCATCATCGCCCCACACATTGCCGGTGCCTCGGCGGCCTCCCGGGTCAAGATGGACGTGATGGCAGCGGAAAACGTCATTGCAGCACTGGAAAACAGACCGATGCCTAGCTGCGTCAACTGCCATTTGATAAAATAAATAGCAGGCGGTGGTAAGGTTGTGGTGAGCAAGGTAGGTATAATCGCTAACCCGGCTTCCGGCAAGGATATCAGACGACTGGTCGCCTATGCCAGCATAATGGACAACAACGAAAAGACCAGCCAATTGCGCCGGATCATTATGGGCATTGACGCCACTGGCGTTGACCAGATTTTGATTATGCCCGATTACTACGGTCTGGGGCAGAGAGCCATCGACGGTATCGGGAGAAAGAAACTGAATGCAAAAGTCTCGGTAATGGACATGCCGGTCACCTATACCAGTGAGGATTCCACGCGGGCTGTGGAACTCATGGGGGAACAGGCGGTTGGGTGCATTGTTACCCTGGGCGGAGATGGCACCAACCGCGACGTGGCCAAGCAAAGCGGCGATATCCCTTTGGTTCCGATTTCTACCGGCACCAACAATGTCTTTCCGGTGATGGTGGAGGCCACCACCGCCGGCCTTGCCGCCGGTATCACCGCCCGTAAGCTGTTTACCGATAAAGATATAACGAAAACTCATAAACGGCTCGTCGTCATCAAAGATGGACGTGAAATTGACATGGCCCTGATTGACGCGGTAGTGTTAAATCAACTGTTCGTCGGTGCCCGGGCCATCTGGGAGTTAGCGGAAGTCAGGCAGATAATCTGTACCCGGGCAGAACCGACCAATCTGGGCATGACCGCCATTGGAGGTAACCTGTGCCCTATCGGGCCCCATGATGCTCAGGGAATGTACCTGAAACTGGGCGATGGCCATCTCAAGGTAAAGGCCGCCATACTGCCCGGCGTAATCCGCCAGGTTGGAATCGAAGAGTGGAAACTGCTCGATACCGGCGCTGAAGTCGTGGTGAGTCAAAAGCCATCGGTTATCGCGCTGGATGGAGAAAGAGAGGTAACCGTCAAGGATATTGACCAAGTCAAAATCCGGCTTCAGCATGATGGCCCCTCAGTAGTCGACATCGAAAAAACCATACGTGTAGCGGTGGCACAGGGCTTCTTTAAAAACTGAGATATGAGAGAGGAGAAAGATGGCTACGGAAATCAAGATACCACGTGTTGGCATGGCAGTAGCCGATGCCACCATCATTGAATGGCAGTTCAAGGAGGGAGACCGGGTGGAAGAACGCCAGGTGGTGGTGGTTATCGAGACGGAGAAGGTCAGGACCGAAGTTGAATCCCCGGCCAGTGGCTACCTTCATATCATAATGAACGAGGGAGAGATGGCTCCGGCTGGTCAGACAATCGGTATGCTTGCGGAAACCGCAGATGAGCTGGCCAAAGTGCAGAAAGAAGCACCTGCCAGCAAGCCGGCGACAGCGGCGGAGGCAGCCGTACCGGCCGCTGAGGCGCCAAAGGCCGAGGCAGCACCACCAGAAGAGGCAGCGTCGGCTGGCGGAGAGGGAGAACGCATCCGCATCTCGCCGGTGGCCAGGAAGATGGCGGAGGAACACGCCATTGATATCGCCAGAGTAACCGGAACAGGGCCGGGCGGCAGAATCGTCCGCGAGGATATCGAAAAGGCCATTGCCACCAAAGAGGCGGCACCGGCACCAGCCGCAGCACCACCGGCAGCACCTGCGGAAACGGTCGGAGAGCGAAGGGTCAAGCAGACCATACCACTTACCGGGATGCGGGGAACCATCGCTGAGCGCATGCACCACAGCCTTTCCATTGCCGCCCAGCTTACCACGATGGGCGAAATCGATATGGATGAGATTGTCCGACTGCGCAACAATTTGGTGCCACAGGAAAGCACCCTCGGCACCCGCGTTACCTACACTGATATCCTCGTCTTTGCCATCGCCCGTATACTCCAAGACCATCCCAAAATCAATGCCAGCATTATCGACAAGGAGATCAAGGTCTGGGAAGATATTAATATTGGCGTAGCCACTGCACTGGAAGACGGGCTGATTGTCCCGGTAGTGAAGCACGCCAACCGCAAGTCACTGGCGGAGATAAGCAAGGAGATAAAGGCGCTCGTGGAGAAGGCAAGAGAGAACAGACTGAGCAGCGATGATATCAGCGGCGGCACCTTCACCCTGACCAATCTGGGGGCCCTTGGCAGCGGCTGGACCTTTGAGACCGCCATCATAAACCAGCCGGAATCGGCTATCCTGCGCGTCGGGGCGATCACCGACCGGGCTGTGGTCAGGGACGGACAGATCGTCGCCAGACCCATCATGACCTACAGCCTGACCTATGACCACCGCGCCGTTGACGGTGCTGTGGCGGCCAAGTTTTTAAAGAGCCTCATCAGCGCCTTGGAAAACCCGACTCTGCTTTTAGCCTAGTTACATGGCAATATGTTTTTGGTAAGGAGGTAGAACTGAAATGGAAAACATGAAAGAAGTCACACAGGAATTTGACGCCAACATAGCACGCTGGCAAAAGGAGTGGCCCCAGCAGAGGCAAGGCTTTTCCGCATTGACTCAAGCCGCCAAAGCGCCGGGAGCGCTGGAACAGAAATACAAGTACCTTATTGCCGTAGGCCTTTCTGTGGCTGCGCACTGCCACTGGTGCATCGCGGCCAATGTGAAGAGCGCCCTGGCCCACGGCGCCACCAAAGAACAGATTATGGAAGCCGGCTGGGTGGCGGTGCAGATGGGCGGCGGGCCGTCCCTGGCCTATCTGCAGCTGGTGCAGAAGGCGGTTGACGACCTAGCTTAGTAGCGCTGACCAGGGTTGAATCGGCGATATATTTCGTTACTTGTCGGAGGTATTTCGTGGAAAATAGAGAGCTGGTCATCATCGGTGGTGGACCGGCAGGCTATGTGGCAGCCATCAGGGCAGCGCAGCTGAGCGGCCGGGCTACCGTCATTGAAATGGACGCACTCGGAGGCACCTGTCTCAACCGCGGGTGCGTGCCATCGAAAACGCTGCTGCACAGCGTTGAGCTCTACGAAACGATGAAGAAATCAGAGCAGTTCGGTATCGCCGCCCACGATGTCAGCGCTGACCTGGCGAAAATGCAGGCACGCAAGAATGCCGTAATCAAGACCCATGTGTCCGGCGTGGAGAGCCTGCTGAAAGGGAACAGGGTGGAAATTATCAGGGGGCGCGCCAGGCTTTTGCCTTCCCTTCAGATTGAAATCGAGGGGGGAGATGGTCAGAAGCAGGTCATTCAGGCCCAGCAGATAATACTGGCAGCGGGCGGCAAACCGTGCAACCTGCCCATTTCGGGGGCGGACAGTGCTTCCGGCGTAATAAGCGCCGAAAAAATTCTCAATCTGGATAAAATTCCAAAAAGCATAATTATGGTTGGGGGTGGAGTTATCGGCGTAGAGATGGCCACCATCCTGGCCAAGCTGGGCTGCCAAGTGAGCATTGTGGAGATGCTGCCACATATTCTGCCCTCGGAAGATGCCGAGCTTACCTCAATACTGGCCAAGGCACTGAAAGAAGACGGTGTCCAGCTCTACGAAGGCGTCTGTGTTTCCCGGATTGAAGACGGCCCGGGCGGAAAAACGGCTGTCATCTCGGACGACAAAACGGAAGGTAAGCTGGAAGCGGAAATGGTCGCCATCGCTGTGGGGTACCGACCGAACACGGATGGCATGGGGCTTCAGGAAGCTGGGATAAAGATAGATGAAGGGGCCATTCAGGTCAACGAAAGAATGGAGACCAGCGTTCCCGGTGTCTATGCGGCAGGGGATACCATCGGCGGCATCATGCTCGCCTATGTGGCCATGGAAGAAGGAATCACCGCCGCGGAAAATGCTATGGGCAAAACCAGCTCAATCGACTACAATGTGGTACCCAGATTCACACACAGCCTGCCAGAGCTGGCCAGCGTCGGCCTCACCGAAGAAGAAGCCAAATCTCAGGGGTACAAAGTAAAGGTTGGCCGGTTCCCCTGCTCGGCCAACAGCATTGCCACCATACTGGGCGAGCGGCGTGGCCTGATTAAAATCGTCACCGAACCGAAGTACGGCCAGATTCTTGGCATTCACATCCTCTGTCCGCGGGCTACCGAGCTCATCGCCCAGGCCACGCTTGCCATGAGGATGGAGGCCACGGTACCGGACATCGTCAACACCCTGCATGCCCATCCCTCACTCTCTGAGGCGATACATGAGGCCGCCCTTGATGTAACCGGCGAGATGATACACTATCCATCAAAGAACAGGTAGGGACCGGATTGGGACAAAGGAAGTGGTGTCTGGTTCGCCAGCTTGGACAGATTGAATACCGTGAAGCGTATCAATTGCAGAAAAAGCTGCTGCAGCAGAGATTGGAAAGCCGGATAGCCGATACGATGCTTCTGCTGGAGCACCCGCCTACCATCACCGTGGGCAAGTCAGGCAAACTGGAAAATATCCTTGCTTCACCAGCAAAGTTGGCCAGCGCGGGGGTATCTCTAATCTTCACCGACCGCGGCGGCGACGTCACCTATCACGGGCCAGGACAGATTGTCGGCTATCCCATCTTCGACCTGCGAGAGCGGAATCGCGATATCCACCAGTACGTCCACAACCTGGAAGAGGTGCTCATCAGGACGCTGGCCGATTACGATATAAAGTCGGGGCGCGACCACAATCACGCCGGCGTCTGGGCCAATGATATGGAGATTGCTGCCCTCGGCCTCAGCATCCGCAGGTGGGTCACCATGCATGGCTTTGCCCTCAACGTGAACACCGACCTTGACCATTTCACCCTGATAAATCCCTGCGGTTTCAGCAATAAAACGGCCGCTTCTATGGCTCAACTTCTCGGACGAGAACTGCCGCTGGCCGAGGTAACGAAACGTTTACTGGCCCGCTTCGTCGAGGTCTTCGATGTCGACCTTATCTGGGATGAACCCGCCAGGGAGAGTGATTATGAGAGGCAGACTGCCACCCTGGTTTAAGCAGAGGCTCGCCGACCCCAATGTCATGTCATCCATGCACGGCCTGCTGGACGGGCTGAAACTGCACACCATCTGCCAGAGCGCCCTGTGCCCCAACATTGGCCGGTGCTTTACCGCCGGCACTGCCACCTTCCTCATCCTGGGAGACACATGCACCCGCCGCTGCACTTTCTGCGCGGTAAAGAAGGGGCAGCCGAGCCCTGTTGATGAAGCGGAGCCGGAACACCTGCTTGAGGCGGTTAAAAACCTTGGGCTGAGCTATGTGGTCGTCACCTCCGTTACCAGAGATGACCTGCCCGATGGCGGCGCCTCCCAGTTCGTCCATACGGTAACCCGGCTTCGGGAAAACGTGCCGGGTATCACGGTTGAGGTCCTCGTCCCCGATTTCCGTGGCTCTGAAGAAGCCATCAGGATGGTGGTGGCATCAGGCCCGCAGGTCATCAATCACAACGTGGAAACGGTGTCCCGCCTCTATGCCGAGGTCAGACCGGGAGCAAATTACGACCGGTCACTGGAGCTCCTCTACGCGGTGAAAAAGCTGGACCGGACAATCGTCACCAAGTCCGGCCTTATGCTCGGGCTGGGCGAGAGCAGAGAAGAAATCATAGAGGTGATGAGCGACTTGAGAGAGGCGAATTGCAACCTGCTGACCATCGGGCAGTACCTGCAGCCTTCCCCCCAACACCATCCAGTGGTTCGATTCATACCCCCGGAGGAATTCGTCGGGTATGAGGCGACCGGCCGGGAGATGGGGTTCGCCGAAGTTGCCTCCTCGCCTCTGGTCCGGAGTTCTTACCGGGCTGCCGAACTATACAATAAGGCGAAAAACTGACAAGATGAGCGTGTTTCCGCTATAATGCTGCTGAAAGGAGATTAAGGTGAGGAAGAACCAATTAAGAGAGCTTCTCAACGCCGGCAAGCCAACCATCGGCACCCATGTAATCACCACCTCGCCCGAGATTGTTGAGGTTATCGGGCACTCCGGCCTTTTCGATTACATCGAGTTCAGCGGACAGTATGCTACCTGGAGCCTTCCCCAGCTGGACAACTTTGCGCGAGCGGTGGACCTCTTTCCCCATATGTCGTCCATGATGAAGGTGGAGCAGGACCCGCGGCTGTTCATCACCAGCCGGTCGCTGGGTGCCGGCATCCAGAACATACTGTTTGCCGACTGCCGTTCCGCGGATGATGTCAGGCAGTGCATAAGCATGGTGCGGGCAGCCACCCCCGAGGACGACGGCCTTCAGGGCTGTGTCATAAGGCGCATCACTGGCTTTGTCCTTGAGATCGGCACCGAGGCCTGGGTCAGAACGCTCCGCGAGGCAGTCATTGCCATCATGGTGGAAAAGGCAAGCCTGGTGGAACAGATGGACGAGGTGCTCTCCATCGAAGGCCTGGACATGATTCAGTTCGGCCCGTGTGATTTCTCGGTCAATACGGGAAAGGCCGGAAAGATGAGCAGCCCCGAGATACAGCGCAAGCAAAAAGACGTCATTGAGCTGGCACTGAAAAAGGGCGTGCACCCGCGCGTGGAAATCCATGATTTCGAAGGGGGCCGGGAATTTCTTGAGATGGGCGTCCGCCACTTCTGCATTGGCTGGGACCTGTTCACCATCTACCAATGGTGCCAGAAGCAGGGTGAGGGACTGCGCCGATTGCTGACGGAAACACAGGCGTAACCGGGCCTTCTATAGCTATTGACAACCAATCTGAACTTATGGTAAACTTTCCTCTTGGATATTTGGCCTTCAGCAGTAGCTGATGGATTGAACGGTGCGTTTCAATCTGTCATTTTGAATTTGTGGATGAGCCAAGGCTCATCCATTAAAATTGTAAGGCAGGGGGAGAAAGTGCCAACTGTTAACCAACTGATAAATAAGGGGCGGAAGCAGGTCACCAGGAAGACCAAATCGCCGGCGCTGCGCTTTACTTACAATGCGTTGAAAAACCGGATGATTGAGGGCAAGGGCTCACCACAGAAACGGGGTGTCTGCACCCAGGTTAGGACCATGACGCCCAAGAAACCCAATTCGGCACTGCGCAAGATAGCCAGGGTCAGGTTGACCAACGGGATGGAAGTGACCGCCTATATTCCAGGCGAAGGTCACGAGCTGCAGGAACACTCGGTGGTGCTGATTCGCGGCGGACGCGTTAAGGACTTACCGGGCGTTCGCTATCACATCGTGCGCGGTGCGCTTGATACCAGCGGCGTTACCAACCGCCGACAGGGTCGCAGCAAGTACGGCAGTAAAATGGCCAAGGAAAGAGCCGAAACAGCCTGAAAATCAGGAGTATAGTATGCCAAGGCGTGCCCAACCAGAAACAAGAGAGATATCGCCGGATCCGAAATATCATAATGTAACCGTATCCAAATTGGTAAACAAAGTAATGAGGTGCGGTAAAAAGCGAACCGCGGAGAGAATTGTTTACGGTGCGCTTGATATTCTGGAAGAGCGGTCGAGCAGAGACCCGGTGACAGCGCTGGAACAGGCGATAAAGAACGCAACGCCGCTTCTCGAGGTGAAACCGCGCCGCGTCGGTGGGGCCACCTATCAGGTACCGGTGGAGGTACGCCCTGACCGCGGCCTCTTCCTGGCACTGAGCTGGCTGTTAAGATCAACCCGGTCGAGGAAGGGAAAGTCAATGACGGAGAGGCTGGCTGATGAACTAACTGATGCCCTGCGCGGTGAAGGCGTCACCATTAAAAAACGCGAGGATACCCACCGGATGGCTGAGGCGAACCGCGCCTTCGCACATTACCGGTGGTAAAAGGTGGATTATCATTAGCACGAAGACTATAACCAAGAACCAGAGTCCATTAAAGGCAAAAGCAATGCCGAGAAGTTTTCCCCTAGAAAAAATCAGAAATATAGGGATTATTGCCCACATTG
The DNA here is from genome assembly GCA_011174815.1 of Dehalococcoidia bacterium. GTDB lineage: Bacteria > Chloroflexota > Dehalococcoidia > Dehalococcoidales > RBG-16-60-22 > E44-bin89. The sequence continues at coordinate 9,173 of DUFF01000061.1, read as the reverse complement.
ACGCCGGCAAGACCACCGTCACCGAGCGGTTACTTTACTATACCGGTCGTACCTACAAGATTGGAGATGTGGATACCGGCACCGCGGTAATGGACTGGATGGAGCAGGAGCGTCAACGCGGTATTACCATAACTGCGGCCGCGACCACCTGCTACTGGTCAGCCTCCGACATCATCCCTGCAGCAGCCACACAGCCCTTCGATATCATACCTGCAGCGGCTACGCAGCCTAATGTTCCCACAGCTTCCGAGGCACAACCTTGGCATAAATACCGCATCAACATCATCGACACGCCGGGTCACGTGGACTTCACCGCTGAGGTGGAACGGAGCCTCAGGGTACTGGACGGCGGCGTGGTGGTCTTTGACGGCGTGGCTGGAGTCGAGGCGCAATCAGAGACGGTCTGGCGGCAGGCCGACCGCTATCGCGTGCCCAGAATCTGTTTTATCAATAAAATGGACCGTGTGGGCGCCAATTTCAAACGCACCATCTCCATGATTGAGAAACGCTTGAAGGCGAAGCCGCTGCCTATCCAGCTTCCTCTGGGCAGCGGTGAATCATTTGAAGGGGTCATCGACCTCATTGAGAACAAGGCCTGGCATTATGACGGCAAGCCCAACACGGAACCGAAGGAAATAGCCGTCCCGGATGCCGAACGAAAGCGCTGTAATGATTACCGCCATGCCCTGGTCGAGAAGCTGGCGGAACATGACGACCATATACTGGAAGCTTACCTTGAGGGTCATGAGATCAGCCCGGCAGCAATGAGACAGGCGCTGCGCCAAGTTACTCTGGCCAACAAAGGCGTGCCCATCCTCTGCGGCAGTGCCCTGCGCAATAAAGGCGTGCAGTCGCTTCTTGATGCCATTGTCAGTTACCTCCCCTCCCCCCTTGACATGCCACCGGTGCTGGCAATCGATACCCAATCTGAGGCTGAAGTAACCCGCCCGGTCAGTGATGAAGCCCCCTTTTCCGCCCTTGCTTTTAAAGTTGTTTCCGACCCCTTTGTCGGCAGGCTGGTTTACCTCAGGGTTTACTCCGGCATCATGAAAGCAGGAAGCATGGTCCTAAACTCAACATCGGGCAAACGGGAACGCATCGGGCGGTTGCTTCTTATGCATGCCAACCGCCGCGAGGAGGTCGATGAGGCTGACACCGGAACCATCGTGGCTACGCTGGGCTTGAAGAATACCTTCACCGGTGACACCCTCTGCGATATCTCACAGCCGGTGCTGCTGGAATCAATACGATTTCCCGAGCCAGTGGTTTCCATTTCCATTGAGCCCAAGACCAGGGCCGACCAAGATAAAATGATCGACGCCCTGCAAAAGCTGACGGAAGAAGACCCCACTTTCAAAGTCGCATTTAATGAGGAAACAGGGCAGACAATCATCTCCGGCATGGGCGAACTTCACCTTGAGGTCCTCGTCAAACGGATGATGAGTGAATTCGGCGTCAGTGCCAAGGTGGGCAAGCCACGAGTCGCCTACAAAGAGACGATTACGGCACCGGTTCAGGTTGAGGGCAGATTTGTACGGCAGACCGGAGGGCACGGCCAATACGGGCATGTCTGGCTGGAACTCGAACCCACGGGAAGAGGGAGTGGTTTCCAGTTTGTTGATGCCAGCAAAGGTGGCATCATTCCCAGGCAATATGTACCGGCCGTGGAGGCAGGGATAAAAGAGGCCATGGAGACCGGGGTCCTCGCCGGTTATCCCGTAGTCGATATCAAGACCACCCTCTATGATGGCAGTTACCACGAAGTTGACTCCTCCGAGCTTGCCTTCAAAATGGCTGGCTCCCTAGCGTTAAGAAACGGGGTCAGGAAAGCCAAGCCGGTTCTCCTTGAGCCGATAATGAAGCTGGAAATAGTCGCTCCGGAGCAGTTCCTGGGGGATATCATCGGTGACATCAATGCCAAGCGAGGGCACATCGAGCATATTGATGCCCAAGGTGACGTGTACGTTATTCAAAGCCTGATACCTCTGGCCGAGACCTTCGGCTATGCCACCAGATTGAGGTCGCTTACTCAGGGCAGGGCAACTCACTCGCTGGAATTTTATAAATACCGAGAATTACCAACGGAATTGACCGAAGAGATAACAGAAGCAGTGGGGAGAGGATATGGCTAAACAGAAAATCCGCATCAAACTGAAGGGATTTGACCACCGCATAGTTGACCAGTCGGCGGCGCAGATAGTCGATGCCGTGGAACGTACCGGTGCCGTGGTGGTTGGGCCGGTACCTCTGCCCACCCATATCAAGAAGTACAGTGTCATACGCTCCACATTCATTGATAAAGACTCACAGGAGCAGTTTGAGATACGGACGCACAAGCGTATCATTGACATTGTGGAGACCACTTCCAAGACAATCGATGCCTTAACCAGACTGAACATACCCTCCGGAGTGGAGATAGATATCAAGTTGTAGAAGAGCGAATAAAGATGGCACAGGGAATTATCGGTAAAAAATTGGGCATGTCACAGGCGTTCCGCGACAACGGTACGCTGGCAGCGGTAACCGCCATTGAGGCCGGACCATGCACCGTTACCCAGGTGAAAACGGCGGAGAAAGATGGCTATAATGCCGTTCAGCTCGGCTTTGGCCAGGCCAAACGTCTCAGCTCATCGCAGCGCGGACAGGGCAAGGGAGCCGGCCAGTTCAAGTACCTCCGTGAATTCACGCCGGAAGACATCACCGATATTGAAGAGGGTCAGAAGATAGACGTCAGCCTTTTTAAATCCGGCGACCTAGTTGATATCACCGGCCTTTCCAAGGGCAAGGGCTTTGCCGGCGTGGTTAAAAAATATGGCTTTGCCGGCGGGCCCAAGACACACGGCCAGTCTGACCGGCACCGTGCTCCAGGTTCCATCGGCGCCAGCGCTTCGCCGGGACGTGTCTATAAAGGACAGCGTATGGCCGGACACATGGGTGACCAGCGCGTGACGGTGCGCAACCTTGAGGTGTTTCAGGCTGACCCGGAACGCAACCTGCTGCTGATCGAAGGAGCCGTGCCCGGAGCCAGAAATGGCCTGCTACTGATCAAGAAGGCGAGGAGGAGGAAGTAAGGAAGTGCAGGTTCCGGTCTACGCCGTTACCGGCGAAGTGGCTGACCACATTGAAATCAGTGACCAGGTCTTTGCCGTGCCTTTCAACGAAGGCGTGGTGCATCAGGTCATGGTCGGGCAGCTGGCGAATGCCCGTCAGGGAACTGCTGCCACCAAGACCAGAAGCGAAGTCCAGGGGAGCAGCCAGAAGATGTTCCGCCAGAAAGGCACCGGCATGGCGCGGGCGGGTGGACGGCGCTCGCCAACGCGACGGGGAGGAGGCATTATCTTCGGGCCGAAGCCACGGGACTATAGTCAGGACACGCCAAAGAAGATGCGCCGCCTAGCCTTGAAGTGCGTTCTCTCGTCTAAGGTGAAGGATGAAGAGTTAAAAGTGGTACAGGAACTGAAGCTCGAGCCAAAGACGAAATATATGGTACAGATCCTCAACGCCCTCGGTGCCGACTCTTCAGCACTGGTGGTAACCGATGGGCCAGAGGAGCATGTGATTAAAGCATCACACAATATCAAGGGAATCAAGACAATGCCGGCAAATCTGCTCAATGTGCTTGACATCCTCTCCCACAAGATGCTATTGATGACGGTGTCCGCAGTACGCCGTGTGGAGGAACTGTGGGGAGGAAAAGCGGCGGAAGAGGTCAGTGATGCATCTGTTTGATGTTTTGCAACGTCCCCTGGTGACGGAGAAAAATACTATACTGCAGACACAGAATAAATACGCCTTTGAAGTAGCCGAAGAGGCGACCAAACCTCAGATCAAGCAGGCTGTGGAGAAAGCGTTTCGGGTGAAAGTAATCAACGTTAATGTTATCAAGGTTGCCGGGAAAGCAAGAAGGATAGGCAGACGACTGTATAACACCCCACCCTGGAAGAAAGCGGTCGTCACCCTGAGAGCCGGTGATAAAATAGAGTTCTTTGAAGGTGTTTAGAACGGGAAAAGGGGGATATTGAGTGGCCATCAAAGTATTCCGTCCCACCTCGCCAGGTAGGCGGGGAATGAGTGGCGCCACATTTGAAGAGATAACCAAGGACAGGCCGGAAAAATCGCTGGTCGCACCGCTGAAGAAGCGAGGTGGACGCAACAACCGAGGGAAGATAACCGTTCGCCACCGCGGTGGTGGTGCCAAGCGAAAACTGCGCGCGGTTGACTTCAAGCGGGATAAAAACGGCGTGCCGGGCAGGGTAGCGGCGATTGAGTATGACCCGAATCGCTCCGCCCGAATTGCACTCATTTACTATGCGGATGGAGATAAACGGTATATCCTCGCCCCGGTTGGGCTGAATATCGGCGACACAATCCTGTCAGGTCCGGATGCCGAAGTGAGGCCGGGCAATGCGCTGCCACTGAAGACCATCCCGAGCGGTACTCTCGTTCACAATATCGAGATGGAGAAAGGAAAAGGCGGACAGATGGTGCGGAGTGCTGGCGCGGCAGCGCAGCTGATGGTCAAGGAAGGTGAATACGCCCTGCTGCGCATGCCTTCCGGTGAAATGCGGCGCGTCCGCGGCGACTGTATGGCCACCATCGGCCAAGTGGGCAATGTTGACCGTCAGAATATCGCGCTGGGCAAAGCGGGGCGAAAACGGTTGATGGGCTGGCGGCCCACGGTGAGGGGCTCGGCAATGACGCCACGGGACCACCCCCATGGTGGTGGCGAAGGGAGAAGTCCCATCGGACTGCCTGGCCCGAAGACGCCCTGGGGCAAACCGGCGCTCGGCTACCGCACCCGCAAACCAAAAGCGTCCGATAAATTGATTGTCAAACGAAGAGGTAAGCAGAGGTAGTCAATGTCAAGGTCAGTAAAAAAGGGGCCATATATTGATGCCAAGCTGATGAAGAAGGTGGAGGCCATTGCCAAGTCAGGCCAGAAAGCGGTCATCAAGACCTGGTCACGCTCATCTACCATTATGCCACAGATGGTGGGATTGACCATCGGCGTGCATGATGGCCGAAGGCACGTGCCGATCTTCGTCACCGAGAATATGGTGGGGCACAAGCTTGGCGAGTTCGCTCTGACCCGGACCTTCCGCGGCCATGTCTCCAGGTCAGAAAGGGCGACCCAGGTGAAAAAACGATAGGCTCTTATGGGTAAGGTATAGTATGCAGGTACGAGCTTTTGCCAAGGATACGGGAATATCAACGCGTAAGGTACGCCCGCTGATCGATATGGTGCGGGGTAAGGCAGTGGATGAAGCGCTGACATTGCTCAGGTTCGCGCCATCGCCGAATGCCCGCGTGGTAGCCAAGGTGGTAAAGTCGGCTGCGGCCAACGCAGAAAACAATTACCAGATGACACCATCGGATTTGAAAATCATCAGTATTTACGCCAATGAAGCGCCAAGGCTCCGGCGGTTCTATCCCCGGGCGCGCGGTCGAGCCAGCCCAGTAAGGAAGGGTTCCAGTCACATAACGGTCATCATTGCTGATGAGGAGGCATAATTGGGACGCAAGGTTCACCCTATAGGTTTTAGAATCGGTGTCATACAGGACTGGCAGGCCAAATGGTACGCCGATGTACATTACGCCGAGTCACTGCAGGAAGATCTGAAACTGCGGCAGTCAATCCAGTCCAAGTATGCGGACGCGGCCATCTCCCTTGTGGAGATTGACCGCCAGGCAAAAGATGTGTCGGTTACCATCCATACCGCCCGCCCTGGTATCGTCATTGGTCGTGGTGGACAGCGCGTTGATGAGCTGAGCGCTTATCTGGAAAATCTCGTTGGCAAGAAGGTCCGCCTGAATATCCAGGAGGTCCGCCAGCCGGAACTGGATGCCGCGCTTGTTGCCCGAACCATTGCCGACCAGATTCAGCGCCGAATCGCCTACCGCAGGGCAATGAAACAGGCGCTTTTCCGCACCATGCAGGCTGGCGCCAAGGGAATAAGAGTCAGCTGCTCAGGTCGGCTGGGCGATGCTGAAATCGCACGCCGCCAGACAATGCATGATGGGCAGGTTCCTCTGCATACGCTGAGGGCGGACATCGATTACGGTTTCACGGAAGCACGCACCACTTTAGGAAGGATTGGCGTTAAAGTATGGATATACAAGGGTGAAATCCTCCCTGAGCCAAGAGAGGTAGCGGTTGAAGGCGCGCCTGCGGAGATGGCTGTGGAAACCGAGACTGTTGCCGAACCGGAAGCTGAGACAGCCGAGCCAGTCGCTGAAGAGGTCGTGACCGAAACCGCACCGGTAGAAACGGAGGCAGAAGCGGTAACCAAGGCAGCCGCCGGAGAAAAAGCGGAAGAGGCACCGGCAAAACCGTCCCGAAGGAGAAAAACAGCCGCAACCACAGAGGAGAAACCGGCTGAGACCATAGCTGCGGAGACAACTGAGGTAAGTGCCGAAGAGAAACCAGCCGCCAAACGAAGGGCCGAAGCCGAGAAACCTGCCGAAACGGAGAAGCCGGCTTCGGCAGAACCCACCGAGGTGGCTGCCGAAGAGAAGGCAGAGAAAAAACCGGCGAAGGCACCGGCTAAACGAGCCCGGAAGACAAAAACAGCCGAAGAGCCTGTCGCTGAGACAGAAGCGGCCAGCGTAACCGAAGACGAGGGAAAAGATGCTACAGCCGAAACGGGTTAAATATCGCAAATCCCACAAGGGACACCGCCGGGGGAGTGCCCAGGCAGGCAACACCACTACCTTTGGCGATTACGGGCTACAGGCACTGGAGTCCGCCTGGATAACTGCGGAACAGCTTGAGGCCGCACGGCGCGCCATTACCCGTTATATCCGCCGTGGTGGCAAAGTCTGGATACGCGTTTTTCCGGACAAGCCAGTCACCAAAAAGCCGGCGGAGACACGTATGGGAAGCGGCAAAGGCAGCCCGGACCACTGGGTAGCCGTGGTTAAATCGGGGAGGATGCTGTTTGAGCTGGCGGGTGTTGGCGAAAAAACCGCCAAAGAGGCCATACGACTGGCCTCGCACAAGCTCCCGTTCGCCACCAGATTCGTGGTTAGGGAGACGAGTGCCACCCAATAATGATGATTGCATAAAGGAATCGTCCGATGGTAAGGATTGATGAATTCAGAGCACTGAGTACGGAAGACCTGAAAAAGCAAATGGAAGAATCAAAGCAGGAGCTGTTTAATTTACGCTTCCGTCTTGCCACTAGGCAGCTGGTGAACCACCGTGAGCTGCCGATGGTGAAAAAAAGGATCGCCCGGATTAGAACCATATTGAGAGAAAGAGAACTCGAGATCAGGTAACGCTATGAAAGAGAAACGCAAAACTAGAATCGGGCGGGTGATTAACAACCGCATGGACAAGACGGTGGTGGTTGCCGTCGACACGCCCAAACGTTTTCCCAAGTACCGAAAGGCCATCAGCTGGGAGATCAAATACAAAGCTCATGATGAAAAAAATGAGTGCCGGATAGGAGATGTGGTCAGGATTGAGGAAACCCGGCCTCTATCCCGACACAAGCGCTGGCGTATTGCCGAGGTAATTACCAGAGGAGAGGTAATCGAGATTCAACCGAAAGAGATAACAACCTGAAGTCAGGATTTAATAACATGATTCAGCAGTACACCAGATTAAGAGCCGCAGATAATACCGGAGCCCGGGAAATCATGTGCATTAACGTGCTCGGTGGCACAAGGAAGAGGTATGCCCGGGTGGGAGATGTCATTGTCGCCTCGGTGAAAAGGGCCATTCCCGGTGCCACCATGAAAAAGGGAGACGTGGTCCGGGCGGTGGTGGTGCGTACTGCCCAGCCCTACCGGCGGCCTGACGGCTCATACATCAGGTTCGATGAAAATGCTGCGGTAATCCTGACCGATAAAAATAATCCAAGAGGAACCCGAATTTTCGGACCGGTAGCCCGGGAACTGAGGGACAAGGACTTCACCAAAATCATCTCTCTGGCGCCGGAAGTCCTTTGAAGGCAAGCGATAGTGAAGATAAGAAAGAATGATACGGTGCTGGTAGTAGCCGGCAAGGATATCGGGAAAAGGGGCAGGGTGCGCTTTGCCTATCCCAAGAAAAACCGGGTGATCGTAGAAGGGATCAACTTCATCAAGAAGCACTCCCGGGCACGAGCACAGGTCAGGCAGGCCGGTATCATTGACCTAGAGGCACCCATTGATGTCTCCAACGTCATGTTGCTCTGCGGAAAGTGCAATCAGCCCACCCGCGTGGGCTTTACCTTCCTCGAGGATGGCAGAAAAGTGAGGATATGCCGCAAGTGCAAAGAGGTAATTGACTAGATGTCGCGATTGAAAGACAAGTACCAGAAAGAAGTAGCCCCCATCCTGATGGAGCGTTACGGCTATAGCAACATCATGGAAGTACCGCGGCTGATTAAAGTAGTGCTCAATATCGGGCTCGGCGAAGCGATTCAGAATGCCAAAGCCCTGGAATCGGCCGAAGCTGATCTGGCCGCCATTTCCGGCCAGCATCCGGTAATCACCCGTGCCAAAAGGTCAATCGCTGCCTTCCGGCTGCGCACCGGCATGGCCGTCGGTATGAAGGTAACTCTGCGTGGGGAACGGATGTATGACTTCCTCGACGGGCTGATAAATGCGGTTCTGCCCCGGGTAAGGGAATTTTTTGGAGTTTCGCCAGACGCATTTGACGGCCGGGGCAATTATACCCTTGGCCTCAAAGAACAAATCGCGTTTCCAGAAATAGACTACGATAAGATAGAAAAGCTGCGTGGCCTGGAAATAGCCATCGCCACCACGGCAAAGACGGATGAAGAAGGCAGGCATCTTCTAGAGCTCCTTGGCATGCCTTTTGCCAAGGATGGAACGGAGTAGGAATGGCAAAGAAATCAAAGATAGTTAAAGCGAGCAGACCGGCCAAATTCAGAGTGCAGCAGCATAACCGCTGCCACCTATGCGGAAGGCCGCGAGCTTATATCCGCCAGTTTGGCCTGTGCCGAATCTGTTTTCGCCGGCTGGCGCTGGCCGGGCAGCTTCCCGGGGTAAGAAAATCAAGCTGGTAGGAAAACCGAGAGGGTGATATGTCTGTAACTGACCCAATTGCCGATATGTTGACCAGAATACGCAACGCTCTGACGGCCAAGCATGAGCAGGTGCTGGTGCCATCGTCCCGGCTGAAACTCTCCATTGCTCGAATTCTGAAGGAAGAGGGCTTCATC
>DUFF01000060.1 GCA_011174815.1 Dehalococcoidia bacterium | reverse complement strand
TCTGCTCTAGAACGAAGAAGATAATGCCGCTTATCCATATGCCAACATAGCACAATAATCCGGCAGTATTTGGCGATAGCCCTGTACTTGTACCTGTCGGCGCTGTCAGTCTCTCTCGCTCTATCTTTTCCCGTGCCTCAATCCGCGCCTTCTCTTCCTCATAGATTCTCTTCTTCTCTTCCGGTGATAGTCTCATACCAACCCCCTGAATATTGGCGTTGTAGGTTCAGAATAGCCATCCATGCTTTTGTTGTCAATACCACTGTTTAATCCGACTTTTCCCATATTCAGAGGATGGCATCTTACACCTCCGTAAATGCTACCACATAATTATGGCCGTAAATCTTGGCGCACTTGGGACAGGTCGTGTAGTAGAAATAATACTTTTTAACTGTCTTGCCTTTCTGGTTTACATATTGATTAATTTCTTTAATCCATTTTGGTACGGCATTATACGGGCCATCGAAAACCCTGGTGATATACGTTCCTGACAGTTTGACGTTTTCAGCGTTCGGGACTTCTTTTGTCACATTGATATATAGTTCACCTTTCCAGGGTGATGATTCGGTGGCCAGCATAATGAAGTCCTTGGTATCCGGACTTGCTCCGGCGTCTTCAATTTTGTTCCACATCCTTCCGACTGTTTTACCGAATGCCCCGGGTAGCGGCATATGCATGAATTGCCTCATGGTGTCTTTGACGAAGAGCTTGTCCTCCCACTTTATTTCTTTGTCATGCCATGCTTCAGGATCAAACTTAGGACAACATTGCGTTTCACTACTATTCCTTGTCATATTTCGAGTCCTCCTTTTATCCGGTTCAAGTCCAGCTGCTGCCAGTGAGCTTTGCTTCTAAATATCTTCAACTTTTCTTTTTTTGATCAAGGCAATATGTGCTGTGACCCCAATAGCAATACAAATTAACACTATCCTTACAACTATGTCCTGTACTCCAAAAGTTATACTGAGTCCGATAGCCAGCCAGAGTAGAAGGATGGTAAATATCTTTATTCTTGTAGGCATTCCTCTGCCTTCAATGTAGTTCCTGACATAGGATCCAAATACTCTGTTGTTTATAAGCCATTGATAGAACCGCTCGGAGCTCCGCATGTAACAAGCAGCGGCGAGTAATAGAAATGGGGTTGTGGGTAGAATCGGGATAAGAATACCGATAATCCCCAATCCTGTGGATAAGGTTCCTGCCGCAATTAGAAATCTTCTCTTTGTCGTCGCCCGCATCTATTCTTACAGTACAGACTTCTTGATTTTGCAATATCCCCAGACATTCGTGTTAACTGTAAAATATGTGCCACAAGGTTATTGATTTTCTCATAGATTGCTACCGGGCGGCCCAAACCCCACCGCTGTCAATTTCGCACTTGCGACAGGACGGGACTCGCTGTGCTCATTGCCCATTGGTCAACCTGGCCTGTACTTCTGCAATCAGATCTTGAACCGCGATACGTAATACTGTCTGGCCTTCCTTCAACGTGTCCACCAGAACATCATAGTCCTCATAGAAATAGACTGTCTTGCCGTCCGTGAGCACCACAAAGGATGACAAATTCCTGGATTGACCTCGTATGAAGCGAAAGCTCGACCGTATCCGCTGCAGAGGCAGGCGACTGTCCAGTAATTTCATCAGTATCCTTAATTCGAAAATATCTTCGACGGAATAGAGACGGCGCGAACCCCTGCCCGATGCCGCCTTCAGACTCGGGCTCACGAGACCCGTCCTGTCCCAATACACAAGCTGGTTATAGGTAGCGCCGACCACATGTGATACCTCTGAAGTACGGAACGATACTGGTTTTTTTCTACGCGGCATCGCAAGTTCCAGCCAGTATAATTATATCACCCGCAACTGAGACACCGGCTCAAACCCGCCGCTGCCACTGCTGCTTTTCTTGATAGCTGGAACTAGAGTATGCGCACCTAACCGCCCACTACCCGGCCTAGATAGTATGGCCAGACCACTATAGCCAGTATAATCTGCCACCAAAGCAAACCGGCATAACCGATTGTAAATAGCCAGCCCATGAACCAAATAGGGCCTATCAACCACGGGGTGCGGCGGCGGTCCCAATGTCTTTTCTTCTCCTCTGCCATGCGTTCCTCCTTTTACAACATAATCTATACTTGATTCGATAACTTCCCCTGCAATATCTTAATAATAAGTCCACTGGATAGCAAGACCTATTTTTCTCAGTGCTATCCGACAATGCCATAGCCACCGGTGACGGAGTCCCTGAATAGCGGCAAGTGCGGTGGGTAGAAAGTGAATAGCACGAAGAGGACGCCCAGGATCGCTAGCGCAATCGGGGCGAAATGGTTGAGCCTTTCCGGTAATGGAGAGGCAGTCAGCAATTTATAGCTCACCACCTGCCCGACTATGACAGCTACAACGAAAATCGCGATGTCGACTTCTAAGAGACCATGCCCCAGGATAGCTGTGTATGCATAGTAAAGGACCACGATAGTGATTGGTATTAGATAAATTCCCAGAGTTTTGGCAAAGGGAAAATTGTTCGCCGACTTCCCAAAGCGGCTGTATTCCAAAGCCGCATATACCAATGCCGGCCAGAAGCCCAGCTTGAGATGCTCCCACACACTTTCATTCACGGCGGCAATCGGGGCGACGGGAATCGCGCCACCGGACCACTCGAAGACAAAGTGCAGCACGGACCCCAAAACAACTATGAAGGCGATTCCCCCTAACTCCCAGCGCAAAATGCCTTTTCTCACGATCACAGGTTCACGGAGCAGATATCCCAGTCTCAGTTCCGGTCCCAGTCTCAAGCTCGGGCTGAGCCGTATCTGCCCCTTTCCTCCAGCGAAGCCACAAGGCCCACGTCGTTACCGCCGCGGCTAACACGGCAGCATAGATTTCCAGATGAAGGCCGGTAAGGAGCCCTGCCCGCCACAAAACTGCGCCATAGTTCAGTAGGGCGTGCAGCGCGGAGGCTATGAGGTAGAACTGCCATCCCCAACCCCTGGTCAGACCGTACCCGGCCAGGGCGGAAAAGGCGATATGAGCGGCTACGGTAAAGAATCTCTCCCAGAATCCAAGCAGTGCCATGAAGCCGCCGGTTTGCACTGCCGCCCAGGTCCACCCCGAGGCGAAGATGAGATTGTGCATCCACTGCGCTTCGAAGATGCCAAATCCAGCTCCGGCCACGGCACCGATGGCCAGTCCTAGCTTGGGGTCGATATTCTTGCCGCTGCGCGACCAGTAAACTACCATCGGTACCATTTTTGCCCCTTCCTGCACCAGTCCGCTGAGGAGTACCGCTGGTATCCCCACCACAAGAATCCACCGCGCCAGGACCTCCTGGCTCCAGAAATGGGCCAGTGCCTGTCCCATCCAAGTTTCGAGGGGAACTTGAATAAAGCAAACAGCAGCCAGGGTCAGGAATGGACTGCTTACCAGGACCGCCCAGAGCCAGGGTTTCCTAAAGAGCGGCGGCCAGTAAGCCGCCAGCCAAACTACACCAAAGCCTATAGCCAGACCAATGCCCCAGGCGCTGGGATTTTGAAAGAATGAGAGGAAATAGTTGATCATGTAATCTACCACAGAATTCTCCTACGCTTTAGACTAGCTACCATTCAATTCGTCATACACGCACCCTTCGACGCCACATAGCTTTCACACATTATACCTGCACAACAGAGAGAAGACTATCCCCCCGGGCACGGGTGCCCACGCGCATATTACAGGCCGGGGTAAGGCTTGGTGACTGGATCGAGTCCCACCGCCACTTTTGATTTCCGCAACTGGATTCTCTATTCCGCTTTAGAGTAGCTCCACGGTATCCTTGTATTCGGGCACCTTTACGGTCCAGCCGGTCTTCTCCTTCAGGACCTGAGCAAAGCTGGTGGCTGCTTTCGCTTCCCCGTGGGTGACAAATACGCAGCGCGGCGGGACACGAATGTCACCTAACCACTCCAGTAGTCCATCACGGTCGGCGTGGGCCGAAAATCCCTCGATTTGTTCAATGTGTGCTTTCACCGGATGTATTTGCCCCAGGAGACGGATTTCCTGGGCGCCATCCAGCAATATTCTGCCCGGCGTTCCCTCCGCTTGATAGCCAACAAATAATATTGTGCTCTCCGGCCTCCGGATATTGTTGACAATATGGTGCTTCACGCGGCCGCCGGTCACCATGCCGCTGCCAGCTATAATGATGCTGCTTCCCTTTATGTTGTTAATGGCTTTAGATTCCCCCACACTCTGTACCATTTTGAGGTTTTCAAAACTGAAACAGGAATTACCCTGGCGAAGACGTTGCATCATCTCTTTGTCAAAGAGGTCGGCGTGATGTTTGAATACTTCGGTGATCCGTATTGCCATAGGGCTGTCCAGAAAAACAACTAAAGGTGGAATTTCCTTGCGTAAAAACAATTCGTTGAGGTGATACAGTATTTCCTGGCTCCGCTCCAGAGCAAAACTGGGAATAATGATGTTCCCCCCGGCGTTTACCGTCATGTTGATACAATCGC
>DUFF01000006.1 GCA_011174815.1 Dehalococcoidia bacterium | reverse complement strand
CAATGCGCCGCACAATGTGTTCGATAGAGTCCCCACCTTGCACTTGAATATTGATAATGGAATCCCGGGAAGGGTCCTGGTTATCAGTGAAGCGGCGCAGTTTGCCGTAAAGGTGAACTTCGATCATTAGTTATCCCCCTCCGATGAGCGGAAAAAGTCCTATCCGGTCCCCATCTTTGAGGGAGTAATCTTCTTTCTGCCACTTGCCGTTTGCCATGAGCACGCCGATTTCCTGACGGGGGATTTTGAGTTTCTCTACCAGGTCACCGAGTTTAGCCCCATCAGCCAGCTCCAGGACAAAGGCATCGCTATCTTCTGTACTGGGGTGGTACTTGCGCAGGCTCGCGAAAAGCCTGACCTCAACCTTGTTCATAGCTTGTTCCTTAACCGTTACATATACCAATTATACCGTATTTTTGTGAAATGAAGAAAGCCCCCTTCGCCAGTCGCGTCGAAGGGGGCTTGTGGTCAGTTTCGGCTTTCTATACTAGGGATTGTGGACTTTGTCCAGCACCTCATCGGGTACATCGTAGACCACATTGTGCGGCGGCAGCATCTCGTATTTCATGAACTCCGGTATGCGGTCATCGACATTGGTGAAGCCGGCGGCTTCGTTGAAGGCGCGCTCCATCTTGACGATGTCGCCGCCAATTCGGCCAACATCATCCACTGTCCAGTTGGTGCCGAGCACGCCGTTGCACTCTTCCACCATACCCTCGAGGCCGGAGGGGATGTCAAGGATGGCGAAGGCGATGAACAGGCAGTGGCCGCTGCTGTCAATGAACGCAGTGGCATACTGGAAGTTGCGCGAGGCCTCGGCTTTCTCCACTCCCTTGCTCGCCGGATCCATTTTACCGCTTACCCCCAGTATCTCCGGGGCGATAGTGTAGCCTGAGGTATGGTCGGCGCCCATGGTTGAGGTGGCATAGGTTACACCGATGCCCTTGATCGCCCTAGGCTCGTAGGCGGGCATGGACTGTCTCTTTACCGTCGGGCAGCGGACAATGCCGAAGGTATCGGCGGTGAGCGCGGCACCGCCACCGAGGATGTGGCCGAGCGGCGTGCCCTTGCCGATCTCATGCATCAGCTCGATGGCCTTCTTGCCGTCGCCGAACTTGGCCAGTCCGGCTTCCATGGCCACGCCGATGGTCGCGCCAGCCTCAATGGTATCAAGACCGTAGTCATTGCACAGGCGAACTAGCTCACCGGTAACATCCAGGCTGTCAATGCCGCAGTTGGCGCCCAGCGACCAGACCGATTCGTACTCCTGGCAGGACACTAGCTCGGTACCGTCTTCTTTCGGATAAACGTTGGAGCACTGGATGATGCAGCCGGTGCAGCCGCGGTGCCCGGTCGCACCGACGCCACCGCGCTTCTTACAGGTCTCATTAATCGTCTCGCCGGAGATCTTGGAAGCACCCTCAAATCGGCCTGAACTGAAGTTACGGGTGGGGAAGGCACCGGCCTCGTTGATAACGTTGACCAGCGCCGCCGTTCCATACGTGTTCAGCGTACCGCCGGGCTTGGTGATGTCATGCTGGCGCAGGGCATCGGTCAGTTTCTTGCGGCCAGTATTGAATGCCTCGCTATCGGCGAGAGACACGCTGGAACCACCGGTTTCATCAACAATGATAGCCTTGAGCCCCTTGCTGCCCATCACCGCGCCCACGCCGCCTCGGCCAGCGTAGCGGCTGGGACGGTTCTCCGGGTCATTGACGCAGATGCCAGCCATCGACATCAGCATTTCCCCGGCGACGCCGATGCTGATGATGCCAACTTTCTCGCCGAATTTCTTGAGCATCTTGGGGTAGGCTTCATAGAGGCCATTGCCAAGCCATCCCGCCTCGGCAGGCATGAGTTCAGCGCCATCTTTATTCACCTTGAGCACCCAGAACTTGCCCTTGTCCTTGGGTTGCCCCTCGACAATGATAGCTTTTATGCCGAGGCGAGCCAGTTTATCCGATGCAATACCGCCGGAGTTGGCCTCTTTAATGCCACCTGTTAGGGGGGACTTGCACCCCACCGAAAGGCGGCCGGCGGTGGGCGCGCCGCTGCCAGTGACAATGCCGGGAGCGAAGGTAATTTTATTGTTTGGTCCAAGAGGATGGCAGGTGGGTGGCACTTCGTCGCAGGTTATGGCCGAGGTCAGCCCGCGCCCGCCTATCAATCGATACTTCTCCGGCACGTCTTCAGATTTAACCTTCTGGTCAGTCATATTCACGCGCAGGATTTTGCTCATTATTCATTTACCTCCTTGCCGAAATCGTATTGAAAAGTATACCACAATTTGACGTCGTGTCAATAATGAAGAATTGCAAATTCATCCGTTAAAGGCGCAGATTTACAGACCAAGTTGCATTGGGCTATACTATGATATAATCCACACTACCATCAGGGCAGGAGGCATTTCACCACTTTGGCAGTTGCAGGGGTAGCTAGTTTCAGTCAGCTGAAAGAAAAGGCGGAATCATATCTGCCGGTGGAGAGGGTTGCCGTCGTCGAAGAGGCATACCGTTTTGCCGCCGAGGCGCATCACGGGCAGATGCGATTATCGGGCGACCCTTATGTGGAGCACCCGGTGCAGACCGCGATAATACTTGCCGGGCTTCAGCTTGATGCCGCCTCTCTGGCCGCGGCGCTATTGCACGATGTGCCTGAGGAATGCGGCATACCTGTTGAGAAGATACAGGAAAGGTTCGGGCTGGAGATAAGCAAGCTGGTTGACGGCGTGACCAAACTGGGTCAGGTTTCATGGCAGACCACCGGGACGGCTCCACGAGAGGCCCAGGCGGAGAATTTACGCAAGATGCTTGTCGCCATGGCGGAGGATCTGCGCGTGGTATTTATCAAGCTGGCAGACAGGTTACATAATATGCGTACTCTATATGCGCTATCCCTAGAAAAACAGCGCGGCATTTCTCAGGAAACACTGGAAATTTATGCCCCGCTGGCCCACCGCCTCGGCATATGGGAACTCAAGTGGCAGCTTGAAGACCTGGCCTTTCAGTATCTGGAGCCGGGGAAGTTTCAGCGCATCTTTACGCTGTTAGCGGCACGCCGGGCACAGCGGGAGAACTTTATTGCCCAGGTGATCGATATCTTGAAGAAAGAGCTGGGCAAAGCCGGCCTGAAAGCCGAGTTGTCCGGCCGGCCCAAGCATATCTACAGCATTCACCAGAAAATGGAGCGGGGGCGGGACTTCAACGATATCTACGACCTTCTGGCACTCAGAGTTCTGGTCAACACGGTGCCCGACTGTTACAGCGCGGTGGGCATCATCCACAGTCTGTGGCACCCGATACCCGAGGAGTTTGACGATTATATCGCCAATCCCAAGCCGAACGGGTACCAGTCGCTGCACACGGCCGTCATGTGTTTCGGCACCACGCCTCTGGAAGTCCAGATAAGGACCCGTGAGATGAACTATGATGACGAGTACGGCGTGGCGGCGCACTGGCGTTACAAGCAGGGGCAGAAAGCAGACCTGCACTTCGAGGAAAAAATCGGCTGGCTGCGCCAGCTTATCGAATGGCACCGCGAATTGAGCGGGTCGGAAGAGTTCCTGGAATCAGTGAAGACAGACATCTTTATCGACCAGGTCTTCGTTTACACGCCGAAAGGGGATATCAAGGACCTGCCGAGAGATTCCACGCCGCTTGACTTTGCCTACCGGGTGCATACCGAGCTCGGGCACCGCTGCATCGGTGCCAAGGTGAACGGGAAACTGGTGCCGCTTGACTATGAGCTGAAAAACGGCGATGTGGTGGAAATCATGTCCACCAAAGGGGAAAAGGGGCCGAGCCTTGACTGGCTGAACCCCCACCTCGGCTTCGTTCGCACCTCCCATGCCAGAGAAAAGATACGGCAGTGGTTCAAGAGACAGGAGCGCGCGGAGAACATTGAGCGCGGCCGACTGATACTGGAAAAGGAATTGAGGCATCTGGGAATCACCATTGAGCGCGAGGAGCTTGCGGAATTATTCAACTACGGCAGCGTGGAAGATTTCCTGGCCGCGATTGGTTACGGGGGGATTTCCACACATCAGATTGCGCTAAAACTGGCCGCGGAGCAGGAGACGCCCAGAGTCATCCCTGAGGTGGCACCGCGCAAGCCGGTGCCCTCGACGGTACATGTGCTGGGCGTGGGCAATCTGGTCACCCATCTGGCCCAGTGCTGCCACCCGGTACCCGGGGATAAAATCATCGGCTATATAACGCGCAGCCGCGGCGTCACCATTCATCGTGAGGATTGTCACAATGTCCTGCATGAGGACGAGCAGGACAGGCTGGTGCCGGTGGAGTGGGGGCAGACGGATGAGATGTATCCGGTTCATATTCAGGTAGAGGCCTGGGACCGGGTGGGGCTTATGCGCGATATCACCATAGTTGTCGCCGAAGAGAAGGTGAATATCGCTTCTCTGGTCTCTCGCAATCATGATGACCATACCGTGACTATGGACTTCACCCTGGAAACGCAGGGCCTGGCCCAGTTAAGCCGGCTCCTTAAGAAAATCGAATCGGTCAGGGGTGTGATACGCATTGTTCGCATTGGGGATGAGTCATCGGCCAAAACGAGTGAAAAAACTTGACTTGCCCTTGTGATTAAGCATAATATGTAGTTTTGGAAGACTTTGGAATAGCACCGACGGATTCTTTTGATATTATTTAACTAGTCAAACTCGGGGGGATTGATATTGCCACACAGTAAGCAGGCGCAAAAGCAAGCAAGGAATGCGGAAAAGCGACGACTGAGGAACCGCGCCGTTCGCAGCCGGACCAAGACCTTCATTACCCGGGCGGAGAGGCTCATCTTCGCCGGCGAGATGGAATCGGCCCAGGCGGCGGTGGTGGAGTCGATAAGCGCTCTGGATAAGGCGGCAGAGAGGGGGATTATCCATCCCAACAATGCCGCCCGGCGCAAATCGCGGCTGATGAAGAAGCTAAATCGGGCTCAGGCTTCGGCGGCGGAAGTTATCGAGGAAGAGGTGGCGGAGGCGGAAGAGGGGAAAGAAGAAGAGGCTGGGAAGAAAGAGAAGGGCAAATAGCCCTCTTTCACTCTCCCATAATCTGCAGCAGAACCTGTCTTGACCTCGGCCGATTATCAAAGTCCACCACCACGATCTGCTGCCACGTTCCCAGGGCCAGTTTTCCCTTATTAAAGGGTACCGCCAGCGATGCTCCCAGAAGCGAGGCCCGGACGTGGGAAAACCCGTTTCCCTCACCCCAGGCGCGGTCATGCCGGTATTCTAAATTTTTGGGGATGACCCGCTCCCACATCTCTTTGAAATCAGAGATAAGGCCGGGCTCGTTTTCGATGGTGGTTACCCCGGCCGTTGAGCCGGTGATAAACACAATGGCAACTCCATCTTTTACATTGGTTTCAGATAATTGCTGCTGCACTGGCGCCGTGATGTCAATAATATCGCACTCACCTTTTGTCTGAAGGCTGATGTTCTTCGTAATGACCATAATAACACCTCCAGAACAGATTATAGGAAAATAAGAGGTTGTTGGGAAATAAACTGTGGTATTGACAATTGCCTAAATAGGACTATAATTTGCTTACTTGATAGGGGTAAGGATAAATGCTTTGGGTCAGGATTGCAGCCACGGCTATATTGGTCATGATGGGAATACCCATAATCCTGATATGGCTAAAATTTTTCAGGGAGAAAAGAAAAAAGTGAAAATACGGGGTTAATTGCTGGCGGCCAATTATCCGGTAACCATCATGGCCGGCGGCAATCACACTCTCTGGTCAAAACATACTGCGGAATAGCAAAAATGCTGAAGGATCTCATATTTTACACGGTCGCCGCCAATATAATTGCCTTGATAGCAGCATTGGCTGGGGCAAGCCTGGCGGTAATCATATTCTCGTCTTTGCTGATTCCCCCCTTTATTCTTATGATCATCAGGATTATCCACTAAGCAGGTTGCCCACCCCTGAGATAATTCAGCTGCCCCCGGGGCAGAGACCTAACTCATCCCACAGAATTTCATTCAAATCGAAGATTGGCCCGTCCTGGCAGACCTGCTTCAGGCCGTTTTTTGTTTTCACAGTGCAGCCGTAGCAGACGCCCACTCCGCACCCCATCCGCACCTCCAGAGAAATCTGCACTGGTCTGCCTTCAAGCTTCAGTTCCCGCTGGCGGTTGAACATATCACGCAACATTGGCATCGGGCCGCAGGCGAAGACCTGGTCAGCGCTTTCGACAAAGCGGGGCAGGAGGTCAGTTATGAGTCCCTTTTCCCCCACCGAGCCGTCTTCAGTGGCGGCCACCGCTTCAATAACACCGGGAACGGGATAACGGTTTTTGTCTACCGTACCGTAAAGCAGCGTTACCTTAAGTTTGTTTTTTACGGCATGCTCGGCCAGAAAATAGAGCGGGGCGATGCCGGTTCCGCCGGCCACCAATAATAAATTCCGTGCTTTGGGGTCGATGGCAAAGCCGTTGCCCAGCGGCCCGAATATCGGCGCCGATGCGCCAGCTTTCTGACCGGCGAGCCAGGTGGTGCCGCGTCCGCCCTCACGCACCGCGTAGAAAAGAGACAGGTGGTCGCCGTCTACCCGGTGGATGCTGAAGGGGCGGGGCAGGGTGGTCTCCGGGCCACAGCGCACCATAATGAACTGCCCCGGCTTTGCCTCCCGAACGATATCCGGGCACCGCAACCAGATGAGCCAGCTGCCCATTAAACCCCGGGCGTGAACGTGCCAGTGGCCGGGCAGGGCCTGGCGGTTTTCAACAATCCCGGCATCGATTAAGTTCATGGTGCTTCCTTTCTGCGGTATTCGGGGAGGGGCTGAACGAGATAGGTCCGGGTGGGGCTGGACAGTGCCTCCACCGCCGCCCGCACGGTATCCAGCGAGGTAAAGCACGGCACCTGTTTCTCGGCGGCGGCACGCCGGATGAAGAAGCCATCGCGCAGGGAGGCATCGCCGCCGGTTATGGTATTGATTACGCCCTTGACCGTGCCGTCTCTGATTACATCGATTACATTGGGATGCCCCTCGCTCAGCTTCTTGGTTATCCTGGTTACCGCCAGTCCGGCAGCCTCGAGCATGGCGGCGGTTCCTTCGGTGGCATAGAGCGTATAGCCGAGCTCGGCCAGCTTTCTGATAGCGGGCAGTGCCTCTGATTTGTCGCGGTCGGCGACGCTGAGCAGTATGGCACCCTGTGACGGCAGCATCAGGCCCACGGCGAGCAGCGCTTTGGCCAGGGCGGCATTGAAGTTGACGTCAATGCCCATCACCTCGCCGGTGGACTTCATCTCTGGACCGAGGTAGGTATCGACGCCGAGCAGCTTGGACATGGAGAAGACGGGCGCTTTGATGCCGATGAGCGGCTGTTCCGGCCAGAGGCCGGTTTTATATCCCTGCTCCCTGAGGCTGGTGCCGAGCATGACCCTGGTGGCCACCTTGACCATGGGGACGCCGGTGACTTTGGAGAGGAACGGGACGGTGCGGCTGGCGCGCGGATTCACCTCCAGCACATAAACCGATGCGCCCAAGCCTTCCCGGCGCGGCACCGTCACATACTGGACGTTCATCAGGCCCCTGATTTTCAGGGCCAGGCCGATGCGCACGGTATAATCGATGATGGTATTCACTTCTTGGTGGGTCAAGTTCAGACCGGGGTAGATGGCCATGGAGTCGCCGCTGTGCACGCCGGCGCGCTCGATGTGCTCCATGATGCCGGGTATGAGCACCGTCTCCCCATCGCCGATGGCATCAACCTCCACCTCTTTCCCCTGGAGGTACTTGTCGATGAGGACGGGATGGCCGGTGTCCAGTTCCATGGCTAAGCCCATATAGCGAGAGAGCTCGGTGTCATTGTGCACTATCTCCATGGCCCGCCCGCCGAGGACGTAGCTGGGGCGGACCAGCACCGGATAGCCGATGAGCCGGGCGATGTTTTTGGCCTCCGCCAGCGAGGTCACCCCGGCCCCGGGCGGCTGGGGAATGCCCAGTTCGCTGAGGAAGTTCTCGAAGCGGCGCCGGTCTTCGGCCAGGTCTATGGCCTCGGCACTGGAGCCGAGGAGAGGTAAACCGGCATTGGAAAGAGGATTGGCCAAGTTGATGGCGGTCTGCCCGCCGAACTGGACGATGGATGGTATTTTCTGGTTGCCATTGCCCTCGTTTTCCAGGATGTCGCGCACACTCTCCTCATCCAGCGCCTCGAAGTACAGACGGTCGCTGGTGTCAAAGTCGGTGGAGACGGTCTCCGGGTTGGAGTTGACCATGATGCTCTGATAGCCGGCCTCCTGCAATGCCCAGGCGCTGTGGACACTGCAATAGTCAAACTCGATGCCCTGCCCGATGCGTATTGGCCCGCTGCCGATGACCACTGCCTTGTCACGGTGCTCGGCGATGGCCTCGTTCTCCTGCTCGTAGGTGGAGTAGAAGTAGGGGGTGGCGGCGTCGAACTCGGCGGCGCAGGTATCCACCATCTTGTACACCGGCTTTATGTTCCAGTCGTGGCGTAGCTGCCGCACCTGCTCGGGGAGGCGGTCAGCCAGGGTGCCGAGCTGCTCGTCGGAGAAGCCGAGCCTTTTCGCCCGCCGCAGTAACTCCGGGGTCAGTGTCCGGGAGAGCAGTTCCTTTTCCATATCGATAATGTTCTGGAGCTTTTCCAGGAACCAGAGGTCTATGTGAGTGCGCCCGGCCAGAGCTTCGGGCGTGGTGCCCCGCCGTAGCGCCGCCATGAGCGCCCAGAGGCGCAGGTCATTGGGCCAGAGCGGGTACTTGCTGATATCTGCCTCCTTAACCCAGCCCGGGTCTTCCCACAGCAGCGAGCGTTTGCCGAACTCCAGGGAGCGCACCGCCTTCTGCAAGGCCGCCTCGAAGGTGCGGTCGATGGCCATGACCTCGCCGGTGGCCTTCATCTGGGTGCCGATGACCCGGTCTCCGGTGGCGAACTTGTCAAAGGGCCAGCGCGGAATCTTGACCACCACGTAGTCGAGCGCCGGCTCGAAGGAGGCCATGGTCTTGTCGGTGACGGCGTTGGGTATCTCGTCGAGCCGCTTGCCCACGGCAATCTTGCCGGCGACGCGGGCGATGGGGTAGCCGGTGGCCTTGCTGGCCAGGGCGGATGAGCGGCTGACGCGGGGGTTGACCTCGATGACGTAGTACTGCTGACTCTGCGGGTCGAGGGCGAACTGGATGTTGCAGCCACCCTCCACCCCCAGCGCCCGGATTATATTCAGGCTGGCGGTGCGCAGCATCTGGTACTCTTTGTTGGTCAGCGTCTGGCTGGGGGCGACCACGATGCTGTCCCCGGTGTGGACTCCCATGGGGTCGAAGTTTTCCATATTGCAGACGGTGACGCAGTTATCGGCGGCATCACGCATCACCTCGTACTCTATCTCCTTCCAGCCAAGTACCGACTGCTCGATGAGCACCTGGTGGATGGGGCTGGCGGCCAGCCCGCCGGCGGCGATATTTTCCAGCTCTTCCCAGGTATGGGCAAAGCCGCCCCCCGTCCCACCGAGGGTGTAGGCGGGGCGGATGACCACAGGCAGGCCGATTTCTTCCGCAGCTTTGCGGGCATCCGCCAGCGTGTTTACCGTTTTGCTCAGCGGCACCGGCTGGCCGATTCTGATTAA
This sequence comes from Dehalococcoidia bacterium, assembly GCA_011174815.1. Taxonomy (GTDB): domain Bacteria; phylum Chloroflexota; class Dehalococcoidia; order Dehalococcoidales; family RBG-16-60-22; genus E44-bin89. The sequence goes on along the minus strand of DUFF01000006.1, from coordinate 390 downwards.
AAGCTGCTTGAAAAGCTCCCGGTCCTCAGCGTTGCGGATGGTCTGTATGGGCGTGCCCAGGGACTTTACATTATATTTATCCAAGACGCCGGCATCGGCCAGGTCAACGGCCAGATTGAGGCCGGTCTGCCCGCCGAGAGTTGGCAGCAGGCCGTCGGGGCGCTCGCGCTCGATGATGCGGGAGACCACCTCCACGGTGAGCGGCTCGATATAGACGACGTCGGCGATGTCCTCATCGGTCATGATGGTGGCCGGGTTGGAGTTTACCAGCACGGAGATGACGCCCTCCTCGCGCATGGCCTTGCAGGCCTGCGTGCCGGCGTAGTCAAACTCCGCCGCCTGCCCGATAATGATGGGCCCCGAGCCGATAATCAGGACTTTAGAGGGTTT
>DUFF01000059.1 GCA_011174815.1 Dehalococcoidia bacterium | reverse complement strand
GGAACGGCCGCTGACCCATGCCGAAGCCGCCAGCCGCGACCGCACCGAAATCGAGAACACCAACAAGGGCGGGCCGATTGCTATGGCGGACTACACCATCAGCAATGAGTCCTCAATCTCTGACCTGAAAAAACAGACGGATGAGGTACTGGCGAAGCTGAAATGAAAAAGTCAGTCACCAGACCAAGCGCTGACGAGTATTTTTTGAAAATCGCCTCGGTGGTGGCGGAGCGCTCTACCTGCCGCCGCCATCACGTGGGGGCCGTGGCGGTGAAGGACAAACATATACTGGCCACGGGCTACAACGGCGCCGCTTCCGGCTCCAAAGACTGCCTGGAACTGGGCTGCCTACGCGATGAACTCGGGATACCATCAGGGGAGAGGCATGAGGTCTGCCGCGGCATTCACGCCGAGCAGAACGTCATCATCCAGGCCAGCCTGCACGGCGTCAGCCTGGAAGGAAGCACCATCTACTGCACCCACACCCCCTGTGTTCTCTGCGCCAAGATGCTGGTCAACGCCAAGATAAAGCGTTTCGTCAGCTTCGGCAGCTACAACGACAGCACCTTCGTCGAACTCTTCCGGGAGGCAGGCATCGAAGTTGAGAGCAAAGAAAGGCCCTCGCCTGAAATCAGCTTTCTGGACTAGTTTTAAAATATCAAGCAGACAAAAGCAATGAGCAAGGTTTCAATCGTTAAAGTTGAGGACAATTATTATGACGCTTTTCTTCGGGCGCTGGACGACCTCGGGGAAAAGCCGGTGGCGAGGGGCGACCGCGTGCTCATCAAGCCCAACCTCTACGAGCCCAAAGCCCCCGATAGCGGCGACATCACCAATCCCCGGCTGGTTGAGGCCGCGGCCCGGTACTGCTTGGACGCCGGCGCGAGCCGGGTGATTATCGGGGAGGGGCCGAGCTACTATCAGTCGGAAGCAAACCTAAGGCCCTGTTTCACCCAGACCGGAATCAGCGAGGTTGCCGAACGCCTGGGTATCGAGTGGGTGCTCTTTGACGAGCACCAATACCGCACTTTCCAGAATATCTCAAAGGCCACACCCGATGAATTCCGGGTCACCGAATATGCCTTCTCCTGCGATAAAATAATCAACGTGCCGGTGCTGAAAACGCACTACCAGACAACGGTCACGCTGGCGATGAAGAACCTGAAAGGCTGCCTTAAACGCGAGGATAAGCCCCGCTTTCACCATAAAGACCTGGACCGCGCCATCGTCGAGCTGAACCGGATTGTCAGACCGGCAATCAACGTTATAGATGCCACTGCCAGAACCACCGGCAGCATCGGCTCATCCTACCGCGGCCAGCCCATCGGCGAGCGCCTGCTCCTGGCCAGCACCGACGCGGTGGCAGTGGACGCCGTCGGCTGTGCCCTGATGGGCATCGACCCTGACACCGTGCAAACGGTAACCCTGGGCGCAGAAGCGGGGCTGGGGGAAAGCGACTTGACCAAGGTAGATATCATCGGCGAGGAACTGAAACGGCTGAATTTCAAAGTCAAACTGCCCCAGGAACAGCTGCGGCAGAGTTTTCCACAGCTGGAAATAACCGGCACTGATAAGGCGTGCAGCGGCTGCCTCATCCCGCTGCTTTCCAATCTCCTCATGCTGAGCGAGCGCAACGCGAGATTGAAAGCGCCGCTGCGCATCTGCCTCGGTACCGAACCCGACATTCCCGAAGACAGAACCTATCTGCTGGTTGGTGACTGTGCCCTTACCAGAGGAGATGAAGCAGCAAACTGTATCGCCGGGTGCCCGCCCGACCATGAGGAAATACACCAGCGATTAGCTGCCTTTTTTAAACCGGCATAATAAACCTGTTTCTTTTACCCCAGCTTATAGCCGGTCATTCAATTACCTTCACGCCCTGGCTGTGCTTGGTGATGTAGTCCCAGTCATACTCCACACCCAGGCCGGGCCCCTGAGGCACCTGGACGCAGCCATTCTTGTCAATGGCGTCCAGACGATCCTTGTAGTCGCCCTTGAAAACGGGCGCCTGAGGGGCAAAAGGCGCCTTGGGGTGAACCAGCGCCATCTCGTAGTAGTTCATGTTCTGTATCGCCGCCATCAGGTGACGCCGTTCCGGACCGGCCGGTGCGTGCAGTTCCACATCGAGGCCAAAACCTTCGGCGGCGTGGGCTATCTTCATTACCGCAGTGATACCACCGTCGATGTCAGGGTCGCCGCGCACGAAATCGGTGCCATCAGCTACTATGAAATCGACGTGCTGCTCCAGGCCGCGCACGTGCTCCAGCTGCAGAATAGGCGTCTTGACCAGCTGCCTCAGCTTGCGATGGGCGAAGGCCGATATGCCGCCGTCCCGGAAGGGGTCCTCCCACCAGAAGAACTTCTCCTCATCACAGGCCCATCCCATCTTGAGAGCATCACCAAAGGTCTTGGGGGCACAGTAGGGATCGAGCATCAGATCCATTTTACCGCCGACGCGCTTACCGACCGCGTGGATGGTATCCACAATCCTGCTGACCGGACCATCCGCCCAGGGATGTATCTTGAATCCGGGATACCCCATTTCCAGACACTGTTCGGCAAAATCAGCAAAGGCCTCGGGGCTGTTTAGTCCTCCAGGATGTTCATCGGCGGTATGGGTGCTGGCGTAGCAGGGAAGGTCGATGCGGTTGCCGCCCAGAAGCTCGTAGATGGGCGCCCCGTAGTACTTGCCGGCCAGGTCCCACAGCGCGATGTCCAGCTGGCTCAGCCCCAGCCGGGCACGCTGGCGCAGTTCCAGCTTGAGGTCGTTATATATCCCCTCCCGGTCCAGGGCATTCCGCCCTATCAATATATGGGCATACTCCGGGATAGCCATCCAGTCGGTCGATGCCCAGGAACCCACATACTCCCCGGTAACCCCTTCATCGGTAATTATCTTCATGGCGTGGGCCTTCAGCGTCATGGTCGCGCCCGGCTCGTAGGCAAAGAGGGTGTGGCCGGGAAGTGGAGCAATGTCCTTGAGCTGATAATCAAAACGTTGGATTTCTATTCTCTTGATTCTGGGTTTGTCCTTCATTCAACTCCTCCTGAAGAAAATTATTTGTTAGCAGCTGGCGGTCTAGCTTGCCTCCTTCACCAGCTGGTTGATGCGCTCCAGCGCCTCTCCGATATCCTCAGCGCTGACCATGCGGTTGGGTACCGCCCGCACGCTCCGTCCGCCCCGGGCGAGAAATTTTACTCCCCGCTCTCCGATTTTCACCACAAAATCGCTGACGTTAGCGGGGAATTCAAAGTTAACGATGTTTGTCGACACTTTCCCCGGATTTACGGAAAAGCCAGGTATCCGGGCCAGTCCTTCCGCCAGCCGTTTGGCATTGGCGTGGTCTTCGGCCAGGCGGTCGACCATCTTTTCTATAGCCACGATGCCAGCCGCAGCGATAATTCCCGCCTGCCTCATGCCTCCTCCCAGCATCTTGCGCCACTTCCTCGCCCTTTCGACGGCCTCCTTTGTTCCGCAGAAGAGCGAGCCCACAGGCGCACTCAGCCCTTTGGAAAGACAGAAGCCCACCGTGTCCACCGCCGCCGCCAGTTCCCGAGGGGCGACGTTGAGGGCAATGGCAGCGTTAAAGATGCGCGCGCCATCAAGGTGAACCAGCAATCCGTGCCGGTGGGCAAGCGCGGAGATTTCCTCCGTATATTCCCGGGTTAACACCGCACCGCCGCAGCGATTATGGGTGTTTTCCAGACAGAGCAGGGTGCTCTTGGGGAAGTGGATGTTCTCCGCACGTATCGCCTTCTCTACATCAGCCGGGTCGAGCCCTCCATCCTCATCGTTGGGCACGGTGCGAATCACCACTCCACCAAGCGTCGACGCCCCGCCGACCTCATACCAGAGCATGTGCGCCTCGCTGCCGACGATTATTTCATCGCCGGGGCGGGTGCTGGCCAGGACACCGAGGAGGTTGCTCATCGTGCCGCTGGCGGTGAAAAGCGCTGCCTCCTTGCCCATAACTTCGGCAGCCAGCTCCTCAAGGCGGTTGACGGTAGGGTCCTCCCGGTGGACATCATCACCAACCTCTGCTTCATACATCGCCCGCCGCATCTCGTCCGTTGGCAGAGTTATGGTATCGCTGCGCAGGTCAATAATCTTCATTTGCGCCACCTTTCTTTGCCCTTTACTTTGCCCTCTATGATATCACAAAGGGAGATGACTTGGCAGCACCAGCGTTGATTTTTGCCGCCATATGTGCTTAAATGGGCTTTGGAAAGGAGTGGAGAGTGGAAGATCTGAAACTGAAGGCAATGCACCGGAAGGTGCTTAAAAAGAAGGCCCGGTTTTTACGCCGTCAGGGGATAACACCCACCCATCTGTACGGGCACAATGTCAAATCAGTGGCGCTGCAATGTGATACTAATGCTCTGCAAAATTTGCTTGCTCACGCCGGAAGGACCAGGCTGGTCAGCCTTGAGGTTGATGGCGAGAAGCCGAAGAGCGTTTTCGTCCGCGAGATTCAACGCGATCCCATTACCAGGAAACTGTTACACGTTGATTTCTATCAGGTGAGACGAACCGAAAAGATCGCGGTGGATGTGCCCATCGTGCTCGTGGGAGAAGCCCCGGCGTTGAAATTTAAGGGACGCATGCTGGTTCATGGCATCAACAGTCTGAGCGTGGAATGCCTGCCCACTATCGTGCCGCCCCAGATTGAGATTGACATCACGCAACTGGAAGAAGTGGAGCAGCCAATACTGGTCAAAGATATCCTCCTTGATCCGGAAATCACGGTTCACGCCGACCCCGAGCAGCTGGTGGTCAAGATAAGCGAAGTGGCGGTGAAGGAAGAGGTCGAGGAAGTACCCGAGGTTGAAGAGGAGGAAGCGGTAGCCGAGGAGGAAGCGGAGGCCCCTGCCGAGGAGGAGAAGCCGGAGGAAGAGAGCTAGCCGGTGGCAGACCGCAATAGCAGAATATCGAAGTACCGAGCGATTATCGGGCGATGATTATTGACTTCCATACGCATGTTTTCCCACCGCGGGTCAAGCAGAAACGCAGCCAGTATATCGACCGCGACCCCTGTTTTGCTCTTCTCTATGCCAAGAAAGAGGCCAGAATCGCCACCGCCGAGGAACTCATCGAGAGCATGGACCGGGCTGGCATTGAAGTCTCGGTCATTGTCAACTTCGGCTGGATAACCCATGAACTGTGCGTGGAGACCAACGATTACATACTGGAATCAATCGCCCGCTATCCCAAACGGCTTATCGGTTTCGGCACGGTCCAGCCGCAGTCGCTCGATGCCGCCATCACCGAAATAGAGCGCTGTGCTCAAGGTGGTGCCAGGGGCATCGGTGAGATGCGACCAGACATGCAGCTGCTTGACCTGGAAGATGAATCCATTATCTCTCCATTCATGGAGACAATTAAGAAACACCGGCTCATCCTCCTCACCCACGCCTCTGAGCCTGTGGGCCACGATTATCCCGGCAAGGGCATCATTACCCCGGACGTGCTTTATCCCTTCCTCACCCGCCATCCCGAGGTAACCATTGTCTGTGCCCACTGGGGTGGGGGCCTGCCGTTTTACGCGCTGATGCCTGAGGTAAAGAAGGCGCTGCCTAACGTCTACTTCGATACCGCAGCCTCCCCGTTTCTGTACGAGCCCCGGATATATACCCTTGTCAGCGAGCTGTTCGGTGCGGATAGGATACTCTTCGGCAGCGATTACCCGTTGCTGCCGCAAACCCGCCTGCTCCAGGAAATCAGCTCGGCATCCATAACCGAAGAAGAAAAGCGCCTGATCAAGGGTGAAAACGCCCGAAAGCTGCTGAAAATATAAATGCGCATGGAGCAGATACGTTCCTTCATCGCCATAGAGCTGCCCGACCAGGTAAAGACGGCGCTGGCCGAATTGCAGGCCGGGTTGCAGGTGGAAAGGCAGCCGGCAGTGAAGTGGACGGACCCGTACGGAATACATCTGACGCTGAAGTTTCTGGGCAATATTCTCGTATCTCAAATCAGCGATATTGCCAGTGTGGTAGAGGAAGCGGGCCGGAACTTATCCCCTTTTTCGCTCGAAGTCAAGGGGCTGGGCGTTTTTCCCAACTTCAAGCGAGTCCGGGTGGTGTGGATTGGGGTGGGGGGTGATATATCCCAGTTGAAGCTGCTTCAGCAACGTATTGAATCCAACCTAGTGCCGCTCGGCTTTGCCCGGGAATCGCGGCAGTTTACGCCCCACCTGACCATGGCCCGTGTTAAAGAAAAGGCGTCCCCGACGGAACAGCAGCGCTTTGGGCAGCTCATCGCTGATACCAGATTTGAGACCGCCCATAAGTTCACCGTGCGCAGCATCAGCTTGATGCGCAGCCAGCTGACCACAGAAGGCGCAATTTATCACCAGATTGGAACCGTCAGTCTAAAAAAATCCTTGTCAAAAGGTTATGATTAATTGTATACTTAAAAACAACTTAGGATGGGAGGAGGACCTCATGGAACAGATCAATTTCCCCAAATGTCAGAAGTGTCAGACCGGTGACCTAGTGCCCCTTTCCGATTTTGGCAGCCAGGGGGCCGCAATTCACTATAAGGCCTGGGTTTGCACCAATCCTGAATGCGGCTTCAACCTGAAGATCAGGAATGGTGATGTCTATCTTAACGAACCCGTTATGAGCGGAACGCTGCATAATAGCCGCGTCCGATAGAGCTTAAGCTCTCCGTAAAAACATCATATATCAGGTGATAACGTGCTACCTCAGTTAGCCAAACTAAAGGGGGCAGCGCTTGATTTCTTGTTTCCGCCTTATTGCGTTGGCTGTGGCAAAGAAGGCGCTTTTATCTGTCCACCCTGCTGCCATTCGCTGCCGCGCATAGTGCCCCCCATCTGCCCCAGATGTGGTCGGCCTCAGGCCAGCGGGATATTATGTCCCGACTGCGTACGCTGGCAGGCGGCGATAGACGGCATCCGTTCCCCGTTTCGTTTCGAAGGAACTATGCGTGAGGCTATTCATCAGCTCAAGTACCAGAACTTAAGGGCCCTGGCAGTTCCTCTGGCGAAAATGCTGCGGGAGTACCTTATCGCCAGCCCGCTGGATGTGGATGTTCTGGTTCCGGTTCCCCTGCACCGGAAACGTTTGAGGGAGCGCGGCTACAATCAAGCCAAGCTGCTGGCGCAGGAACTGACAAAACTGATAAATAAACCGGTGGTGGATGATATTCTGGTTCGCCGGAGACATACACCACCGCAGGCCCGGACGACAACATTAGAAGAAAGGACACGTAATATCGCCGGCGCTTTTGCCTGCCGCGACCACAGCCTCCGGGACAGCCGCGTGCTGCTGATTGATGACGTTGCCACTTCCGGAGTCACGCTCAATGCCTGCGCTGCAGTATTGAAAGCGAACGGGGCGGCTGCGGTGTGGGGGCTGGTCATGGCAAGGGAGATTTAACTTCAGGAGCAAGAAGATGGAGCTGCAGATTACGGGACAGAATATGGAAGTATCTTCGGAAGTGCGCCAATACGTTGAGCGCAAGATCGCGAAGTTAACCCGCCATTTCCCCAACATCATTGAGTCCATTGTGGAAATCAACCAGGAGAAGACCAGGTCTCCCCAGCAGCAATTCATGGTGCGAACCAGCGTGCTCGGCAACGGTATCAGACTGCGCAGCGAGGAACGCGGTGCTGACCTGTTTCAGGCTTTCGATAAAGTCACATCAGTGCTGGACCGTCAGCTGGAGCGGCAGAAGGGAAAACTCTACGAGAAAGGCAAGGGTAGCTCGCTGGCGCGAGGTGAATTTAAAGCCGAGACAGCAGGGCTGCCCCGGTCGGAAGTGGTCAAAGTAAAGCGGTTTGCCATGAAACCGATGTCCGTAATTGAGGCCGCCGAACAGATGGTCATACTGGGGCACAGCTTTTTCTTCTTCCTCAATACTGACACCGACGAATTTAACGTGCTTTACCAGCGCCGGGACGGCAACTACGGCCTGATTGAACCGGAGATGGGGTAAAGTTTCCTAAATGGCGGCATTTATGCCATAATGAGATGACATATGACAGCTAGACGAAGAAATCTCTACCTGTACCTGACGTTGGTCTGCTTTTTCGGTATCATCGCCATCTTTATCGTCGATGGGTATATGGGCATTTACGATACTATGTATATTACCGCTGGTGAGATAGAGCAGAGGATAGAGCCAGAAGCCCGGCCGCGCGTTGACCCTATCTGGTCCACCGGGATAGCCCGCGGCGAGAAAGCCTTTATCCGCTATGAGGTAGACAACCGGCGGTTTTCCGCATACGAGGCTGACATTGAGGTATCGGTCTGGCGGATGCAGAACAAGGTCAGCGATGTGCTCTCACAGCACCTCGTGATCGAGGCCTTTGACAAGGCGGAGGTGGAGTGGGAGATTGACACCGCCGAGCTTCTGCCGCCGGATGCACCAGCCGAGCAGAGCTTTGATTATACGCTGACCATCAAACGGGGGGAAATAGAGCGGAATATAATTCTCTATATCAATCCGTCTCCCTCTCCGGCGATAAAGACGGTGCCGGCACCACCAAGGTAAGCAGAGGTAAGGAAAGTGAATATAAGGCTGGAATACGTTCTATTTGGCTTCGGCATCCTGTTCTGCCTGGCCGGCGTTGGCTACCTGGCCGCTGAGTATGTGCAGAACCTCTCGGAAGCGGGGAAACTGGTCTCGCTGCTGCTTACGGTGGCCATGTTCGCCTTTCTGAGCAGGTACTTTGAAGGCATAGGGTGGTGAACTGAATGCTGACCGCAGTGGCTGTACTGGCTTCTCTGGCATTAATTGGCTGGCTTATTTACCGGGGGGTAAGGCAGCAGCCCATCCGAGCACACACCATTGTCAGAGCTATTGCCTACCTTACCGGCCTGTACACCTTCGCCTTCTTCCTCAGCATGGACTTCCCACTGCTGATTAAAGTGGTGGTCAGCATAGTGCTCGGGGCAGCCCTGATTGTCATCGGTGCCACCATCCAGCGCCGCCGTTCTGCGGACAGAAGTTAGGAACCTTTGTCTCACATCAATTTCGCCCGGTACAGTCGCCGCTTCGCCTCCGAGGTTCCCCGCAGTCGCAGGTTCAGGAAGTCCATCTCATATTCCTCTATCAGCCCCTCGTCGGCAAAGCTGTAATAACGGTCGTTGCCGATGATAATGTGGTCGACGACCTTCATCTGCATAATCTTGCCGACGTAGACCAACTCCCTGGTCAGCTGTTTATCGCTGGTGCTTGGTGCGGGGTTTCCCGAGGGGTGGTTGTGGACGAATATCAGGGCGGCGGCATTGCCTTTCAGTGCCCCTTCCACGATTTCCCGCGGCGAAATGGCGCTGCTGTCCACCGTACCCTCGAAGAGGTCGGCCACCTCGATAATCTGGTTCTGGCTGCTGAGGTAAATCACCTTGAACAGCTCTTTTTTCCGGTCACGCATGGTGTGGTAGAGATAGTCAAATATCTCACGTGAGGACTTGAGTAAAGGCTGGTCCACAATTTTCCCTTTGAGGTACTCCTTTGCCACCTCTTGAACCAGCCTGACGCCGAAGGCACTGTGTGGACCAACACCCTCAATCTGCTGCAATTCCTCCGCGGAAGCCGAGAGCACCCCTCTCAGCGTCTTGAAGCGTTTCAAGGCTTCCTTCGCCTGCGGCTTGCAGTCCTTGCGCGGAGAACCCAGCGTCAGCAGCAGCTCCACGATTTCATAGTCGTGGAAACCGGACAGCCCGGACTTCAGAAACTTCTCCCTGAGCCGCCGGCGGTGACCTTTATGCATCTCATCGGCAGGCATTTCCACCACCCTCAACCAACCTTGGTAAAATTATATACCCTCTGACCCTTATTCGACAGCCGGAACAGGCCGCCACCGGTCACGCCCGAGACTATTTCACCCTCTTTCTCCAGGTGATGGTCATTGAAGGACAGAACGCCATCCGACTTCAACACTCGGTGTAGCTCGGCGAGCACGGCCTGAGGTTTTTCCAGCTCGTGAAAGGTATCTAGCAATAGCACCAGGTCCAGGCTTCCATCGGGAAGACCTGTGGCGCAGTCGGAGAGAATGGCCTCCATATTCTTCAGCTTTCTTTTCTCAGCTACTTTCTGAACACGCTGCACCGCCATAGGGTTGATATCCAGAGCATAGACCTTTCCCTTATCGCCAACCATCTCTGCCGCCGCCAGGGAATAACTGCCCGGGCCACAGCCGAAATCAAGTACCTGCATACCATTTTTTACGTTCGACTCGGCCAGTATCTCCTTCGGCGGATGAAAGATGTCCCGCAACATGAAGTACCAGGACATGAGCTTGAAATCAAGGGAACCCTTCTGCTTGGCCATGTCAACCCTCCCTTTTTTCCAGTTTCAGGCCTTCCTCTCCTACCACCGACGCCAGACGCGCGTGAAGTTCGGGACAGTATTCAGCGTAAATATCAAAAAAGCGGAGGTGAATTATTTTATTACCGTTGGTTATCCGCAATTTAACCTCATCGTGTCCGGGATAACGTCGTAAAATTTCAATAATTTTATACAGATTGGCTTTATCCCCCTCAGCATCACTGGTCTGGCTGAGGCTGATAACCAGTCTCCTGTTTTTCACCGGTATTTCCTCCCGCTGCGTCTCCACAACAGCTGGTTCCGCTTCGGCGGGTGGTTGGGCAACTCCCTCTTCCTTTATTTCTGCTTCCACCTCCATTTTCTCGGCCGCGGGCTCGTAAAGGCACACTTCCTCACCGCTCAACTGCACCCGGTCTTCCCTCACCCTCACCTTGCCGTGCACTTTAAGTATATTCCCTTCCTGCCACAGGTCGGTCGTTTCGGCAAAGACCTTGGGCCAGACCATGATTTCAACCTGTCCACTGAGGTCCTCGAGGATCACACTGGCAAATGGCTTCCCTTCCCTGGTGAATAGCTGGCGTACCGACCCCACCATGCCGATGATGTCCACCACCTGCCCGACCAGCTCAACATCTATCTCTCCCACCATGGTGGTTTCGGCGCTTAATTCACCGGCCACGGCACTGAAGGGGTGCTCGGAAAGGTATACCCCGGTCAATTCCTTCTCCCAGGCAAGCTTTTCTTTCATGGGGACGTCTTCCACTGTGCCAAGGTCAAGGTTTGCCATTGGCACCGGCATTTTTTCTCCCCAGAGGTCAAACATGGTCGACTGTCCTGACTCACGCATTCGCTGCTCCCGCTGCGCCAGAGAAATAATGCGGTTCACATTGCTCAGCAACGCCGCCCGGCTGCCCAGAGAATCGAAGGCACCGGCTTTTATCAGGCTCTCGATGACCCGCCGATTTATGCCGCGCAGGTCACAGCGGCGGCAAAGGTCCTCAATGGACTTGAACTCCCCATTTTTATCTCTTTCCGACGCTATCGGCTCCACCGCGCCCGGTCCCACGTTCTTTATGGCTGATAAACCAAACCGAATAGCCGTCATAGCGTCCTTCTCGATGGAGAAATTAACCTGGCTGCGATTGATATCCGGCGGCAGCACACTGATATTCAGGCGACGGCACTCAGCAACGGCACTGGCCACCTTCTCTGGCTCGTCGGCGTGAATGGTCAAGAACGCAGTCATGTATTCCGCCGGGTAGTTCGCTTTGAGGTAAGCCGTTTGATAGGCAATAAGCGCATAGCTTACGCTGTGCGCCTTGTTGAAGGCGTAGCCGGCAAATGGCTCAATCAGGTTGAAGACCTGGGTGGCGAGGTCGGCGGAGAATCCATTTTTCTTGGCGCCTTCAACAAAGCGACGCCTCTCCTTCTTCATCACCTCGGCGATTTTCTTGCCCATCGCCTTGCGGAAGATGTCCGCCTGCCCCAGGCTGTAGCCGGCAAACTCCCGCACGATGAACAGTACCTGGTCCTGATAGACGATAACCCCGTATGTCTCTTCTAGTATTTTCTCCAGAGCGGGGTGGGGATAGCGGATGGGTTCCAGACCGTGCTTCGCCTTGATGAAGGTGGGGATGTGCTCCATCGGTCCGGGACGGTAGAGCGCCACCATGGCGGCGATGTCGCTGAAGGCAGTCGGTTTCAGTTCCTTGATATAGCGGCGCATGCCGGCCCCTTCCAGCTGGAAGACCCCGGTCGTCTCTCCGGAAGAGAGCAGATTAAATGTCTTGGCATCATCCATGGGTATATTATGTAAATCAATTTCAACGCCGTGATTCTCGGCAATGATTTCCCTCGCCTTGCCCAGGATGGTGAGGTTGGCCAGGCCGAGAAAGTCCATCTTGAGCAAACCGATTTCGGCAATATCCCCCATGGAGAACTGGGTCATCACCGACTCCTGCCCGTTGACCTTGCTGCCCCACTGCAACGGGACATATCTGGTGAGCGGCTCTCTGGAAATGACCACGCCGGCGGCGTGGGTGCTGGCATGGCGGGCAATCCCCTCCACCTTCCGCGCGGAGTCGACCAAGTTGCGGATTATCTGGTCATCCTGGTAGATACTCCTGAGCTCGTTGTTTTCGTTCAGGGCCCGGGCCAGCGTCATGGTCGGCGAGTATGGCACCAGGCGCGCCACACGGTCAACATCGCTGTAGGTCATGCCCAGCGCCCGGCCCGTATCCCGGATGGCGGCTTTGGCGCCCAGCGTGCCGAAGGTGATGATCTGCGCCACGTGGTCCTGACCGTACTTCCGGGAAACGTAGGCGATGACCTCGTCGCGGCGGTCATCCTGAAAATCAAGGTCGATGTCCGGCATCTCCTTGCGCTCCAGGTTAAGGAAGCGCTCAAAGACCAGGCGGTGCTCGATGGGGTCAACCGCCGTGATACCGAGGCAGTGCAGAACTATGCTGGCGGCGGCGCTGCCCCTCACTCCGAAGAGGATGGTCCTCTCTTTGACAAAAGAAATGATATCCCAGACCACCAGGAAATAGTTGGCAAACTGGGTCTTCCTAATGACCTCGAGTTCATAGTCAAGCCGCGTTTTTATCTCTTCGGTGGGCTGGGGGTAGTAGCGAGGCAGGTTCTCATGGCACAGAGCAGCGAGAAAGTCATCGGCTGTTTTCCCCGGCGGCAGTTCAATCTCGGGCAGATGCAGCCGCCCGAACTCCAAGGTAAGGTCGCACATCGCGGCAATCCGTTCCGCATTCTCCAGAGCCTGCGGGATGTCCCGAAAGAGCTCGGCCATCTCCTCCAAGCTCCTCAGGTGCAGAGTATCCGAGGCCATTCTCATCCGCTTCTCATCGTGAATGGAGGAGTTGGTGCCGATGCACAGAAGCAGGTCATGGACCTGAGCGTCCTCCCGCCGGATGTAATGCACGTCATTGGTAGCCACCAGCGGGATGCCTAGCTCCTCGCTCATAGCAATCAGGGCCTGGTTTACCTGCTCGAGCTCAGCGATGGGCTGCCGCTGTATCTCAAGGTAGAAATCGTCAAATACCCGCTGATACCACCCTGCCGCCTGTCTGGCGTCCTCAAGTCGTCCGTCCAGAATCAACCGTGGTATCTCCCCTACCAGACAACTGGACAGGGCAATTAAACCTTCGTGATATTGTTCCAGAAGCTCCTTGTCCACTCGCGGCCGGTAGTAGAAGCCCTCAAGATGCGCCTTGGTGACCAGCTGCATCAGGTTTTGGTACCCGGTACGATTCCTGGCAAGGAGAATCAGATGATAGTGGTTTCTGTCGGCAGCATCGCGGCCGAAGCGACTTCCCGGCGCCAGGTATACCTCGCAGCCGATGATAGGCTTTATCCCCGCTTCCCTGGCGGTCCGGTAGAACTCAATGACGCCATACATGGCGCCGTGGTCAGTAATCGCTAGGCTGTCCATACCCAGCTCTCTGGCCCGCGAAATCAGCTGCGGAATGCGGCACATGCCGTCGAGCAGACTGTATTCGGTATGGACATGCAGATGAGTAAACATTGCTCCTTCAGTGAAAAATCTACCTCATTATAGCACAGGGCTTCGATGTCACTGTATCATTGTACCGCTTAAAAATTGTAAAATCTGAATACCAGAATGAAAATTTTAACATTGGTCAGCAGGTGGCTTTTCCTTCTCTGCCTGCCTCTGCTTCTGCTTACGGCATTCATTGGCGGGGCGGCCAACTGTATCTCGCTGTATAAATATGGCTTCGACAAATATCATGTCAGCCATACCACTGGCCTGTCCGATGCTGAACTGGAAAGCGCCGCCAGAGGACTCATAGGTTACTTCAATTCCGGCGACGAATACATCAACGTGACCGTGGTCAAAGATGGCCATACGTATTCCCTGTTCAACGAGCGGGAGGCCATCCACCTGAAAGATGTGAAGGGACTGTTCCGTCTGGACTACTGGGTATTTCTGGGCACACTTTTGTATTCTTTCGCCTACATCGGATTTTTTCTGTGGCTGGGCGGAAGACGGCTGGTGGCGCGGGGGCTTGTCTGGGGCAGCGGGCTAACCTTCAGCCTGATGCTGGTGCTGGGTCTGGTGGTCATGCTCAACTTCGACCAGTTCTTCCTCCAGTTTCACCTGCTGAGCTTCACCAACGAGTTCTGGCAGCTTGACCCGAGCCAGGACTATTTAATACTGCTTTTCCCGCGCGGCTTCTGGTATGACGCCACCCTCTTCATCGCCATCGCCACCGCGGTGGGGGCGGCAGTAATAGGTGGGCTGGGTGGATATCTCTACTCTTCCGCCGGGCGCAGGCGCGGGTAAACTATAGATACGATAATCAGCGCAGCACCGGCCGCCATCAGCCCTATCCCTAGTACCTGCATTGGGGCAACCAGGTCGTTAATTAACCCGTTGAGCCAGGTCTGCACAGAGGTCGGCATATCCGGCAGCGGCAGGCTGGGAAAATACCGCTGCGTCGCCCAGACACTGGCGTACTCAATCGCCCCGTAAATCAGGAAAGTTATGCCCAGTTCACGGGTGGCACCCTTCACGCTGCGGTGCAGCAAGATGATGCCCAGTATCAGCACGGCCATCAGCGCTATCAGCCCGTAGTAGGCTGTCTGGATATAACGGGCGTTCTCCCGCAATATATCGACCAGCTTCATCATCTCCGGCGGGATGGAACTTTCATCGATGACGAATTCCGATGGTATCTCTGCCTCAAACTGCCGGTAAAATTCCTCGAAATACTGCTCCAGCATTTCCGGGGGCAGGGCAGCGACCTCCAGCGGCAGGTTTTCTTTATTCTGCTGGAAAGACTGCCACAGCCTGTCCTTCAGGTCCGCCTTTATCGGTTTCAGGGAAATTACCACGTTCAGTTTTTCACTCTTACCGAGCAGATAATCATAGCCTGAGTAAATGGCGGTGCTCGCCTGCTCTTTCAGCTGTGGTTCATTTT
Source organism: Dehalococcoidia bacterium (assembly GCA_011174815.1). Classification (GTDB taxonomy): domain Bacteria; phylum Chloroflexota; class Dehalococcoidia; order Dehalococcoidales; family RBG-16-60-22; genus E44-bin89. Next base: position 477 of record DUFF01000059.1, on the reverse strand, counting down.
GGGCAATGGCGCTGTACAGTGCTTCTTCAAGGAAGGCCGCTTCCGGCGGAACCTGCCCACTTAGCTGAAAATCGGTCACTTCCTCTGCCAGTGCCGCCACATCCAGCTTTTTCACCTGCGCCACGACGAATTCAGGGTCAAGCAGTGTGCTGCGCAGCACAAAAAGCGTGCTGAAAGCTGCCAGTGAAAGAAAGAGGAGAAACGTTAGCAGTGTCGCCAGCAGACCTTTGAGGAAATTCATAACAGGCCTCCATCTCGGTCGAATTTGGCTAGCATTGTAACATAACGAAGGTCGAATTACACCGGTCTTTCCCTGGCAATAGCGAGCAAGCACCCGCAACACAGCATGGCAGATACAGTTGACGAATGACGGGGCATTTTGTAGAATTATGGAGCAATGGGCGGTTAGCTCAGTTGGTTAGAGCGCTGCGTTGACATCGCAGAGGTCAGTGGTTCAAATCCTCTACCGCCCACCAT
>DUFF01000058.1 GCA_011174815.1 Dehalococcoidia bacterium | reverse complement strand
CACGAAGAGAAGCCGCTGGACCTGGGTCAAATTGCTCCCAAGATGGGAGCGCTGGGCATGATTGGTGCTTTTCTTCCCGAAGAATACGGGTGCCCGGGGGCAAACTATGTCACCTTCGGACTGATATGCCAGGAAGTGGAAAGAGTTGATAGCGCCTTGCGGACTTTCATAGCGGTGGAGTCAGGGCTGGTGATGTATCCCATATGGCGCTATGGGTCTGAGGAGCAGAAAAAGAAATGGTTGCCCTTGCTGGCCCGCGGTGAAAAAATAGGTTGTTACGGTCTGACCGAGCCGAACCGCGGCTCGGATGTGGCGTCAATGGAGACGGTGGCCAAAAAAGTGGCCGATGGCTGGGTGATTAATGGCACCAAACAGTGGATAAGCGAGGCATCAGTAGCTGATTTGGCTGTTGTCTGGGCGCAGTCCGAGGATGGTATAAAAGGCTTCATAATTGAGCGAGGTACTGAGGGATTCACCCAGACCTCGCAGGCACGCAAAGGCTCGATGCGGGCCAGCGATGTTGGCGAGCTCGGTTTATCCGACTGTAAGGTGAAATCGGAAAATGTGCTGCCGGAAGCGAAGGGTCTGCGGGCGCCTTTCAGCTGCCTCAACCAGGCTAGGTATGGTATATCCTGGGGTGCTATCGGCATTGCCATGGACTGTTACGAGACAGCCCTGAACTACGCCAAGGAAAGGGAGCAATTTGGCTCCCCCATTGCTGCCTATCAGCTGGTGCAGGAGAAACTGGTCACCATGCTGATTGAGATAACCAAGGCGCAGTTGCTGTCTTATCGCCTGGGCAGGCTTATGGATGAAGGCAAAGCGAGCCACGCACACATCTCCATGGCCAAAAAGAACAATGTCGCTGTCGCGCGCATGTGCGCCAAGCTGGCGAGGGAGACGCTGGGTGCCAATGGTATATCTCTGGATTATTCTCCCATCCGGCATATGGCCAATATTGAGTCGGTCTATACCTATGAGGGCACGGATGATATCCATACCCTGATTATGGGACAGGATATCACCGGAATACCGGCATTCCGCAGGGCGCTATAGAGGGAAGGAATTGAAAATACTGGCCATAGTCGGCAGTCCCAGATTGAACGGCAATACCAATTTTCTGGTCGACCAGGCACTTGATGAGGCAGCGAAGCTCGGGGCAACAACGGAAAAGATAGTCCTCAGCCAGCATGAAGTGAGCCCCTGCCTCGGCCATGATAATTGTGCCTCTCTTGCTGCCTGCATCCAGAAGGACGATGCCGGCTGGATTATAGATAAGTTTTATGAAGCCGATGGGGTTATTCTGGGTAGCCCGGTATACTACCTAAATGTGACCGCCCAGATGAAGGCCTTTATAGACCGTAACTATTTCCCGTACAAAAAGAACATACGGGCCAAGGCGAGGGCGGTGGGCATCATCGTTGTTGCTGAGCAAATGGGCATCGAGGACACGCTTTATACCTTGCACCAGTTTGTCGACTGGGTGTTCTTCGTTGGGAAAAGCCGGCGCTTTGTGGTGAGCGGGTACGCCAACAAACAAGGAGAGGCACGGAAAAACCATCAGCTGGTAGCAGAGGCCCGTAAGTTAGGACAGAAAATGGTGGCAAGCCTGCAGCAGGAGTAGAGTATTGAGAATCGGCGTTATATCAGATACGCATGTGCAGACCATTGAAGATGTCCCTTTGTCAATTCTGAAAGCGATGGAGGATGTTGACTTAATCATACATGCCGGAGATATTACGGAGAGGGCGGTTCTCGAAGGATTAAGGGAGATCGGGGAGGTAAAAGCGGTTCACGGCAACATGGACTCGGGTGAACTAAAGCGGATGCTGCCGGACAGGCGGACTATCGATATCGGGGAGAAACAAATCGGGCTTATCCACGGTTCTGGAGGGCCGTGGGGGATGGCGGAACGGGTGCGGCCGCTTTTTGGCGAGGTGGACGTTATTATATTTGGACACTCTCACCTGTCATTTAATGAGTATATTCGGGGTACGCTCATGTTCAATCCAGGCCGGGCGCGGGATTCCTTCGGCATATTAACTATAGATAAAGAGATAAAGGCTGAGATATTAAGGGCTTGAGTCGCAGGAGAACGGATTCTGCAGACCATTTACCGAGGGATATAATGGTATCTAACGAAAAGGGTGGCGCCGCCAGGAGACCGCTCTTTTTTTATGGCTGGGCCATGGTTGGCATTGCTATTATCGGTATGATCCTGGTCTATGGTACGCGGCACTCTTTCTCGGTGTTTTTCCCGCCGATTCTCGATGAGTTTGGCTGGAGCCGTGGCAGTACGGCGTTCATGCTTTCTCTGAATATTCTCATGTACGGTTTGACGGCGCCGATTGCCGGCAGCCTGTGCGACCGATGGAAACCCAATCGTGTCGTTTTGATTGGCGCCGTTGTGCTGGGATTGGCCACGGCCGGCTGCGCCTTTGCCCACGAGCTGTGGCATTTCTATCTGTTATTCGGCGTTTTCATGCCTATGGGATCGGCGTTCAGCGGCTGGCCAATGCTCGGGCCGGCGCTGGCCAATTGGTTTGCCAAGAGGCGGGGTATGGTCATAGGCCTGGCGCAGGTAGGTGGCGGGCTCAGCTTCACCTATGGCATGTTTGTGGAGTTCATAATCGCGCAGGTGGGCTGGCGCCATGCCTACTTCGTCATCGCCGGCATTGTCATTGTCGTTCTCGTTCCCATGTATCTCTTCTTCTACCATTACCGTCCGGAGAAAAAGGGCTTGAAACCGTACGGGGCTGAAAATCAGCGCCTGGCCATTGAAATGGAAGCCGGTACGGCGAAAGAACCAAGATCCCTGCCTGATGGCTGGGCACTGCGAAAAGCGCTGAGGACATACCAGCTGTGGTTCATGGTGGCATCTCAATCTTTGTACTGGGGCATTGGCGCCTATATGGTGCTAGGCCATCAGGTGAAGTTTGCCGAAGATGTTGGCTACAGCAGCACCTTCGCGGCATCGGTCTTTGCTCTCTTCGGGATTTTCGTTGTCGTCGGGCAATTGTGCGCCGGGCTGTCCGACTGGATAGGCAGGGAGAAAACGGTGACGCTTGCGGTCATTCTGGCCCTGGGGGCGCTTGCGGCTTTGCTTTCGGTGCGTGACACGTCCCAGCCTTGGCTTCTTTACCTGTACGCCATATGCTTTGGTTGCGGTGCCGGCCTGTCCGCACCGACCATCTATGCGGGACTGGCAGATATCTTTCATGGCCGGAATTTTGCTGTACTGTCCGGGCTGCTGATGACCGGCTTTGGCCTCGGTGGGATAATTGGGCCGTGGCTGGGTGGCTTTATCTATGACGTTACCGGGAGCTATACAAATGCTTTCCTTTTGGCCATGGCGAGTTTCGTTCTTTCCGGCATCACCTTCTGGATTGCCGCACCGAGGAAAGCGGAAAAGTTACGGGCTCAATTGTGAGCTTTCCCGGCCTGCCTATATGGAAAGCAGCTTTCCTGATATCAGTATCCCTTTTCTGACCTCCAGGCGACGATCTGCGTGGCGTGTTCCCGGTAGTGGCCGATGGTATCAAGGCGAAGCCGCTTGGTGAAACGAGGGCTGCCAAAGGCGTTTTCCGGCACTTTCTGCAGATAATCGGTCAGCTTATTATAGGTGACCAGCACGTCCCTTTTTACCTGCTCCAGTGACAGGTGCTGCTTGCGCTCCTGCTCTCTGGCGTTGAAGGCATCAATGCCCATGTAACGCGGCAACGGTTTGCCTTCCAGGATGATAGGCAGGGCTTTCATGGCTTCCTCATTCCATGTGGCGATATGGGCCATTACGTCGCGGACTGACCAGTGGCCAACGGCACCCGGCTGAAGCAGAATATCTTCCGGCAGACCTTCCCAGGTATTGATAAGTGCCCGCCACTCCCGTTCCAGCCTGACCAGCGTTCGCTCTTTTTTCACGACCCGCAGCCCATCTAGAGGATATTCATGCTTTCTCTTGAGGTCAGTGGACAATGCGACCGATACTTCTTGCGGAATCTTTAGAAGTGGTAAGATAAACATTCCGCCCTAGAAACAGGATGGGACTAACCTTATCCAAATCCAGCGTGTTCTCCGGAGTATAGACCTCCTTCAGCCAATGCACAGCCACAATATCTCCCACCAACCACCTGTGGTTACCATAGCCTCTATCGTCAACTAACTTGCACTCATAGGCGGCATAGGCATTTTTCAAGATTGGCACGGCTGTCCTTACTGACTTGTCTTTAACGATATTAAACTTCTGAAACTTATCTATTTCCCGGCCAGTGCTACTGCCCACAGCACAAACTAGCTCAACTTCCTCAAAGGACAAGAAATTAACTCCAAACTCCTTACTCTCGGTAATAAGCTCGTAGGTGAACCTCTCAGGCATGACAGCTATCCCACAAATAGGCGGGTTATGGGAAATAAGGGTATGCAAGCCTATCGCCAGAGCATTATCCATCCCCCTAGCATGGGCAGTAACTATCGTAGCTACTACCGGGCGATGTTGAAAAAATGCTCCTGGTTCTTCACTGGTTATTCTAACTGCCTTAGCCATTTTTAAGCTCCTTGGCTCTTATTTTAGCTCCAGCCTAGAGAACGTTCATGCTCAGATATCGTTCCCCTCTGTCGGGAAGGAGCGTAACGATAGTCTTGCCCTGCCCCGATTTGCGGGCAATCTGCAGCGAGGCCAGGACATTGGCGCCGGAGGAAATACCGACCATCAGGCCTTCTTCCCGTATCAGTCTCTTGGTCATGGCCACCGCATCGGCGCAGCTAATGGCAACAATCTCGTCAATAAAGTCAAGGTCGACCAAATCGGGGATGAACCCCGCGCCGATGCCCTGGATAATATGGTTGTTGGGCTGGCCGCCGCTCATCACCGCGCATTCCGCCGGTTCCACGGCGACGATTTTGACGCCGGGGTTGGCCTGCCTCAATGCTTCGGCCACGCCCATCAGGCTGCCGCCGGTGCCAACGCCGGCCACAAATACGTCGATATCCTTGCCCACCGCCTGTAGAATACGTTTGCCGGTGATTTCACGGTGGGCATCGATATTATCACGATTCTCGAACTGCCGGGGTAGCCAGGCGTCTTTGTTTTCTTCGGCCAGCTGCTCTAGTTTTTTCAGTGCACCAGGGAACCCGTCCGCTTCGGGGGTGAGCACGATCTCGGCTCCGAATGACCGCATCAGCTGCTTTCTCTCTTCGCTCATGTGCTCCGGCATCACCGCTATGAAGTGGTACCCCTTTAAGGCGGCAATCATGGCAAAAGAAATGCCGGTATTACCACTCGTCTCCTCGATTATTTTGCCGCCCGGTTTCAGCAATCCCTTTTTCTCGGCGACGTCGGTCATATAAGAGGCCATAATATCTTTGATACTGCCGCTTGGGTTCAAGGTTTCCAACTTGGCCAGAATGGTGGACGCAGTGCTGTTTACCTTCTTCAGTTCCACCATCGGTGTATTGCCGACCAAACCCATCAAACCATTTTTCATCAGGCCTCCTTCAACCGGAAAAAGGCAGCATTAACACACATTGATTCCCTGTTGGACATAGACACTTTAAGTAAATGAGGGTGCTTTGTCAAATGGGCGTGTTGACAGCACACATTTTTGAGCTTACCATTACATCCAAAAGGCTATTGTGGAAAGGGGAGGTAGTAGACTATGTCCTGCTATTTTCGTCACCTACAGAATATCTTTGCGGAAGCGGGGATAGATGTCAACCCGGGCAATAAAAAGCAGCTTGACCGGGCAATCCATGATATTGTTGGTGTCAACTATAAAGACTGCCCGGCTACTTGGCGCAAGCTGAAGCATGAAATACTGGGCAGCGAGCAGGGACGCCGCGATTTTATTGCTAGGCTTCAGAGTGCGGTGCGCGGAACGCCTTGAAGGCAGCCTATTCCGACCTGATGCTTTGCAGGATATTGCGCGATGCGCTTCGTAATATGGCGGTGGTGTCCAGGGAGAAAAATCGGGCACCCTGGTTGATGAACTCCCGAATCTGTTCCGGTCGCTGGACGCTGACGGCTCCCACTCCCACCACCTTGCCGGCGGCATTGCCCTCGGTGATGATGCGTTTCACAGCGTCCTGAATTTTCGGGTCGTCTACTTTGCCGGGGATGCCGGAAGAAACGGAAAGGTCCACCCGACCGACCCACAGCACGTCAAGGCCCTCCACGGTGAGAATCTCCGGTAGGTTCTTCAGCGCTTCCATTTCCTCGATCATGGTGATGACCATGGTTTCCCGGTTGGCTTCCCGAATATAGTCGGCGATGGGCATACCGCTCAGGGTCAGGGGACGGCCGCCGGCACCACGTTCACCGTCCGGCGGGTATTTGACCGCTCTGACGGCAGCTTCGGCATCCTGTTTGGTATTGCAGTGGGGGAAAATAATACCCATGGCGCCTGAATCAAGGAAGCGGGCTACATAGCCGGGGTCGTAACTCGACACGCGCACCAGAGGGGTTACGCCGGCAATCTCAGTAGCCCGGAACATATCCTGACAGGATTCCTCGCTGGAAGGCCCGTGTTCAAGGTCGAAGTAGGCGAAATCGTAGCCAAGGCCTGCCAGACTTTCCACGACGTACGGCGAGCTAAAATCCAGGCGGATACCGATGGCTGCTTGACCAGCTTTTAGCTTGGCCTTAGTGGTATTTTTTAAAATCACTGTGCTTTTACCCCCTTTGTTAATCGCGGCACTGCAGCAGCACTTTCATGAAGTTAGCGCCGCGTTCAATTTCTTCAAAAGTATCCTGTATCCTTTCCAGCGGACGTATGTCAGAAATCAATTTTTCCCACGGAACGGCTCTGGAGGCTATCAGGGGAATTGCCGTCTCGAAGTCCTCCGGCTCATACAGTCTGACCCCACCCATCTTCAGCTCCCGCCGAAACATCTGGCCTAGGTCAACCAGCACCGGCTCGGCAAAGATGCCGACAATGACAATGCGCCCTCTTGTCCTGACCAGTCTGGTCATCATTTTTGCCCCGGGTGCCAGACCGGTTACCTCGAAGACAACATCGGCCCCGGCTCCGCCGGTTTTTTCAGCAACGTATGCTGACAGGTCAGCCTCCTTCGGGT
>DUFF01000057.1 GCA_011174815.1 Dehalococcoidia bacterium | reverse complement strand
GTTTACAACCCGAAGGCCTTCATCCCCCACGCGGCGTCGCTGTGTCAGGCTTTCGCCCATTGCACAATATTCCTTGCTGCTGCCTCCCGTAGGAGTCTGGGCCGTGTCTCAGTCCCAGTGTGGCTGATCATCCTCTCAAACCAGCTATCGATCATTGCCTTGGTGGGCCGTTACCTCACCAACAAGCTAATCGAACGCAAGCCCCTCCCCAAGCGCCCGAAGGCTTTAATGGTGGAGCCTTACCCCCACCACCACATGCGGTATTAGCTCCAGTTTCCCGGAGTTATCCCCCACTTAGGGGTAGGTTACTTACGCGTTACTCACCAGTTCGCCACTGTCCCGAAGGACCGTTCGACTTGCATGCATTAAGCACGCCGCCAGCGTTTATCCTGAGCCGGGATCAAACTCTCCGGCCAAAATCTTTATCTTTGGCTTGAACTTCCTTCCGCTATCCAGTTGTTAAGGTGCTTCTAACGCTCTCAAAGCGCAAGTTTAATAATATCATAGCCCTTCCTGTTTGTCAATATCGCTGCCGGATTGTAAAGGCCTGTTGTTTTGATATACTATCTAACGACAGCCCACTTATTCGACCATACGGAAAAGAAAATGCGGAAATGATGGATTTGATATTACCGGATGTGATCACCAGCGTGCTGGAGACCCGCTTCATCGGGCAACGGGTCATTCACTTCCCAAGCCATGGCTCGACAATGGAAGCGGCCAAACAGGAAGCCAGACAAAAGGCTGTGGAGGGGACTGTGGTCATTGCCGAGGAGCAGACCTCGGGGAAAGGTCGGGCCAAACGTATCTGGTTATCGCCTAAAGGAAGCATCGCGCTTTCTGTGGTCCTCTATCCCGATGTATCTCAGCTCTCTTACCTAGTCATGATAGCCTCGCTAGCTGCGGTGCGAAGCATCGAGGCAGTTACCGGGCTCCAAACACAGCTCAAATGGCCCAATGATGTTCTGATCAAGGGCAGCAAGGTCTGCGGCATACTGATTGAAAGTGAACTGCAGGGCAGCAATGTGGCCTGGGCCATCATTGGCATCGGCATCAATGCCAATAATACTATGAAAGATTACCCGAAGATAGCAGCTGCGGCCACAAGCCTGTCTGATGAAATGGGAAAGGATGTTTCGCGTGTGGCAATCATCCGCTGCCTGCTGGTTGAGATGGAGAAGCTGTACCTTTCTGTAGGGGATGGGGAACACATTTACCAGGAGTGGCGTGGCCGGCTTATAACGCTGGGCAAAAAAGTTCAGGTGCTCTCAGGCGAAAGGGTGCTTGACGGTGTAGCGGAAGACGTTTCCAGAGACGGGAGCCTTTTGCTGAGGCATGGAAATAACTATCTGAGCCGCATTGTCGCCGGGGACGTTACCCTGCGTGATGCTGGCTAGACTCCCCGGCGACATCAGGTCAGTGGTGATAATTCCTGCTTATTCTCAGCTATTTGGATTATTCCTTCGAGCCCGAGGGAAGGCGGCCGAATGCTTTTAGAAACTCTATCGGTATCGGGAACAGTATGGTGCTGTTTTTCTCGGAAGCTATCTCGGTTAGAGTTGACAGGAAACGAAGTTGTATTGCCGTTGGCTCTCTGCCGATAACATGTGCTGCCTGGGCCAGCTTCTCTGATGCCTGAAGCTCACCTTCGGCATGGATGATCTTGGCCCGTCTCTCTCGCTCGGCCTCGGCCTGCGCCGCCATTGACCGCTTCATCTCTTCGGCCAGCTCAACCTCCTTGATTTCCACGGTGCTGACCTTTACGCCCCAGGGGTCAGTGTGCTCGTCAATAATCTTCTGCAGCATCTGATTAAGTTTCTCTCTCTGCGAAAGCAACTCATCAAGTTCAGACTGCCCCAGCACATTGCGCAGGGTGGTCTGGGAAATCTGTGAGGTAGCCCGGATATGGTCGAGCACCTTGACCACTGAAGCCTCGGGGTCAACTACCCGGAAGTAGACCACGGCATTTACCCTTACGGTTACGTTGTCCTTGGTGATGACTTCCTGCGATGGGACATCCATGGTGACCACGCGCAGGTCAACCTTGAACATCCGGTCAATGAAGGGTATGATGAGAAACAGCCCCGGACCTTTGGCGCCAATCAACCGCCCCAGTCGGAAAATAACACCTCTCTCATATTCGGTGACGATTTTTATCGCCATGGAGAGAATGATCAGCACCACAAAAGCAATGACAACAATGACAATAATATTCATTTAACACCTCCTTGCTCTTTCTTGGTAACTCTCAGCTTCAAGCCTTCGACCTTGGTAATAATCACCTCCTCCCCGGGCTCAGCCCTTCCTTTCTCCAGTGTTGCCGCCCACTGTTCACCTTCAATGCGAACCATTCCCTTTGGTTCCATTTCAGTAGTCACCTCAGCAACCTTGCCGATCAGTTCTTCCCGCCCCGCAAATACCTGCTGCCGGTGAGCGCGAATACCGTAAATTACGGCGAAGGCAAGGAACGCCACCACCGACACAATAACCACAATTATCAGCCAGAGGTCTATTTGTATATAAGGTATTCCCATTTACTCTTTCCTCACAACGTGTAGTATCAGACCGTCAACAGCGGTGATGATAACTTCTTCACCAGGCTTGATTTGATCTTTTTCCGATATAGCTGCCCAGAGTTCTCCCTTGTAAAAGATGGTGCCTTCCGGATCGAGTGCCTCCCTGACGACGGCCCGTTTGCCAACCAGCTCCTCGCGCCCCGTCGCGGCCTGCTTGCGGTGAGCACGTATCGCCCGGTTGATGACAAAGGCAAACACGGCGGCGATGCCAATGGTAACCGCCGCGATAAGCCAAGGATCCACCCGGAATATCGGCGAGGCTCCCTTAAACAAGATGAGTGAACCGATGACCAGTGAGATGACACCGCCGGCGGTGAAAAGTCCGAAGGTGGTGGTGAGCACCTCACCGATAAAGAGGCCAAAAGCCAGGGCAATAAGCAGAACCCCGGCCCAGTTAACCGGCAATACACCCAGCGAGAAGAAGGCGAGCAAAAGGCTGATGGCACCGACCACGCCAGGGAAAATAAGTCCCGGGTTGAAGATTTCAACCATTATGCCCAGCATGGCTAGGCTGAGCAACAGGTAGGCGATATTAGGGTCGGCGATGGTGTAGAGAAAGTCCTCTATGAGCTTCATCTCAACATAATTGACCGTGGCACCCTGCGTATTCAGGACTATTTCACGACCATCGATGAGGCTTACCGTTCGTCCATTGAGCTGGGCTATCAATGAGTTGAGATCGAGGGCAACCATATCGACGACATTAAGTGCCAGCGCTTCTTCTGAGGTGGCAGAGACGCCTTCGCGGACGGCTTTTTCCGCCCATTCTGCATTGCGTCCGTGTCTCGAGGCAAGGTCTTTGATATAGGCTATGGCATCGTTGATAATTTTATTCTTCATTTCCTCGGACATCTGGGCTTCGCCATCGCCACCGAGCGCCACCGGGGTGGCGGCACCGATAGCCGTGTTCGGCGCCATAACGGCCACGTGGGCGGAGAGGGTTATATAGGCGCCGGCCGAGGCAGCACGTGCTCCGGCCGGAGAGACATAGACCACCACCGGAACCCGGGCATTGATGATGCTCTGAATGATGTCGCGCATCGCCGTATCCAGCCCGCCGGGGGTATCCAACTGAATGACAACCGCGCTGGCGCCGGTCTCCTCTGCCTGCTCAATGCCGCGGCTGATATAATCGGTCAGGACCGGATTTATCGTGCCTTTAACAGTTAGCACATCGATCCTGGAGCTTCCGGTCTGAGCGCGGACGCCAATTGAGACCGCCAGCAGCAACCCTATTAATATAATAAGTATGCGTGCAATTCGGGGCATAAATTACCTTGACGTCGTAATCAGTAAAAGACCTTCTATATACTATACTATAAGACGGTAGATAAATGAAATAGCGGGGAAAATCACCGCTGCGTGCCAAGTTGAATAGGCAGGTCGGATTGGTGTAGAATTTACGAACTACAGATTGAAAATTTGCCATGAGAGTCCAGAAGTGTAAAGGTACCCGGGACCTGTCCCCCGATGAGATGGCCAGGTTCCGTATTATTGAGGAAGTCTTCCGGGAACGGTGTCTTCGCTGGGGTTATCAGGAAGTACGCACACCAACCATCGAGTATCTACATCTATTTACCTCCGCCGGGACGCTTACGCCAAGCATGCTGGGAAAGGTATACTCTTTCCTTGACTGGGATGGATGGAGCGGCGAGAGGGTGGTCCTGCGGCCTGACGGTACTATCCCCGTTGCCCGGCTCTACATCGATGCTATGGCGGGTAAAGGACTGGCCAGACTGTTCTATGTAACCAATACCTTTATCTTTGAGGAAACAGGTAAAAAGACTAGGGAAAGATGGCAGTGCGGCACCGAGCTCATCGGCGTGAATACTCCGGCCAGCGATGCCGAGCTAATCGTCCTGGCTCTGGAGATATTAAATAAGCTGAAATTGAAAAATGTGACGCTCCGGCTGTCCCATGCCGGCCTGATCAAAGCACTGCTGGAAAGGCTCGACCTGAGCCCCGAGGAACAGGAGAGGGTCTTCGACCGGATTCTGGATGGAGATGCCAGAGCGCTGGCCGGAATGCGGATTGATAAAGCGGAACTGGATAGTATACTGCTTCCTTTACTCAACCTGAAGGGGCATTCCTCCGGCTTTTTGAAAAACCTGAGGGCGATATCGGCACGGAGCCTGCCGGAGTTTGAGCCGTACCTGAACAATTTTATCGACGTCGTCAGCATCTTGGAGAACCTTGGCATCAAATACCAGATAGATATCGCTTCCGGCGCTGGATTTGAGTACTACACAGGAATCATCTTTCAGCTTTATAGCGGTAGAGAGAAGATAGGTGGCGGTGGGCGGTATGATAATCTTATCCCGGCGATGGGGGGTGGTGATGTTCCTGCTTCGGGCTTCGCTCTCTACATCGACCGCCTTATGAATCTGGTGGAACCGGAAATATGGAAAAAACCTGTTCCACCATCAGTACTGGTAAGGTCAGAAGCTGATGCGGAAATGAAGGAAGCATTCGACGCTGCCAGCCTTCTCCGCGATGCCGGTTATACGGTCGCGTTTGATTTGGGGAGTGGAGAACCGACGGATACACGCTGGCTGCTGGAAATACGGGGGAAAAAGCCTAAATATGTGCTGCGGGATAAATTTGAACCGCGTGCCATTGAAGCAGAAACCATCAACGAGGTCATGGCTGTAATAGAGGAAAAGAGTGGACATCAAGATAGCCCTGCCGAAAGGGCGCCTTCTTAGCAAGACCGCCAGCCTGCTGCAGATAGCCGGTTGGGGAATGGACGGCTACCACGAAGGGGCGCGCCTCTATCATCTAAAATCCAGCACCTATCCCAATCTCTCGGCAAAAATGTTCCACGAGAGGGATATACCGATCCAGGTGGCCATCGGCAACTATGACCTAGGAATTTGCGGGCGCGATTGGGTTGAGGAACTACTGGCCAAGTACCCAAACAGTTCTGTGATTAAGGTCGCCGACCTTGGCTATGGAACCGGAAGCCTTTATATGGTGTCAGGGCTCGCTGATGCGGATATGAATGCTTTGCGACGTAGGGCCGAGCGGGGCACCGTCCGTGTCGCCAGTGAATACGCCAACCTGGCCGAGTCATCTGCCCTGAAGGAGAGACTGAGCAGATTCAGCATCTTTCCGGTGTGGGGTGGGGCGGAAGCTTACCCGCCAGAGGATGCCGACCTAGCACTCATCAGCGTTAGTGCTGATGCTGAAATGCTCAGTATGGGAATGGTGCCAGTGGCCAGGGTCCTTGATTTCAGCACCTATCTCATCGCCAATCAGAATAGCTGGGGTGTCAAGGATCTGAATAAAATGATAGCCTCGATATGTGAAGGCTGTGGCCGGCTGCCCGCAGATAAAGAAAGACAAGAGGAAACCGGAACGCGCCGGGAAATGACATGGCTGTCCAGGAGGGAGAAAGACGGGCTTATCCGGCTCGCCCTGCCCGATGGTCACCAGCAGGCGCCCATGCTCCAGCTCTTGGAGAAGGCGGGTATTAAAATTGAAGATTACCCCTCGGCCACGGGCAATCGCCGGCCAGATATCGGTATCGAAGGCGTTGCCGTCAAAGTCATCCGGCCGCAGGACATGCCGTTGCAGGTGGCCAATGGGAACTTTGACCTGGCGATTACAGGAAGGGACTGGCTCGCGGATCATTTATACCAGTTTCCTTCAAGTCCGGTACAAGAACTCCTTGACCTTAAATCGGGCAAGGTACGGGTAGTGGCCGTTGTCAGTCAGGAGATGCCTGTTGCTGACGTCGCTGACCTGAGAAAGTTCATCGGGGGAATGACGGTACCGTTTCGAGTGGCCTCGGAATACGTGAACATCGCCGACCGGTATGCCAGGGATAATCATTTCGGCAGATACCGGGTAATCCCCACCTGGGGGGCCACCGAAGCATTTTTACCTGATGATGCTGACCTGCTCATTGAAAACACCGAGACCGGACGTACCATTGCCCGGCACAACCTGAAAATCGTTGACACCCTTTTTGAATCGACGGCGTGCATTATCGGCAGCACCCGAATCAAAACGGACTCCGTAAAGGCGGAAAAGGCGAAATCTATCGTTGAGGCACTTCGCACTGCCGTGGAGGGCAGGTAACTTGAAAGTAATTGAAGGTTTTGACGCGGCCAGGAAGGCGCTATCGCGACTCGTGCCGGCGGAATCCTATCCGGTATCAGATTCGGTAAAACGTAAGCCGAGGGAGATGTTCAGGACTGCCGAGCCTGAACAGGCGGTCAGGCTCATTATCAACGAGGTGCGCCATAGAGGTGATGAAGCTATTTTCGATCTGACGGCAAAGATTGACGGTATAAAACTGGTCTCGCTGGAAATCCCCAGAAGCGTGTTTGCCAGCGCTCGTCAAGAGGTGGATGACAAGCTTTTTTCGGCGTTAAAGCTAGCAGCAGAGCGAATCAGCGCCTTTCATGTTGCCCAGAAAGAGAACTTATGGCATGAGCTGACCACCACTAATGCCGGGCAGCAGATAAGACCTCTGGAGCGGATTGGCATTTACGTCCCCGGCGGAACGGCCTCTTATCCATCAACGGTGCTGATGACCGCAGTGCCGGCCAGGGTGGCCGGGGTAAAAGAAGTCATTCTGGCGACACCAACAGGCAAGGACGGCACGGTACCACCGGCGACGCTTGCCGCCGCCGATATCGCCGGCGTGGACCGGGTCTTCCGCATCGGCGGGGCGCAGGCAATCGCTGCCCTGGCCTACGGCACGGATTCCGTGCCTAAAGTTGATAAAATATGCGGGCCGGGCAACATATTTGTGGTTCTGGCCAAGAAGCTGGTTTTCGGCGCCGTTGCCATAGATGGCCTGCAGGGGCCGAGTGAAATAATGATTATCGCCGATGATACAGCGAATCCGGAGTACTGTGCCGCCGACCTGCTGGCGCAGGCGGAACATGACCCACTGGCCTCAGTGATATTGGTAACGACCTCGCGCGTACTAGCAGACGAGGTAAGCCGTGAGCTGGAAAAACAATCGAAAGAGCTATCGCGCCAGTCAATAATAGCCGAGTCTCTGAAAAGCGGCATTATTGTGCTAGTTGAAAACCTTGACGATGCGGTGGAACTGGCCAACCTGTATGCGCCGGAGCACCTCTGTCTTATGATTAAGGACGCCGATGCCTGCCTGAAAAGAGTCACCAATGCTGGGTGCGTGCTCACCGGCAATGCTGCTACCGTGGTGCTAGGCGACTATGTTGTCGGGCCAAGCCACGTCCTGCCCACCGGCGGCACCGCCCGCTTCAGTTCGCCGCTTAACATAACTGATTTTATTAAATTCATCAACACGGTCAGCATCGACGAATCTGCGCTGAAGCAACTCGGTGGGGCGGCGGCAACGCTGGCCAGGGCAGAAGGCCTTGATGCCCATGCCCGGGCCGTGGAGAAACGACTGCATTTGCACTAACTTTCTGCTCCAGCTCTGACATTACCACTGTTATGTGCGATTTTCAGCTTCGAGAAAAAATTTAAGACCTGCGTAGCTGGGCGTACGGAATGTGGTTATGGCAATTAAAAAGGGCTGAAATTAATAAAAACGATCAAACAAATACTGATTGATGGTATTTTTGAAGATATACGCGTTAAGGAGCTTGCGCTTTGCTACAGGATTCATTGGCTGATTCCGCTCAAATAAATCAACATCTTCCTCGGAAACACGAGCGATGTTGGCTATTTCCTGCTTTGTCAGTCGCCTGGATATATATCTGATCCTTGCTTGTAATGCAATCTCGTATTCTTGGTAGCCAGAATTTGCTTCCATAGTGGTTATACACCCTTTGAGAGCAATTATAACTATCCACAATATTAAGTATATCCATCTTTGTTCCTAATTTAATTAGTACTTTAGTATGAAAAAGCAGCCCTAATCTGGAATTGTTGACGCATTTAATCTATATTTCTGTAAATATGTTGCAACTTGGGGGAAATTGAACTTAAATTGGATCGTTATAGCCTGCGAATATACGCACATTTGACATCGCCTCATTACTCGTTCAAAATGGTCATAATATGGCCTGGTTTTCAAAATGGAGGTGGAAATGACTCAGCAGAAGTTGAATACGAAAAACACATTATTGAAGGAACTGGCGCCAGAGCTGGATGCTGAAATCGTGGGCGTGGTGGTCTTGGATGATAGGAAAGGCGGCAGGCTGGAAGAGACGGCATTGCGGCTGCTCCCGCAGGCAAAATCGGCGCTGGTCCTAGCGATGGAGATTTACCCGGAAGTTCTGGACCTTACCTCTCCGGAAAGGGTTACTGGAGCGGCCTCGACAAATGATTTATACGCTCAGCACGTCAACTACATCAGTGGAAGGTTGACTAAGGCAGCTTATGATATCGCCAAAGCTTTTCATCGGCAGGGTTTGAAAGCGCTGCCGCTACCTGCCGCCGGATGCCCCATGGATGGCAGGTTTCAGGAGGCCGTGTTTTCCTACAAACATGCCGCTGAAGTGGCCGGGCTGGGCAAAATGGGCTGGAACAGCCTGCTGATCACACCTGAATTTGGGCCGAGGGTACGCCTTGCCTGCTGCTTGGCCGAGGTCGAGCTTGAGCCCACAAGCAATAACTTTGCCACGGAATGCGCAAGCTGTGGCATATGCCTTGAGATATGCCCGGCAAAAGCGTTATCCGAGCCAGAAGCCGGTAAACCGTATACCATCAATAAATACGCATGCTGCTCCTTCCAGAGCGCTGCCGGTGGCTGCTCGGAGTGTGTGAAGCTCTGCCCCAGAGGCAGATAAAAAATACCTTGTTTATTTGCACAGGAGGTGCTCAATACGTGGCGCCAGACGATATCGTTAAATTAATCAGACCTGAGCTGCAAAGCCTGGGCGGATATTCCGCGCATACCTCGCCGGAAACCCTGGCCGACAAGATTGATATTCCGGCTGAGAGAATAATAAAGCTGGATGCCAACGAGAACCCCTATGGCTGCTCACCGAGGGTATATAAAGCGCTAGCAGAATACCGGAGATGGAACATTTACCCTGATGCGGCACAGGCCAAGCTTCGTCGCCAATTGCAGGACTATGCAGTGGCTGATGCCAGCCGCATCGTGGCTGCCTGCGGCAGCGGCGAACTGCTGGATGATATTCTTTGCCTTTTTATCAAACCAGGTGACGAGGTCATCAACTGCATCCCCACCTTCGATATGTATCGCACCCGTACCATTATCAGCGGTGCCACACTGGTCAACGTGCCCAGAGACGAAAATTATGCTCTGGACGTTAACGCCGTCAAGGCAGCCGTAACTAGAAAGACCAAGCTGATTATCCTGGCGAACCCGAACAGCCCCACCGGGACAGTGACCTCCGAAAGGGATATTCAGGCGTTGCTGGAAACCGGTGTGCCACTGCTGGTTGATGAAGCTTACTATGAATTTTACGGCCAGACGGTGGTCCCGCTTGTTGACCGGTACCCGAACCTGATGGTGCTGAGGACTTTCAGCAAGTGGGCCGGGCTGGCCGGATTGCGGGCCGGGTACGGGATTTTCCCACCGGATATCGCCAGCTATTTGCTTAAAATAAAATTACCCTATAATGTGAATGTGGCGGCTCTGGTGGCGATGCAGGAGTCGCTGCGAGACGTCGATTACCTGATGGGAAAGGTAAAGGTTATAATCGACGAGCGGAAAAGGCTGTTTCAGGAGCTCGGTAAAATCGACTGGTTGCAGCCGTTTCCGTCACAGGCTAACTTCATTTTCTGCTCGGTACTGAAAGGTAACGCCGGTGAGCTGCAGCAGAGGCTTCAGCAAAAAGGGATACTGGTTCGCTACTTTGATCAGCCACGTTTACAGAACAGCATACGAATCAGCGTGGGCAAACCTGAGGATACGGATATCCTGGTAGAAGCACTCCAAAAACTGGAGGGTCCATAAATGTCTAAACGGAAGTCTGCGATAAAGCGGGAAACGAAGGAGACCAAAATCAATCTTGAACTCAACCTCGATGGCAGCGGCAAATGGCAGATTGATACTGGCATCAAGATGTTTGACCACCTGCTGGCGCAGCTGGCGCAGCACGGCATATTCGACCTCACCATTGCCGCGGCCGGAAATGACCAGCACCACGTCGCTGAAGATGTGGCCATCTGTCTGGGCAAAGCGTTGGCTGAAGCACTGGGGGATAAGCGGGGCATCGTCCGTATGGCGGATGCTTCCGTGCCGATGGATGACGCCCTGGCCACTGTGGTGCTCGACATCAGCGGTCGGGGCTATACGGTGCTTGAGCTGCCCTTCAGCGACAATGATATGCGCGGTTTCGCCACCGACCTTATCCGTCACTTCCTCGAGTCATTTGCCATTGAGGCCAGGATGAACCTCCATGCCCGGATTATGTACGGCACCAATGACCACCACAAGGCGGAAGCGCTTTTCAAGGCGCTGGGAAGGGCCCTGGACAAGGCAACCAGGGTTGACGAAAGGATTGGCGACGAACTGCCCAGTACCAAGGATTTGCTGGAACAATAGAAAGGAAAAGTGGGAGCTCAGCAATCGACGGTCAGGCCAGTGGCATGGCGCTAGAAAGTGGGCCTGACCATCTTTTTTCTGATTCTAGTCCCTTTCCCACTGACACCCTCTAGCTAATTCAGTACCATTCCGATTGTTTGACAGTTCTATACCGTATATATAAAATACATAGAAACTCTAGGTATTGTTTTATTATAAGGACAGCAATGCCTTTACGTCGAGATTATCCGGCTGCTCAGGAGCTCCTCAAACTCAATGGCAAAGGGGCCATTGTCACCGGCGGTGCAGTCGGCATCGGTTATGCCATCGCCTATCGCCTAGCTGAAGCCGGTGCCAGCGTCCTCATTGTTGACCTTGATGGCGAGAAGGCAGCACAGACCAGCAAGGAATTAAAAGCTTGCGGCTACCGGGCAGAGCCGCTGGTCTGCGATATCAGCCAGGAGAAAGCAGTGGAGGACATGGTAGCCAAAGCGGCCAGCATACTGGGCAGCATCAATATATTAGTGAACAACGCTGGTATATATCCGCGGATACCGCTGGCCGAGATGACGGAAAAAGATTTCGATAACGTGATGTCGGTCAATTTAAAAGGGACCATGCTCTGCAGCCGGGCGGTCAGCCAGAAGATGATAGCACAGGGAAGGGGAGGAAGCATCATCAATATCGCCTCCATCGAAGCGATACATTCTTCCGGGGACGGCATGGCTGCCTATGCATCGTCCAAAGGTGCCGTTCTAACGCTGACCAAAAGCCTGGCGCGGGAACTGGGCAAGCATGACATAAGGGTGAATGTCATCGTCCCGGGATGCATTATGACGGAAGGCGTGCGGTCGGTGTTTTCCGGTCCGCCGAGCAATGAGACAAAAGCGCAGCTGAGGGCATTTATGTCCCGCATGCTTCTGGGAAGAATGGGCGAAGCCGATGAAATCGGTCGTGTAGCTCTGTTTCTGGCTTCAGACCTGGCCAGTTACCTCACCGGCAGCATGGTGGTGGTGGACGGCGGCTACCTGGTTACCTGAGATGGGATTTTGAAATAGCGAGATTTGAGGCGTTATAATAGCCTTTTAGGTCAGCCTGCAGGTCAGCGAGTTGCGAGTAAATTGGTATTAATAAGCTGATTATGGCTATAGAAGTTACACAGTCAAACGCGGTAATGTTGCCGACACTGGAGCGCTTTCGCCAGATAAACGACGCTTTCCCGAAAACCGGGGAAATCCTGGAGCATAAGAGCAAGGGAGGGAAGGTTTTCGGCTGGCTCTGCACTTACGTTCCTGAGGAAATCCTACATGCCGCCGGAATTTTACCGGTCAGAGTTACCGGCTACTCCCAGGAGATGGAACTGGAGGACGGCAATGCCTATCTCTACATCAACAACTGCTCCTTCTCACGGAGCTGCCTGCAGATGGGCCTCAGGGGCGAATACGAGTTCCTCGACGGCATGGTTGCCGGGTCTACCTGTGATGGTGCCCGACGTCTCTTCGACCTGTGGCAGTACTACATAAAGACGCCGTTTCACCACATCCTGACCGTGCCGCGGAAATATACCGGGAAAGCCCACGACCTCTATTACCAGCAGGTGACGCAGTTCAAGGAGCACCTGGAGGAATTTCTGGGTCGAAAAATACCTGACGAGCAGCTTATCAACTCTATTGAAGTGTTTAACCGGTCGAGGGCGCTCCTGAAACAACTGTACGAACTGCGCAAGGCTGACGCGCCACCGATTTCCGGTGCCGAAACCATGGAGGTGCTTAATGCCAGCTTCCGTATGCCCAAAGAGACGTTCAACCGGTGGCTGAAAGATTTGCTTGAAGAGTTGAGTAAATCGAGTATCACACATAAAGGCCGGGCGCGCTTGATGGTGGTAGGGAGCGTGATGAATAACCCTGAATTCATCAACTCCATAGAAGCACAGGGGGGGCTGGTGGTTACCGATGAACTCTGCACCAGCACCCGCTACTGGTCGGACCCGGTGGTCGTGGAAAAGGGGGAAAGCCCCGTTAAAGCCATTTCCAAGCGCTACCTGAACAATTTCCCCTGCGCACGCATGGTGCCCTCGGATGAGAGGTTCAACCGCATCCTCAATCTGGTCAAAGAATTCAGGGTGGACGGCGTCATCAGCCAGATTATCCGCTACTGCGTTCCCTATGCCCATGACCTGCCGCTGCTACGGGACAGGCTGAAAGAGGTGGGAGTGCCGGTGCTGGCCCTCGACGTGGAGTACGGCACCTCGGGGTCTGGTCAGATTCAGACCAGGGTGCAGGCATTTCTGGAAATGATTGAGGCAAGGAAAAGATAACGATGGTATCCGAGACAAAGAAAAGTAAAATAGACGCCATTATACGGGCTTCCCGCCTCATAATGCGGATGAATCAGGCGAATCCGGCATCGCCCAAGAGCGAAGCATTGTATTACAAGATGCTGACCAGTTACTATACTTGCCTGCTCAATGCCCATGATGAAGGTAAGTTTATCGCTGCCCATACTGTGTTTTTCCCCAGCGAGATTCTCTACGCCATGGATATCGTGCCTATGCATACGGAGACCACTACCTGGATGATGGCGCTGTTTCTCGGCGAGCAGGCGGAGATACTCTCGGCCGGTGCCGAGCTGGGCCTGGTGCCCGAAATCTGTTCCCCCCACCGCGGCCTGGCCGGTGCCTTCTCTCTGGGCGCGCTGCCCCGACCAGACGCCATGCTCTGGTCAAACCTTATCTGCGATAACACGGCCAAGAGCGGTGAGTTGATAATGGAGATAAATAAATGCCCCGGTTTTTATTTAGATCATCCTTTCCAGCGCAGCGAGACGGAGGACAAGTACTTTCTCGGAGAACTGGAGGATATGATATGCTTTCTTGAGGAGAAATCGGGGCAGAAGATGGACTGGGATAAGCTTTCGAAAATTGTGCAGAGGATGGACCATCAGATGGAGCTATTCCGGGAAATAGGTGAGCTGCGCAAGACGGTGCCTTCGCCGTTCCCCAATAGGGGATTCCTGCAGCTGCTGACCACCGACTATCTCTGTCCCGGCCAGCCGGAAGCCATCGAATACCTGGAGGCGCTGCGCGACGAGCTGGCAGAAATGGTCCGTGAAAGAAAGGGCGCCGTTTCTCCGGAAAGGTTCCGCCTGATGACTCTTTTTGTGCCACCGATGTACCTGATGGGATTTCTGGAGAAAATCGGACAGGAGTACGGCGTGGTGAGCGTGGTGGAACCACTCTTTACCCGGTGGGCAGAGGGCAGGCTTGACCCGTCACAGCCACTGGAAAGCGTGGCCAGGAAAGCGGCCATGATCCCGGAAAGGCGCAGTATGTACGGCCCGCTCGGGCAGGAAGCACTGCAGGACCTCGTTGACTGCGCCGAGCAGTATAAGGTTGATGGCGCCGTCTACTGGGCGTTTATGGGTTGTCGCCATACCTGCGCTACGGTAAAACTGTTCAAAGATTTGCTCAACGAGGTCGATGTGCCAGTGCTGACCATCGATTGCGATATCGTTGACCCGACGATTAACTCCGAGGCGGAGATACGCGAGAAAATGGAGCAGTTCTTCGAGCTGCTGGAAGACCGGTAGGTGCGTTTAATTCACTATGAGAGCGCTCGGTGTAGATATCGGCAGCCTGACCACGAAAGCGGTCATCCTCGATGGCGAAGGGATTATCGCCTCAAGCGTAATCGCCAGCGGCGACGAATCCGAGCAGAGCGCCGGAAATGCCATTGACGAAGCGCTAAAACAGGCTGGTCTCAAAAAGGACGATGGCGTTTTTATTGTCTCCACCGGCGCTGGCGGAAAAGATATATCGCTGAGCCAGCAGTCGAAATCGCTGACCTCCTGCCTCGCCCGGGGCGTTCACCGCCTCTTCCCATCGGCCCGAATGTCAATCGATATGGGCGCCGAGAGCAGCACAGTTATCAAGATAAGCGAGCGGGGACGGCTCAATGATTGGGTGAACCAGGATAAGTGCGCTGCCGGCACCGGCATCTTTCTGCAGCAGATGGCCAAATTGATGCAGATGCCGCTTGACGAGATGGCAGCGCTATCCCTGCAGGCAAAAGGAAGGGCCGATATCACCAGCACCTGCGCCGTGTTTGCCGAGTCCGAGGTGATATCCCACGTCCACCGCGAACCGCCCACGCCGAAGGAAGATATCGTCGCTGGTATCTATTATTCCGTGGTGAGCCGCATCATCTCCCTTTGCAAGAGAATTGGCATCGAGCGTGACGTTGCCGTAACTGGCGGCGTGGCCATGAACGGCGGACTGGTCAAAATTCTGGAGGGCGAACTCGGCTTTGCCGTTCTGGTGCCTGAAAGACCACAGCTGGTGGCTGCACTCGGTGCGGCAGTTGTCGCTCAGGAGAGCATTGAGAAGGGTATAAGCGGATGATTGTGGCTGGCATAGATATCGGTTCGCGAGCCGCCAAAGCGGTAGTGATGAACAATGGCGCCATCGTTTCCTCGGTGACCTGCGATACCGGGCCGGAGAGTGTCAAGACCTCGCAGATGACCATAGCCAGAGCGCTGGAAGGTACCGGGCTTGCACTCGATGACATGGAATACGTGGTGGCCACAGGTTACGGCAGAGTTCTGGTGCCCTTCGCCAATGAGAATATCTCGGAGATAAGCTGCCATGCCCGTGGTATCACCTGGTACTTTCCAGAGGTCAGGACCATACTGGATATGGGCGGGCAGGACTGCAAGGCGATAAACTGCGATGCGGAAGGCCGGGTGAACAATTTCATTATGAATGACAAATGCGCCGGAGGCACCGGGCGCTTCCTGGAGATGATTGCTGATGTGCTCAACATCCCTCTGGAGAAAATCGGCGAAGCCGCGCTCAGGTCGAAACAGGCCATCCCCTTCAATACCATCTGCGCTGTCTTTGCTAAATCAGAAGCCATCGCTTATCTGCGCAAGGGAGTGAGCAAGGAGGACATTCTGGCCGGACTGAATGAAGCCATAGCCACCCGCTGCCTTAACCTGCTCAAGCGGGTATCCATTGAAAAGGAATTCACCATCACCGGCGGCATCGCCAAGAACCAGGGGATGGTGGCGCAACTGCGAGAAAAGGTAGGCCTTGAACCTCTCCTCAGCGAGGACCCGCAGATAATCGGCGCGCTGGGGGCGGCGCTCTTTGCTGAAGATAGGTGCCGGGGCAAGGCTGCTGCCGTGCCAGCAAAAGTACAATATGGTTACTCGGATGGCACAGGCAACTACTTCATCACCATCGATACCGGCCGATGCGACGGCTGCGGAGAGTGTGTGCCGGCGTGCCCTTCCGGTATCTTCGAGGTTGCCGCTGATGACAATGGACAGCTGAAGGCAAGGGTGAAAGAAGATGCCAGAAAGAAACTTGCCCTGTTGTGCCCGGGATACGAGGTATGCCTCAGCAAACTTGGACGAAACTGTCATACGGTATGTCCTAGGGAAGCCATAAACCATACCTGGTGAAAAGGAGGACGCTATGGGTGAGAAAATAAGGGTTGCCGTTGACGGGATGGGGGGCGACTTCGCCCCTGCGGAGATTGTCAGCGGTGCTGTTCAGGCGGCACGCGACCTTGATGTGGCTATAATCCTCGTTGGGCCGAAGGCTGAAATTGAAACCGAGATGGCCAAGCATGAGGCGACTGGTTTGTCGATTCGCCTCGTTGAGGCAACCGAGGTGATTGAGGACGGAGAGCAGCCGGCCATCGCTGTGATGCGCAAGCCCAACAGTTCAATGGCGGTGACGGCCCGCTTGGTCAAAGAAGGCCACGCCGACGCTATGGTCAGTGCCGGCTCCACCGGGGCGGTTATGGTCTGTGCCCTGCAGTACCTTGGTGCACTGCCAGGTATAGAGCGACCAGTGGTGGGCGGTCCATTCCTCGGCCTGTCACCGAAGACGGTAGTGCTGGACCTGGGTGCCAATGTGGGCTGCCAGCCCTATCATCTGGTCAATTTCGCCGTTGCCGGCAGCGTCTATGCGCGAAGCTTTCTGGGAATAGAAAAACCGACCATCGGCCTGCTTAACGTCGGTTCTGAAGAGGGCAAGGGCACGGACTTTGCTAAAGAAGCGCATGACCTGCTGAAAAAGAGCGGGCTGAACTTCATCGGCAATGTGGAAGGTATGGATATTGTCTTCGGCAGGGCAAACGTCATCGTCTGCGATGGCTTTGTGGGCAATATCCTAGTCAAATTCTGCGAAGGGCTGGGACGGGCAATCAAGGGCTGGCTTGCCGAGGGATTGAAGGACAAACTTCCGTCGAATGAGCTGGAAAAAGTGACCAATACGCTCTACCGGTTGCTGAGTCCGGGAGTGGCGCTGGGTGGCGGACCATTATGGGGTGTGGATGGGGTGGCGGCGGTGGCCCATGGTGCGAGTCGAGAGCCGCAAATTGCCGGCACTATAAGACAGACGAAACTGGCTGTGGAGAGCGGGTTTATCGAGACACTCCGTGCCGAACTGGAAAAGGTTCAAAAAACGCTCTCAGTGTGAAAGCAGGTAATAAGGAGGAAACATGTCAACGCTGGACGAATTGAAAAAGATAGTCACCCGGATTGCTCACTGCGGCGCTGATGAAATAGAGTTGGACACGGCGCTCAAAGATATCAAAGCCGATTCATTGCACTGGGTGCAGATCGTCATTGCTGCCGAGGAATTGTTCAATATCGAAATCGATATTGAGAAGATGAAGGAGTTCTTGACCATAAGGGACATGGTTTCCTACATTGACAGTTTGAAGGTCGTAAAGGGCTAGTCCATCCGTGCGCCGCCATTGACGCTGATCGCTTCCCCGGTGATATTGCGGGAGACATCGGAGCTTAAAAAGAGCACCAGACTGGCGATATCTTCTGGCACCTGCGGTCTCTTCAGGGGAATGGTTTCCATCGCCCTCGACCAGACTTCTTCTCTTGGAATGCCGATACGTGCCGAGCGAGTATCGAGGATTTTCTCCCACATATCGGTGCGCAGGATACCTGGACAGACAGCGTTCACATTGATATCATATGGTGCCAGTTCTCTGGCCGTTGCCTGAGTGAAGCCAATGATGGCGAACTTCGAGGCGGCATAATGGGAAAGTCCGGGCTGTCCCTCTTTCCCGGAGCGAGAGGAGATATTCACGATTTTGCCATATCTGGCGGCAATCATGTGCGGCATCACCGATTTAATGCCCAGATATACGCTTTTTGCGTTCACTTCAAGCATGCGATCCCATGCTGCTTCATCGATGTCAGCCAACAATATATCTTGAGTGATGCCGGCAGCATTAACCAAAATATCTATCTTGCCAAATTCCTTTATCGTGGTGGCAACTAGATTATCAAAATCCGACTTCTTGGTTACATCCGTTCTGACGGCAATGGCTCTGGTGCCACTCTTGGTCAATTTC
Organism: Dehalococcoidia bacterium; assembly: GCA_011174815.1. Taxonomy (GTDB): domain Bacteria; phylum Chloroflexota; class Dehalococcoidia; order Dehalococcoidales; family RBG-16-60-22; genus E44-bin89. Next base: position 41 of record DUFF01000057.1, on the reverse strand, counting down.
CCAGCTAGCTTTTGGGCGACATCGAATAGAATATCGCCAAT